>DASRND010000036.1:0-300000 GCA_035647615.1 Bacteroidales bacterium | reverse complement strand
TATGTAGAGCGGAAGACGGGTCTCGAACCCGCTACCTACAGCTTGGAAGGCTGTCGCTCTACCAAATGAGCTACTTCCGCAATAGCATCTCATAAAAAAGGATTCCGTATTACTGAAATCCTTCCGTATGCCTTTTGTTTACAATACGTGATGAACTCTGCACTATTAATAATATGGTGGGGAGGGGAGGATTCGAACCTCCGAAGGCTTCGCCAACAGATTTACAGTCTGCCCCATTTGACCGCTCTGGTACCTCCCCATATTATTATTTACTCCAACTTTTTGGTGGAGCCGATGGACGGACTCGAACCGCCGGCCGGCTGATTACAAATCAGCTGCTCTACCAACTGAGCTACATCGGCCTGTAAACATGATGATTAAAGAACTAAATAATGCTGTTAGGTTAATAAAAAACAGCCCTTTATTTTAAAAAGGACTGCAAAAGTATAATAGTATTTTGAATTACCAAAACTTTTCTTTCGGCAAAGTGAAGAAAATTAAACTTTTCTCACTTTTTCCTTGTGCCTGATGAGTTGTTTGCGCAAGGCATCAACGGCTCCATCGGTGGCTTCTTCAAAGGATCTGCTCTGCTTGCTGGCATACAAATCGTTGCCTGGAATGGCTAATTTTATTTCTGCAATTTTATTTTCCCCTCCTTCGATGTTGGCCAGCTTCAAGGCAATTTCGGCTGCTAATACCCCATCGTAGTATTGCGCGAGTTTCGAGACTTTTTCGTTGATAAAATCATCCAGCTTTTTGTCTGTTTTGAAATGAATTGAGCGAATGTCTATTTGCATAATGTACCTCCTTTAAAATTAGGCTCGTGGATGAGCGTGTTTGTAAATACTTTTTATTTTATCAATAGTAGTGTGTGTGTAAACTTGTGTAGCTGCCAGGTTTGCATGTCCCAGCAGGTCTTTTACAGCATTTAGTTCAGCACCATGGTTCATCAGTGCTGTTGCAAAGCTATGCCTCAGCATGTGAGGGCTTTTGCGGTGATTCGTAGACACCAGTGTCAAATGATTGTGAACAACACGATAAACCATCCGAGGATAGATATCATTGCCCTTAATGGTAGTGAAGAGCGCTGTTTGCGCAGCGTCTGTGTTTTGTAAAGCTTTATCGCGGAGTGGCAGATAGTTTTGCAAGCTGGTTGCCAGCCGTCCGACAACGGGAACCATCCGCTGCTTGTTACCTTTTCCGTTGATCTTTATCAGTTTTCGATTCAGGTCGATGTCGTTCACGGTAATTGCTGTTAGTTCTGATACACGAATGCCGGTTAAGTAAAGTGTTTCGATGATTAATTTATTGCGCATAGCAGCGAATCCTTCGCCAAAATTAACGTCGTTTAACAAAATCTCCATATCAGTTTCTTTGATGAAACCAGGAAGGTCTTTGGAGGTTTTTGGTGCTGTAACTTTTAACATCGGATTGGCAGCGATAAGCTCCCGGCTGAGTAAGAATTTGTAAAATTTTTTTAGCGCAGCAATTTTGCGATTGATGGTTCGGGGGGTGTCACCAGCTTCAAGCAATGAAACTAACCAGGCACGAATCAGGTGGTGGTTAGCCTTTGCGGGATCAGTGATTTGGTAAAAGGAAGATAAAAAGTCTTGGAACTGCCCCAAATCGCTGCTATAGGCTTTGATGGTATGGGCAGAGTACCTTTTATTATTAGAAGCCAGATATTTGATAAAAGTGTGCAGCATGAAAATAAAACAGGTAAACTTTCGTCCAAAGATACGATTAAATTATCGACCCGAACAAAAACTTACCTGTTTATTTCTATCGAAAAATTATGGTGGGCTGGCTATGCGTCTTCAGCGTCACGCAGTTGCTGGATATAGATAGCTTTCATGCGCGCCTGACGTTTTTTTATGGAAGGTTTTGTGAATTTTTGGCGTTCTCTTACTTCTTTAACTACGCCAGTTTTCTCAAATTTTCTCTTGTACTTCTTGAGCGCTCTTTCTATGTTTTCGCCCTCTTTTACAGGAACAATAATCATAATTATTTACCTCTGTTTTAAAAGATTTATTATTAGTTACTTATCAATTCGAAGCTTAAATCGGGGCGCAAAGGTATACAGATGTTTTTGTTTACCAAAATTATTTTTAATAAAAAAAGCTGCCCCTTGGTTGGAACAGCTTTGTGATGGGCATTATGGTGCCATAATTATTTTTTCAAATCAGGAATTCTTCCGGGTGTTGGGGGCACTTCATATTGTCCCATTTTCTGCTCAAGAATTTTAATACGGCTGTCGAGGGCTTTAATCGCATCAACAACTCCCGGTACTTCTTCCATTAATATCTGGTACTGTGTAAGATGTGTTTTTGTTGGCGCCGAAGTAGATGCGTAGTGCGACCAACCGATAACGCCATAACGCTGGTTGAGCGAAACCTCTGTCGGTGGTGTTTCTTCCGAGCTTGGTCCAGTTTGTACTCCGTTAAATCGAACTTCGAGATCATTTAGTTCGTTTGCAATGTCGCGCGCTACTGTGCTAAGATCTTTGGGGACTCCCGGCGTGTTGTGTAACGCCTGGCGTATTGACTCTGTTTTATTAATCAAATCGCCAAGATAGTTTTCGGCTCCGCTCAGGGTTCTCCCAAGCTCAGCTACGTTGTCCTGATAGGTTACCAAACCAGCGATGTCGTCGGCAGGTAAAGTAGTGTTGTCGAGCATTTTCACAGTAAAAGCAACCGGGGCGGCCAACGGCGTTATTTCACCATCATGGTCAAGCGCCAGCTCCACAGTGTATTTTCCGGGCATTACCATCATGCCTGAGTTACCATCTTTTTTAGGATCAAACTTTTTGTCGCGCAGATTTATCGGGTATTTGCCCTGATAACGTAAATTCCAGGTGAGCCGGTTGATCCCTTTTGATGGCGATTTATAGAGGTTTCTTATCGTTTTTCCCTGCTGGTCTTTTATTGTAAAAACTAGAACCGGCGGCAGCTCGCGCTCTTCTTCGCGCATTTGCTCTATGGATGGCTGCGGAATTGGCTTGCTATCTTTAAATAACCTCTTCTCCTCTTTGAGCCGTTTTTGTTTTGTGGTTTCCGGTACTTCTTTAATATAATAGGTAAAGGTGGCGCCAAAATCAGGATTGCCAGCCGAGAAATAGGTGGAGCCTTGTCCGTAGCGGCCACCTTCCTGTATGTAAAGTAATGCATCTTTTACCGGGAAGAGTTTTGCCTGGTTTTCCAAAGTGTCTTTGCTGATCTGACGCAGTGCGGAATAATCGTCCAAAACATAAAAACCGCGACCAAAAGTAGCTGCAACCAGATCGCCTTCGCGTTCCTGAATAGCCAGATCATAAACCGCTACATCGGGAATGCCCGACGTGAGTTGTGTCCAGGTTGCACCGCCATCGATCGTGAAAAACACACTGAACTCTGTACCGACAAAAAGCAATTCCGGCACTTTGTAATCCTGTTCGATGGTGTGTATCGTTTCGTCTTCGGGCAGGTTGCCGGCAATGGATGCCCAGGTGGCGCCTTTGTCGTTGCTGCGCAGTAGGTAGGGCTTGAAGTCGTCGCTCTTGATGTTGTCAAAGGAGGCATACACCACATTTTCGTTGAAGCGCGAAGGCATGATGTCGCTCACGTAAGTAAATTCCGGTACGCCCGGGAAGGAGGTGATTTTTCGCCAGTTTTTGCCAGCATCTTCAGTTACCTGAATCACACCATCGTCGCTGCCAACGTAGAGCAGATCTTCTTTTACAGGCGATTCGGCCAGCGAAACGATGGTTCCCCACAGCGATGTTGACATATCTTTGGCTACTGCATTGGAAGGCCAGTATTTGCCCATTACACTAAATTGGTTGCGGTCTTCGTCTCGCGTAAGGTCGTCGCTGATTACCTGCCAGCTGTTGCCACGATCGTCGCTGCGAAACACTTTGTTGGCAGCAATGTAAAGTCGGGTGCCTGAGTGGGGGCTGAGGAAAAATGGGGCGTTCCAGTTCCAGCGATAGGTAAGCTCATCTTTGCCAGGTTCTGGTTTTATGTCGATGCGTTGGCCGGATTTTTTATCATATCTGTAAATATTTCCATATTGATAAGCCGAATAAACAATGTTTGGATTGCCAGGCTCAATGGCCTGGAAGAAGCCGTCGCCACCAAGTGTTACGATCCACTCGTCGTTGGTAACGCCCTGTGACTTGGTGTTGCGCGAAGGGCCTCCTACGCTGTTGTTATCCTGCGTGCCGCCATAAACCCAGTAGAAAGGTTCGCTGCCGTCGAGGGTGACGCGGTAAAACTGGGTTACAGGCAGGTTACTTTTAAAAATAAAATTACTACCATTATCGTACGATTCGTAAATGCCGCCATCGCCGCCAATCATAAAATGGTCAGTATCCTGCGGGTCGATCCACATGGCGTGATCATCCACATGACGACCTTTATTACCAACAGATTTCCATGTTTTACCACCGTCGACAGTAACTTTCGTTATTGTTTCGAGCGAATACACTTTTTCGGGGTCTTTAGGGTCGGCAACGATTTCATTATAGTATTGTCCGCTGGAATGGTAGCTGCTGCGTTTTTGCCAGGAGGCGCCGCCGTTGGTAGTTCTGAAGAAGCCACCTTTGTCGTCCTGGGCTTCCATGATGAGGTACAGATAATCAGGGTTGGCAGGTGAAATGGCCATCCCCATGCCGCCGATGTGTACGCCAGGCAATCCTTTCATGATCTTGTTCCAGGTTTCACCACCGTCGGTCGATTTGTAAACTGCTGACTCAGGGCCACCACCAATCTTGGTGTACACATGGCGCCGACGTTGTTCGGAGGTAGCATACAAAATATCGGGATTACGCGGATCCATTACAATATCATTCACGCCGGTATTCTCGCTTATCTCAAGCACCTTATTCCAGTTTTTGCCACCATCAGTAGTTTTATAAAGACCACGTTCGCCGCCCGATCCCCAGGCCGAACCTTCTGCAGCTACAAAAACAATTTCAGGGTTGGTGGGATGGATCACAATTTTTCCAATTTGCCGCGACGCCTCCAGCCCCATGTGTTCCCAGGAGCTGCCGCCATCGGCTGATTTATAAACGCCATTACCATAGCCCAGCGCCCGCTGGTGATTGTTTTCGCCGGTGCCAAGCCATATCAGGTTGTGATTGGAGGGAGCCATGGTTACAACGCCCATCGAGTAGGCTTTGTGGTTATCGAATATGGGACTGAAAGTAGTGCCGTTGTTGGTAGTTTTCCAAACATGCCCCGAAGCCACGGCAACATAATACTCGCTGTGATTGTCAGGATTTACAGCGAAATCGGCAATACGTCCGGAGGTGAACGCCGGTCCGATGCTTCGCCATTTTAAACCTGAAAACACCGACGATTTCAAGGTGTCGGCAGCCTCATTTTTGTCTTTGTTCTTTTTGGCAATTAAATCTGCCGAACCAAACAGAAAGCAAATCATCAGTAGGATTATGCCTGTGTGGTGGAGCAATGAGCGATGTGGGTGATTGGAGTGACGCGATAGATACATAGTTCAAATTTTTGGTTGATGAATAAAAATTTTTGAGGAGCCAAAGATAATTTTAAAAACCTCAATTGGGAATGGTTTGTACCCAGTTTATTTAGAAATTGTAAGTTTTTAATGGTAAGGATCTGGAGAATGAGGATTTAGTCTATTTTCGCAAATCAAAATATTTCTCATTATGAAAAAAATCCAACTGTTTTTAATGCTGATCTTTGCTGTGTTTTATGCCTCAGCGCAGCGGTCAGTTACGGCAACCTCTTTTGCAATAACCATTAATAACTGCGACAACACCGGGGTGGCTGACGACAAATCTGAACTGGATTTGATCGCCAATTTTAAGGCCGATAAAACGTACGGTGGAGTTCCTCTAACCGTCCAATTTACCGATCGTAGCCAGGGCGCAGTAACAAAATACGAATGGCGTTTTGGCGATGGCTCTGTCGATACAGCAAAAAATCCGGTGCATGTGTATCAGCAGCCAGGGATTTACACCGTAAAGCTACGTATTTGGGGTGCCGATTCTACCACCAGTCTGGCCTCGAAACCTGATTTTATTCGCGCATCTGGTTACGGGTCGTGCGATTCGCTCAACTACCGGATTCCCGGAAGCTATTATTTGTATCGCGTAGCTTCACCCGATCATGGCTATCTTTCGGGCAACAACTCGCGAGGCGATCTGGCGAAAGCCACACTTTATCAGGTGAACGAAGACAAAGGTTTGCTCATGGGCGGCGTGTTCGATTTTGCCTGGGCGACACAATCTTTGTCCAACGATGTGCCGGTAGTTTTTAAAATATGGGATAACGATGGCGCTGATAATAGTCCCGGAACCGTTCTCGATCAGGCTACGGTGCCGCTCTCTCATATTGTTTTTGATGTCGAAAATCATTTATCCACGGTTGTCTTCTTCGATCAATGGGCGCATATCCAAAAAGATTTTTTTATGGGCTTCGAGATGCCGCAGATTGCCGGCGATACGATTGCTTTGTTTACCAATAAAATAACGGCAGTTAACCACAGCGATTCCTGGGAGCAAACTTCCGCCGGAGCCTGGCGCACCTACCAGCAGGGCAATCCTGGTTTGGATGTAAATCACGCCATGTATCCAATTATTTGTAAAGCCACCGGCATTGCTAATGATCTGCTTTTGCAGGATATTCTGGTTTACCCTGTGCCTGCAAAAGATCAGGTTTACGTTTCCATTCTTAATCCCAACATCAAAAACCTGAACCTGCAGCTACTCGATGTTTCGGGAAGAATAGCAAATTGTAAACTAACGCCGATTTCTGCCGGCTATGTAATCGATGTGCAGCAGCTCACCCGCGGAATGTATTTTCTTAGAATACAAACAGGTGATGATATTACCACCCGAAAAATAGTGATAGAGTAGGGGATGTGATGCTCTAAAGGTATAGAACCGTCAACACTTTAAATTTTTGCGCATGAAAAAGAAGTTGTTGATAATTCCTTTGTTAATGCTCACAATCGTTTCGTCTGCGCAGGACGATACGACGAGGCTGTCAAAAATTTCCCGAAATCGCTATGCATTTGCGCTGATTCCTTCCGGAGCCAGAAACATCTACGGAATTGCCATCGGACCGGTGGGTTCGGAAGCCATTTGTAATCTGGCTTACACCAAATATTCGTATGGCCTAAACCTGCAAATTCCCGGACAAGGTTTCCTGCAGGTTTTTTATATTAATACATCCAACTTCAGAGAGATAGAGCAGTCAAGTCCAAATGACACAGTGTCCGAACAAGACACGTTGCCGCTGAGAGCGGTGCACAACGGGTTGATCCTTTCTCCATTTGGAACTTTTACGCCCAAGGTAAACGGTGTTTCTTTTTCATTATTCATGAGTTTGGGGCAAACAGTAAATGGTGTTTCGATCAATGCGCTCTGGAATCTTTACGATAAAGTCAATGGAGTTGCCATAGGCGCAGTGAATACTATTAAAACAGCAAAAGGTGTTCAGATAGGTATCGTTAATAAAACAGCCCATCTTCATGGCGTTCAATTTGGACTTTGGAACAAAAACCAAAAAAGGTCGCTACCAATTCTCAATTGGAATTTTAAAAAAGATGAAAAGCGAAAGCTGGCAGCAGAGGCTGGCTTTTGATAAAATTCCTGAGATTTTATTCCGTGATTTTCCCACAAGACCCACATCAATAACAATTTGCAATCATTGATTATCACAATCTTTAATTGTACTTTTGAGTTTTCTTATTCAATAATAATTGCACCATGGAAAATGATAATGTAAACGAACCCGTTCAGCCTTATGGTCAGCCAGTGACCTTCGACCAGGTGTGGAAACTGTTTCAGGAAACCGGAAAACAAATTCAGGAAAATGACCGGATTCTTACTGAAAAGTTTAAAGAGACTGATAAAAGTATCAAAAAACTTTCGGCTTTATTTACGACGCAATGGGGCAAGTTGATTGAAACACTTGTTGAGGGTGATCTGATTAAATTGCTCAACGAGAAAAACATTCAGGTTACGCAAACCACCGAACGCGTAAAAGGAATCCATCAGGGGCAGAATTATGAATATGATATTGTTGCTATAAATGGCAAGGAGGTCGTAATTGTAGAAGTAAAAACCACCTTGCGTGCTGAAGATGTTAAAGAATTTCACCAAAAGCTCTGGAAAGCCAAAGAGTATTTATCCCAATACAAAAACAACATCATTTACGGTTGCATGGCTTTTCTGAAAGCCGAAGAAGCCAGCGCACGGATGGCTGAGAAAATGGGCTTTTTTGTTATAAAAGCTACCGGCGGCAGCGCCTCTATTATCAATCACAAAGCGTTTGTGCCAAAGGCTTTTTAGAACAGCCCGGTCCGGCAAAGCCATTCCACGTGCCCGCTTTGAATTACACCCCGTTTAGGAAAAAATCCTACTTTTGCAATCCTGAAAAAATCAGTAGATTATGTTTGAAAATTTAAGCGAAAAACTCGAACGATCCTTCCAGATATTGAAGGGCCACGGGCATATTACCGAAATAAACGTTGCAGAAACACTTAAGGAAGTTCGCAAGGCATTGCTCGATGCCGACGTCAGCTATAAGATTGCTAAAGATTTTACTGAGGATGTGAAAGCCAAGGCGCTTGGTCAAAACGTGCTCACTGCCGTTTCGCCGGGTCAGTTGATGGTGAAAATCGTGCATGAAAGCCTGGTGGAGCTGATGGGCGGCACCCACGAAGAACTCAACATCAAAGGTACTCCCGCCATCATACTCATCGCCGGATTACAAGGTAGCGGTAAAACGACTTTTGCCGCTAAGCTGGCCAATTATCTGAAACAAAAAAAAGGGAAACAGCCGCTTTTGGTCGCAGGCGACGTTTACCGTCCCGCTGCTATCAATCAGCTACAGGTGCTGGGCGAGCAAATTGGCGTGCAGGTTTACACCGAAGAGGGCAATAAAAACCCTGTTGAAATTGCTAAAAACGCAATAAAACACGCCAAAAATTTCGGGCATAATGTAGTGATCGTTGATACCGCAGGCCGCTTGGCCATTGATGCGGAGATGATGGATGAGATCAGCAACGTGAAGAAAAGCATCAATCCACAGGAAACACTTTTTGTGGTGGATGCCATGACTGGTCAGGATGCTGTGAATACTGCCAAAGCTTTCCACGACCGCCTGGATTACGAAGGGGTGGTTTTGACAAAGCTCGATGGCGACACACGTGGCGGTGCGGCCCTCACGGTTCGTTCGGTAGTGGAGAAGCCTATCAAATTTGTGGGAATCGGCGAAAAGATTGACGCACTCGACGTGTTTTATCCCAGTCGTATGGCCGACCGAATTCTGGGGATGGGCGACATTGTTTCGTTGGTGGAGAAAGCACAGGAGCAATTCGACGAAGAAGAAGCCAAAGTTCTGCAACGCAAGATCGCCAGAAATCAATTCAACTTTAATGACTTCCTGCAGCAAATCAAGCAAATCAAAAAGATGGGCAACGTCAAGGATTTGATGAGCATGATCCCGGGCATGGGCAAGGCCATCAAAAATCTCGACATCGACGACGACTCATTTAAAGAAATTGAAGCCATCATTTATTCGATGACGCCCACCGAACGCGAAGATCCCAAGATCATCAACGGCAGCCGCCGTCGCAGAATTGCCGGTGGCTCCGGAGCGGACATTCAGGAAGTAAACCGGCTCATCAAGCAGTTTGAAGAAACCCGCAAAATGATGCAAATGATGACAAAAGGCGGTGGTAAGAATATGATGAAAATGATGCAGCGCATGAAAGCACGATAAGGGCTAAGCGCAAGTTCCAAAATACAAATGTTAAAATTACAAATAAATTCCAAACCACAAATTTCAAACAGTTTCACGGTTTGATTTTTCTCAATTTAGAAATTGAGATTTATTTGGTTTTTGTTTTTTTTGGTTTTGAGATTCTTCAGGGCATTTACACCAAAATAAATTTACTATGAAACTTATTGATGGCAAAAAAACGGCAGCGGAGATCAAATTAGAGATCAAAGCAGAGGTAGCCGGATACATCGACAAAAACGATATCGCGCCTCATTTGGCTGCTATTATGGTGGGAGAGGATGCTGCCAGCGAAACTTATGTGGCTCACAAAGAGTCGGATTGCAAAAGTGTAGGCATGGTTTCTTCCATTTACCGACTGAGCAAAGACGTTTCGGAACTCAAGCTGCTCGAGACCATCGACTTTATCAACAATGACGACGACATCCACGGACTCATCGTGCAGTTGCCGCTACCACGCCACATTAACGTCGATCACGTTATCGATAAAATTAATCCTGCCAAAGACGTCGACGGTTTTCATCCCGTGAATATCGGCAGGATGGTGCTTGGGCAGCCTACCTATTTGCCAGCCACACCTTTCGGAATTATGGAGCTGCTGAAGCGATACAAAATCGAAACTTCCGGGAAAAACGTTGTAGTGCTCGGCCGCAGCAATATCGTAGGAACTCCACTCAGCATTATGCTTTCGCGCAAAGCAAATCCCGGCAACGCAACGGTTACCATGTGTCACAGCAAGTCGGCAGGGCTTAAAGAAATTGCGGCCAACGCTGATATCCTCATAGCGGCCATCGGTCAGCCTGGGTTTGTTACCGAAGACATGGTAAAAGATGGTGCTACAGTCATCGACGTTGGCATCCATCGGGTGGCTTCGCCGGATACCAAATCCGGTTTCAAGCTCGTTGGTGATGTCGATTTCGAAAAGGTTGCACGCAAGGCTGCTTACATTACTCCCGTTCCGGGCGGAGTAGGTCCGATGACCCGCGTAGCGCTTTTGCTAAACACACTCAAAGCTTTCAAATTAAAAACAGGGATTTCTTAAATGAAGCACCTTCGATTTTTGTGTTTTTACACCTTATTATATAGCACAACATTTTTTGGCCTTTCGGCAATGGCGCAACAAAGTATGATTAGTCCGGATGCGTCTGCCGATGTTGTCATCACAGTACAGGTTGCTCCGTCTATTTCACCGCTTCCGGAAGAGGTGCATGAAAGTTCGGGATTGATCTTTTTCGATGGCATGTACTGGACGCTCAACGACAGCGGAAATCTTCCGTGTCTTTATGCCCTCGACGTCGACGATGGACACCTTCTGCGAACCGTGTGTCTGGAAGGGATTTCCAATTACGACTGGGAGGAGCTTACGCAGGATGAAGGTCATCTTTATGTTGGCGACTTTGGCAACAACCGCGGCAATCGCAAGGATTTGCGTATTTATAAAATCAACAAAAAAGATATTCCTGCCGGCGATATCGTGACGGTATCACGCTTCGACACAATTATGTTTTCGTATGCCAATCAGACGAATTTCGAGAAACGTACACATCAGCACAATTTCGATTGTGAAGCCATGATTGCCTTCAACGACAGCCTTTTTTTGTTTACTAAAAATTGGGGAGATCAGCGCACTGTGCTATACGCAATGCCTGCCCGTGCCGGTAATTACCGGTTGCAGCCGCGTGGTGGTTTTGATGCCGGCGGGCTAATTACCGGGGCTGCTTTGAGCGACGATCATCAGAAGATTGCTTTGATAGGTTATGTGGATTTTGAATCATTTGCCTGGTATTTTACGGGTTTCGACGGCGTTGATTTCTTCCCGGCCTCTCGTGTGCGCATCAATTTTCCGGATTTGGTATTTGTACAAACCGAGGCCATTTGTTTCGTCGCTCCTGACTCTGTCGTCTTTTCGTGTGAGGAGAGCGCTGAATTTCCTTCTATTTTTGGTTTAAATATCGACAAGCTATTGGCCGACTCGCTCATGGGAATATCTGGTTTTCAATCGGGCGAAATTATCATTGCCGGCCTGTCTCCGTTAGTTTCGGGTAAATTACAGTTTGATATTGTACAATTACCACAGCCCGAATTTACGGTGGAGCTGCGCTCGACGCGGTGGAAAATTCTTTTTGAGGAAACGGCTGTTAAAGATATTGATGCGCGTAATTTTCCTATGACCATTAAAACAAAAAAACTGGAGCCGGGAATTTATTTTTTAAGAATTCTCTCCGGAGATCATCATCTTGTCAAAAAAATCATTGTCCAAAATTGAGTAAACTCATCACTGATAATCCCGAACAAAACCAACTGCTCGAACAGGGACTCTTGCTTCCGCTCATGGAAGAATTTTATACCCTTCAGGGCGAAGGTTACAATACCGGCGAGGCGGCCTGGTTTATCCGCATCGGTGGCTGCGACGTAGGTTGCCGCTGGTGTGATGTAAAAGAATCGTGGAATCCAAAGCTTCATCCCCTCACAGCCACCGACAGTATTGTGGCGCATGCCATCGAAAATCCTTCTTCAGCAGTGGTGGTTACCGGTGGTGAGCCGCTCATGTACAACCTCGATTATTTGTGCCGGCAGCTAAGAGGCAAGGGCTGCAAAACCTATTTGGAAACTTCCGGCGCCTATCCGCTCACAGGCGAATGGGACTGGATTTGTCTCTCGCCAAAGAAAAATATGGCGCCCCGCCAGAATATCATCAGCCGGGCCGACGAATTAAAAGTGATCATCTATAACGATAGTGACATTGCCTGGGCCGAGGAATATGCCGCTCAGGTTTCTCCCGCGTGCAGGCTTTTTCTTCAGCCCGAATGGAGCCGCGCCAAATACATCACGCCCGTAATTATCGATTATGTGATGAAAAATCCAAAGTGGAAAATCTCATTGCAAACGCATAAATTTATGAAGATTCCGTAATCGGGTTGCCCCTGCATTTCTTCGCACCTTTTCTTCTTTGCAATTTCTAAAACAAATTTTGGTTATTGATTTTTTATAATCTGATCATTTTAAAAGATTGTGATTCCACTAAACAAAATATACCATTGGGCGCTTTTGGCTGTAATAATACTTTGCGCAATAACAGCAGATGCGCAGGAACTTTCGACCACTTCGCGAAAAGCTATCAAATATTTTGAAGAGGGACGCAGCAACTTCACGCTCATGTATTACCCGCAAGCCCGCGCAGATTTGCAAAAAGCCATAGCTGCAGACGAGGGTTTTCTGGAAGCATATCTTTTGCTTGCCGACGTTTACAAAGCTACCGATGAGCCGGGTCAGGCTTTAGAAATTTATAAAAAAGTTGTTGCAATCGATCAGTCACATCTTTATCCCGAAGCTTCGTTTTTTACAGGAGTAATTTATTATCAGGAGGCGGAATATTCCACTGCAGTGACCTATTTCGAAAAATTCCTTTCTGCTCCCGGCGCTGCACAGGCACGCATCGCTGATGCCGATTATTTCCTGCGCTGTGCTCTCTTTGCCGAAAAGGCGGTGGCCAACCCTGTCCCTTTCTCACCCGTAAATATCGGAACCGGAATCAATACTGCCGGCGACGAATACATCAATGCGGTTCGCGCCGACGAGCTTACATTATATTTTACAGGACGGCAAATCGGCACCGACGGCAAAAAAGAAGGCGACGATTTTTATTATTCTGTCCGCAGTGCCGACACCATGCCGTGGCCTGCTTCGGTAAAACTCGGTCCACCGATAAATACGCCCGGCGACGAAGGAGCGCTTACCATTAGCTGGGATGGCGGCAATCTGCTTTTTGCAGGCTGCCATTGGGACGATGGTTATGGCAGTTGCGATATTTATGCCTCACGTTTGTCGGGCAACCGGGCCACTCCGCCTGTTAATTTGGGGCCGGTGATTAATACTGCCAAATGGGAATCGCAGCCTTCGCTGGCTGCCGATGGGCGCACGCTCTATTTTGCCAGCACGCGTGGCGGCGGTTACGGTAATTCCGATATTTGGTGCAGCCGCCTGCTCGACGATGGTTCCTGGTCGACGCCTGAAAATCTTGGCGCTGTGATTAATACTTCCGGTTCCGAAATGGCACCTTTTATCCATCCCGACGGACAGACGCTCTACTTTTCGTCCGATCGTCACATTGGCATGGGCGGTATCGATTTGTACGTTTCACGCGCCGACAGCATGGGGCAGTGGAGTGCACCGGTAAATCTCGGATTTCCGATTAATACCGCTGCCGACGAAATAAATATAATCGTTACTGCTTCCGGCCGCAAAGCTTACATCTCTGCCGATCGTTTGGGTGGAATGGGCGGATACGATATTTTTGAATTTCCGCTTCACGAAAGTATCCGGCCTCAGCCTGCTACTTACGCCAAAGGCAAGGTTACCGACGCGGTGACGCATGCACCGCTTGAGGCTTATTTCAGCCTCACGGATTTACTTTACAAAAAAGAAATTGTCCGTTCATTTTCTGATGCTGCCACAGGTGAGTTCATCGTGTGTATCCCGGCCAACCGGCATTATGCGCTAAATGTTTCCCGAAAAGGCTACTTGTTTTATTCCGAAAGTATCTCCATTTCCGGTTTAGCAACTGAGTTGGAACCACACCTTATTAATATAGCACTGCAACCAATCGAAGCTGGTGAGACGATGGTGTTGCGCAATATCTTTTTTGATACGGATAAATATGATCTAAAGGAAACTTCGGTGGTTGAGCTGGAACACCTTGTTGCTTTCCTAAAAAACAATCCGGGCATCGGGGTGCAAATCAGCGGGCACACCGATAGCATTGGCTCGGTGGATTATAATCTTACGCTTTCGCGAAATCGTGCCAAAGCGGTGGTGGATTATTTGACTGATCAAAATATTGCGCCAAAGCGGCTGACATTTCAGGGTTACGCCGATCAGCATCCCGTTGCCGATAACACCACGGAGCAAGGCCGCGCACTCAACCGCCGCACCGAAGTGACGATTTTGTCGGTGGATTAGGGGATAAGATGTTCCCTTCGACTTGGTTTGGCTACGCTCACCAACCGACGCTCAGGGCAGGTGTTGTTCCTTGTTTATTGTTCGTTGTTTTAAAAAAAAAGTTGCACAGAGTTACGCTGAGTAAAAAATTGAGTTTCACGATGCCTTTTCCGTTCTACCTTCTACCTCCTACCTACTCATCCCTGCCGACTGCAGACTTTGAACTGCGGACTGTTTTCCCTTTACCATAATTGACAATTAAGATATTTTCGGAAAACAATATTTCTACGTAATTTCAAATGATTAACTTTGCCGCCAATTTTAGAAAAACCGAATTATTTGTATGATTAAGATAACGTTACCGGATAATAGTATCAGGAAGTATGAAGCGGGAGTTACCGGACTGGAAATAGCATCAAGCATCAGTGAAGGACTTGCCCGCAATGTGCTTTCAGCCAAAGTCGACGGAGAGGTGTGGGATGCCACCCGCCCCATCGACCACGACGCCCATGTGCAACTGCTCACATGGAACGATAAAGAAGGTAAATCCACCATGTGGCATTCGTCGGCACACCTGATGGCTGAGGCTATCGAAGCGCTTTATCCGGGTGCTAAATTTGGCATCGGTCCTGATATCGAAAATGGCTTTTATTATGATGTCGATACCGGCGACCATGTAATTACCGACGCTGACCTTCCGCGCATCGAAGCCAGGATGAAAGAGCTGGCAAAGCAAAAACAAACCTTCAGCCGGCGCGAAGTTTCCAAACAGGAAGCCCTTGATTATTTTAATAAAAAAGGTGACGAATATAAACTGGAGCTGATAAATGAACTGGAAGACGGCACAATTACTTTTTACGAGTCAGGCGGCTTTGTTGATCTCTGTCGCGGCCCTCATGTTCCCGACACCAGCCAGATTAAAGCTATTAAACTTACCAGCATAGCCGGTGCTTACTGGCGTGGCGACGAAAAGCGCAAGCAGCTCACACGTATTTACGGAATTACTTTTCCCAAAAACAAAGAGCTCGAAGATTATCTGCATCTGCTTGAAGAAGCCAAAAAACGCGATCATCGCCGATTAGGCAAAGAACTCGAGATATTTACTTTTTCACAAAAAGTAGGGTTGGGATTGCCGCTTTGGCTGCCCAAGGGTGCCGAGTTGCGCGAACGTTTGGAAACGTTTCTGAAAAAAGTTCAGAAAGAAGCCGGCTACCAGCCTGTGATTACCCCGCACATCGGAAACGTGGAGCTTTACAAAACCTCCGGGCATTTTCAGAAATATGGCCAGGAGTCATTTCGCCCCATCACTACGCCGGTAGAAGGCGAGGAGTTTTTTCTGAAACCAATGAATTGTCCACATCACTGCGAGATTTATAAATATAAACCCCATTCATACAAAGACCTGCCAATTCGCTACGCCGAGTTTGGAACCGTTTATCGCTACGAGCAAAGCGGCGAGCTGCACGGTCTTACCCGCGTGCGTGGGTTTACCCAGGACGACGCCCATATTTTCTGCACTCCCGACCAGGTGAAAGATGAGTTTAAAGCCGTGATGGCAATTGTGATGAAAATCTTCAAGGCCCTCGACTTTGATAATTTTGTAACTCAGATTTCACTGCGCGACCCCGAAAACAGAGAAAAATATATTGGCACCGACGAGAATTGGGAAAAAGCCGAGAAAGCTATCCTGGAAGTTGCAGAGGAGACAGGACTGGAAACAGTGGTAGCCTATGGCGAAGCTGCTTTTTATGGTCCCAAGATGGATTTTATGGTAAAAGATGCTTTGGGGCGAAGCTGGCAACTGGGCACCATTCAGGTGGATTATAACTTGCCCGATCGTTTCGAGCTTGAGTACATTGGCAGCGACAACGAGAAACATCGTCCAGTGATGATCCATCGTGCGCCTTTTGGTTCAATGGAGCGTTTTGTGGCCGTACTCATCGAGCACTGTGCCGGTAAGTTTCCACTTTGGCTGGCTCCGGTTCAGGCTATCATATTGCCTATCAGCGAAAAATACCAGGCGTACGCAGAAAAAGTTTTATCTTTGCTGCATTATTCTGATGTCCGCGTCGAGATAGACACCCGCAGCGAGAAAACCGGAAAGAAAATCAGGGATGCCGAAATGCAGCGAATTCCTTTTATGCTCATCGTGGGCGAAAAAGAAGAAACGGACGGAACCGTATCGGTAAGAAAGCAGGGCGAAGGCGACATGGGTGCATTCTCAGTGGATGGTTTTGCAGAATTAATTCGTGATGAAGTCGAAAAATTAGTTTCAAATAAAAATTAATGTCGGATAAGGAAACTCATGCATGTTCATTTATCCGACAAATTATAAATTAAAAATAGGAGAATAGGTTATAGCGACACCATTTAAAAAGCGATTTTCGGGAAGAAGGCCTGTGCGCAGGCAAGTCGAAAATCCACACAAGATCAATCTGCTCATAAAAGCACCCGTCGTGCGGGTGGTTGGTGATAATGTAGAACAGGACATTTATAATATTAAAGATGCATTGGAAATTGCCGAAAAGCTGGGGCTCGATCTTGTGGAGATTTCCCCTACGGCCACTCCACCGGTTTGCCGGGTGATTGATTACAAGAAATTCCTGTACGATCAAAAGAAAAAACAAAAAGAAATTAAAGCCAAAACGGTAAGGGTGGTAGTGAAAGAAATTCGCCTGGGACCCAATACCGACGAACACGACTTTAATTTTAAGCTGAATCATGCCAGGAAATTCCTCGAAGAAGGAGCAAAAGTAAAAGTAGATGTCTTTTTTAAAGGACGCACCATTGTTTATAAAGACAAAGGAGAAATCATTCTGTTGAAATTTGCTCAGGAACTCGAAGAGGTGGGTAAGGTAGAAAGGATGCCCAAGCTCGAAGGCAAGCGCATGATTATGATTATTGCACCCAAGAAATAATAGACTATAATTAGAATTCTCATTTATTCATTTTAAAAAACACTTTTAGTAATGCCGAAGATGAAAACGAAGTCCAGTGCCAAAAAAAGGTTCACCTTTACTGGTACTGGAAAGATTAAACGCAGACATGCATACAAAAGTCACATTTTGACCAAGAAGTCGAAAAAGCGCAAACGTAACCTGGGTTACTTCGCCATGGTTGACAGCGCCGACGTAAAGAATGTAAAAAGTATGCTTTCGAAGTAGCAATTATTAATTATTCACTTGCGCTTAGCGGAAAAGTTCCCGGGGAGCGGGGCGCTAACGTAATAAAACAGTAAAACAAATGCCAAGATCAGTAAATGCAGTAGCATCGCGGGCTCGCCGCAAAAAGATCCTCAAAAGAGTTAAAGGACAATTTGGGCGCCGCAAAAATGTGTGGACCGTAGCTAAGAACGCCTACGAAAAAGGCGCTCAATATTCTTACAGAGACCGCCGCAAGAAAAAAAGGAATTTCAGAGCACTCTGGATTCAGCGTATCAATGCCGGCGTGCGGCAGCATGGAATGTCGTACTCGGTATTCATGGACCGATTGAATAAAAATCAGATCACGCTCAACCGCAAAGTTCTGGCCGACCTGGCCATGAACCATCCCGACGCCTTCAAAGCTGTGGTGGATGCCGTGAAAGATTAAATCGAAATATTATTAACGACAATAAAAAAGCAGACTGTTTTTGCAGTCTGCTTTTTTGTTTGCCTGTAGCCCAAATGCAGATTTTTCGTTCCAATGGCAGAAAAACGACTTCGTCAGAGCGTCTATAAACCCGGATGAGTCGATGGGTAATGGTGTTTGTCCATTCCTGCTATTATTAGCTTTAAAAGCGTTCTTATTAGAATTTTTCTTTTTTTTAAATTATGCTATTTTTGGTTCGTTGCAATTTGATAAGATGTGGGAATGAAAAGGTAGTTGGGGAAAGATAAATTGCACAAAGGTCACCTTAAAATTCGTACAACTATTTAATCAGAAGCTTTTTTTTAGCGGGCGGTGTTAGGTACAAAATATTAAAAAACCTTAAAGTAACTGCGCTTGGTGCGCTTTTGATTATGTTTGTCGTCCAAAACTCAACTTGAATTACTGTTTAATGTCTACCTTTGCTTTTTTGTTAAGATTATTTAAAACGGATAAAAAAAAGGTGGCTGCATGTGTAGTCTGCGTTTTATAGTATATTTGTTTCGTGAATTTAGTATCATTTTAATTATTATAGAATTTAATAATCAATTCAATTTTCTTCATTAAACCTTAAAAAAGGAGGATTACATGTATTTAAAAGTTTACAAATTAAAATTTCTACTTGCCTCGTTGCTGCTGCTGCCTTTTCTGGCTATGACACAACCTGCAGGATGGGAGGTAACGGAAACTCCGTTAACTCATGTTATCATTATCCCCGATGGACTAAATCTATCCCTCGAAGTTTACAGTGTACAAGATGGCGATTTCATTGGCGTCTTTTACGATCACGGTGATGGGCTGGTTTGTGGTGGATATGTGGAGATAGGCGCAGGGGCAGACAACAACTTTGCTGCCTACGGGGAATTCCCGCTAATCACCCCCCCTCTTCCGGGTTTCTCTGACGGAGAACCTTTTTACTGGCGCTGGTACGACACTGATGCCAGTGTAGAACGTATCGTTATCCCTATCTTCGAATTAGGTGGTAATGTATGGAACGAAGGAGCTTCAGTACTTGAAAGCTTCGAAAACACATTTGGTGTTCAGGCTCATGCCTATCCCATTTTGTTATGCGACGGTCCCGGTGATGTTACGCTCTTTGCGGATACCTATACACAGCCGGTTAAAGATCTTATCTGGGAATGGTTCATTGGAACTACCCCGATTGGCTATACCCAGGAGTTGGTTTGGCCCGTAACCGAAACTACTACTTTTATCGTTAAGGCTTCAGCTACAGACAGCCCATATGAGGCTGAATCGGAAATAACCGTCACTTTTAGTGGCGTTTTTGCTGGTAACTATAATGGCGGTGAAGATCCCGATCCTATCGTACTGAATTTGGCTACGGCTTCTCCTGATGTGATCGGATATAGCTGGGTCACCAATGGAACCGGTACTTTCGATAATGTCAATTTACTCAATGCTACCTACACCCCCAGCCTTGCTGATATTAACAGCGGAAGTGTTACATTAACCTTAAGTGGCGTTTCGCTGGCATGTGGAGCTGTATCAGATGATGCAACCATTACATTTGTTGAAATGGTTACACTGGATATGCCCGAAATTATATTTACATGTGTTCATGATGGAGTAGCTGACCCGTTTGATTTTGATGGCTTAATAACTGCTACAAATTATGATCCCGACGTAATTCAATGGACAGCTATCAACTCAGCAGGTGGTTATTTTGAACCTAATGAGAATGTACTGGAACCTGTCTTTTTTTCCGGTGTACCTGATGTTGGTTCTTTCGATGTAAATGGTGAACCTAACCAACTTTTATTGACTCTTACCGCGCTCCCTCCTGCTATTGGTGATGCTGATGGTATTGCAAACCTTTATTATGTACGTCCTCCGGTTGTTGATGCAGGTGATCCTTATGGCTTCTGCATTGATCCTGCTGTAACAAGCTTTACCTTCGATGGAGCAAGTGTCGAATTTGACGACAATCCATCTCTGGGTCCGGTAATGTACGCTATTAATAATACTATCCTTTGGACAACTGATGGTGGTGGCTACTTTGCTGATGCTACCGTGGAACATCCAACCTATTTCTATGGTGGTGATGATCTGTTGGGTGGTGTTATCAACTTTACCGTTACCGCTGAAACCGATGTGACTTGTGGTCCGGTTAGCTCAAGCACGACTCTTACGGTTCAGGCTGCACCAAGCATCAACATTATTCCAGAGACCTACACAATTTGTGAAGGTGATTTTATGGACTTTACCGATCTGGTTGAAGGTGCCAATTACGAATCACTCCAATGGTACACTACCAATGGTTTAGGTAATTACTCCGACGAAAACGTTTTGGAACCCATTTATTATCCCAGCCCACTTGATATTTTGAATTTTGCTGAAACAGGTGAATGCACCGAATTATGGGTTGCTGCTGAGGCCATTGATCCTTGTATAGGTTCTGACGAAGATATGATGTTGCTTTGCTTTGCATTGATGCCCGTAGTTGTTTTCGAAAAGGATGACACCATATGTTCCAACGAAACTTATACTACCAGTCCTACTGTTACAAATTCAGATGGTCCATACATGTGGACACATACCGGTGAAGGTCATTTTGAGGATTCTACGATGCTCAACGCTACTTACGTGGCTGTTCCGGCTGATTCCGATACTGAAATCACCCTTACCCTCACCGCTGGAGCTATTGATCCTTGCACCGGTTTTGGCGAAGGTTCGATGCAACTCACCATATTGTGCGCACCCTACGTTGACGCAGGTCCAGATATGCTCGTTTGTGAAACTGAAAACCCGGAGCTAACCGGCATAGTAGATTGTGTATCCGATCATATGTGGGCTACTACCGGCGACGGTTTCTTCTGCTGCCCGCAGGATCTGACTACCACTTACTATCCTGGCCCTAATGATATTGAAGATTGCGTTACCCTGGTACTAATTGGATATCCGCTTGAGCCTTGCGAATTGTACGAACTCGACAAAGTCGTGGTTTGTTTCGAAAAAGCTCCTGTGGTTTACGCAGGACCTGACCAGACCGTTTGTGAAGGTGAGCTCGTGTATCTCGATGATGCTTTTGAAGAGCACACTTGTGGCCTGCAATGGGTTACCTTTGATGGTTCCGGAACATTTAGTGATGAAACAATCGTAAATCCAACTTATCAGCCTTCATTCCAGGATTTCGTCAGCGGAACAGTACACCTTATATTAATAGGTGCTCCCTGCGATCCCTGCTCGGTACCCGCTATGGACACCATGGCTCTCACCATTCAGCCTCTTCCTGTTATTGAAATTGGTGATGATGAAGTTACTATTTGTGAAGATGCCACCTACACTTCTATTGCCTCCATTACAAATTACTCCGGTCTGCTTTGGACTACCTCTGGTGATGGTACATTTGATGATGACACTTTCCTATATGCCACTTACACTCCCGGTTCTGGCGATATTGCCAACGGAGCTGTAATTATTACCCTCACCGCCGAAGCTGTAGAGCCTTGCCTTGCATCTGCCTCTGCAGATATTCTGATCAATATTCAGTTGCTGCCGACTGTAAATATTATTCCTGAGCGTGACACTATTTGTTACGAACAGTTTTACGACTTTACTGGCTTGGTAGTAGGAGATAACTATGCTGCAATCCAATGGTTTACTACCAACGGTGTTGGACAATTTAATAATGAAAACATTCTCGAGCCAATTTACTATCCGAGTCCGCTGGATTATGTCACAGGATGTGTCAAACTTTACATTCTCGTAGCACCGATCAATCCTCCTTGTTTAGGTGATGGTGCTATGGACAGCTTGATCTTGTGCTTCCAGGCTCCTGTAAATATTGAAATTGGTGGAGAAGCCATGATTTGTGAAGATTCATTCTACACCCCCGAAGAGTATCTCCTCGAAAATGCATGTGGTATTTTATGGACTACCGACGGTGATGGTGAATTTGATGATGCCACTATTCAATACACTAAATACACACCTGGTGAGGAAGACCTTGAAGCTGGTTTTGTTGAATTGCACGTAACAGGTATCGGCTGCTCAACTTGTGAAGATTTTACTGCCGATGTTTGGGTTGGAATTCAGTTGAACCCGATTGCTAATGCTGGCCCCGACGGTGTTGTTTGCGAACATCTCTGTCTGCCTCCATGGACTAGCGGACAATATCAATTGGCTGGCGTTGTTGACAATGCAAGTGGCCAATTATGGACAACAGTAGGTGACGGTGCTTTTGACGATGCTACCTTGCTCAATGCTGTCTATACCATTGGTGATACCGACATTGAAAATGGCTCAGTAGAGCTTTGCCTCACAGCCGAACCGATAGATCCTTGTACTATTGCTGATATTGATTGCATGACACTGGACATCCAGTACTTCCCGATTGCAAATGCTGGTCCCGATCAGTCGATTTGCGAAGGTGAAACAGCTCAGATGGATGGTTCAAGCCAATATTCTGACGGTGTATTCTGGGATTTCGCATTCATGGGTGAAGGCGACGGTACCTGGAACAACCAGCTTATCGAAGACCCGATTTACACTCCTGGTCCTGAAGATATCGAATTAGGATATGTTGAACTGATTATGGTTGCTTTCCCAATGAGCCCATGTACGTATCCCGCTGTTGATATTATGAAACTTACCATTATTCAGCAGCCTGAGGCTAATGCTGGTGATGACGACATTATCTGTGCAGGCGAGACTTACACGTTGCTGGATGCTTGGGTCGAAAACGCTACGGGTGGTGTCGAATGGACAACTAACGGAACCGGTGAATTTGACGACATTAATCTGCTGAATGCTACTTACACACCAAGTGAAGCTGATATTCTTGCAGGTAGTGTTGAATTGTGCCTCTGGGCTTTCGACAACTCTGCATGCCTGGGTGAATACAAAGATTGCATGAATCTTACGATTCTGCCACCCCCGACTGCTAATGCAGGACCCGATGCAACAATTTGCGAAACTGATGTATTTACCACCGCTCCTGAAGTTGCTAATTATAGTGGCGTATTGTGGACTACTGAAGGGACAGGCTCATTTGGAGATGCTACTTCACCTATAACTACATACATGCCGAGTGAAGCCGATATTCTTGAAGGAAGTGTTGAGCTTTGTATCGAAGTTTACTCGGTTGAACCTTGTCAAATCACTGCTACTGACTGTATGACCCTTACCATTCAGCTTTCACCTGTTATTGAACCGATGGAAGACATGACGGTTTGTGAAACAGCAGCTCCATATTGTTTCGAAGCTACTGCTGAAAATTACTCCTCATTGGAGTGGACAAGCGCAGGCACCGGAACATTTGATGAGGCATGCTACACTCCAAGTGCAGAAGATATCCTTGAAGGAAGTGTTGAGATTTGCCTGACTGCTCAGCCAATTGATCCTTGCACAGTTGCAGCTACCGAATGCTTCACCCTTACTATTCAGCTTGGCCCTGAAGTTTTTGCCGGTGATGATGCAAACATCTGTGAAGGTTCGACTTATACTTTTGCTGATGCTACTGCTGCCAACTACAGCTCGCTGGAATGGACAGGCGGATTGGGTACTTTCGACGATCCTACCGCTCTTAATCCTACCTATACTCCTGATGTAACCGAATACGGCACAACTGTAACTCTTCAGCTTGAAGCTTTAGCTATCGAACCTCCTTGCACAGAGTCTGCTTTCAGCACTGTGAACCTTACCATTCAGCTTGGTGCCAGTGTAGTTTCTGGTGTTGAGGATGCAACAATTTGCGAAACCGACACCTATACCGCTAACCCTGTTGTTGAAAATTACAGCAGCGTATTGTGGACAACTACCGGTACCGGTTTATTTGATGATGCTACTCTGCTTACGGCTACTTACACGCCAAGTGCATCCGACATCGAGGAAGGAAGTGTTGTACTTTGTATCAAAGCTTTCTCAGTTGAGCCATGTCTCTACGCTGATTCAGCCTGTATGACCCTTACCATCCAGCTTTCTCCTGTTGTTGAACCAATGGAAGATGCTACTATTTGCGAATCCGATGTGCTGTCAATCGTTGCTGTTGCATCAAATTACAGCAGTCTGTTATGGACAACTGACGGTGATGGTGAATTCAACTTTATTGATGTAGAAGATGTAGAATACACACCAGGCGCTGAGGATATTCTTGCAGGTTCTGTTGAACTTTGCCTGACTGCTCAGCCAATTGATCCTTGCACAGTTGCAGCTACCGAATGCTTGAACCTTACTATTAATCTAGGTCCTGCTGTATATGCTGGTGCTGATGCTACCATTTGCGAAGAAGCCTATACTTTTGCTGACGCTACTGCTGAGCGCTACAGCTCACTGCTGTGGACTGTTGCTGGTCAGGGTACTTTCGACGATGCTACAATGCTCAATACCACCTACACATCTGCTGAAGGTGAATTTGGTGAGATAATGTTTGTGCTTACAGCACAGGCTATCGCGCCTTGTGAGATGCCAGTATCGGATACTGTTTATGTAACAATTCAGCAAGGTCCTGTTGTAGACGCAGGTGCTGATGCTGCTATTTGTCAAGGTAATGATTACCAGCTCAATGGTTCGTCTGAATATGTAAGTTCAGTATTATGGAGTGGCGGTACAGGAACATTTGACGATGCTACTCAACTCAACGCTACCTATACTCCTGGTGTTGGTGAAATTGGAGCAGTGAATCTTACGCTTACCGGTATTGCAATTTTACCATGCACTGGTGAAGTCACAGATGTAATGGTACTCACTATTCAGGGATTGCCTATAGTTAATGCCGGTGAAGACCAAACCGTTTGCGAAACTGAGGAAACAATCGATGTTGAAGGTGAAGCTCTCTATGCAACCACTATTTTGTGGACCACTAACGGTGCAGGATTCTTCGATGACGAGAACAGTCTGGAAACAGCCTATAATGTAAGTGAACTGGACATTAGTCAAGAAACAATTACCTTGTATCTGACAGCAGATCAACAATACCCATGTCAGGGCACTGTTACTGATTCCATCATCATTACCTTCGAATTAAGCCCTCAAATTACTGGGCTGGTGAATGCTTCCATTTGCGAAGGCGATGGTGAATATCAATTCACAGGTGTTGAAGTTGCTCACCAAAGCTCAATACTTTGGACTACCGATGGTAACGGTACTTTTAGCGATGCCACGATTCTCAATCCTATCTACTACCTGGGTGCTGCTGATGGTGACGAGGTTATTCTTACACTGACAGCTCAGCCAACAGGTATATGTGAAGCGGTTTCTATGTCGATGACCTTGACCATCGTTGCCGATCCGACCATTGAACTTGCTCCAGAAATGGAACTTACCTGCGCTGACTATGACTTTGATCTTGAACAATGGCTCCCCATTGATCTGGAACCCATCGTGGCCAACGCATCAAGTGTACTTTGGGAAACTTCAGGAGATGGTTTCTTTACCGATGCTACTTCAGCCCTTACCCAATACAACATTGGATCTA
The DNA here is from genome assembly GCA_035647615.1 of Bacteroidales bacterium. Classification (NCBI taxonomy): domain Bacteria; kingdom Pseudomonadati; phylum Bacteroidota; class Bacteroidia; order Bacteroidales; species Bacteroidales bacterium. Next base: position 274,236 of record DASRND010000036.1, on the reverse strand, counting down.
TGGTTGACAAATGGAATGGTTCTGTAACACTCACACTTACTGCCCACGGCGATGATAACTGTGGCGTTGTTGCTGAGGCAAGCATTACCATCCTTATCCCGCAACAAATCATCAACATTCCTGCAGGAACTACTTGGAGAGGTATTTCATCGTATGTTGATAAATCAACTACCTCTGTACCTGATGTGATGCAGCCTGTTGTTGTTGTTCCCGGCTCACAGAGTCTGGTAATTATGGTCAACACCGCTGGTAAACACTACTGGCCGGTGCCTGTACCACCTATCAATCAGTTAGGTCTGTGGCAGCCCATTGGTTACAAAGCCAAATTCAAAGCTGAAGGATGTCTGCCAATTTATGGTGATGTACCTTACGACACCGTAGCTCACAACTTTGCTGTCTCCGGCTCATTTAGTTATGTACCATGTCTTACCAACTATCCGGTTTTAATTACCGATCTGTTTGTAGGTCACTTTGATCCGGTGTTAAAGGTTTCTGACGAAATCCTGCTTATCTATAGCTGGGACGAAGCTGCTCTTTGGATTCCTGCTGAACCATTTGCTAGTCCGCTGCAGTTTATCAAGCCAGGCAATGCTTACCTGTTGGTGAACAAACCTGGTGCTAACTACTCCGTGACATTCCCGGACTTCGACTTCAATGCATCTATAGTTGCTAATGCTGTTGTTCCTCCGGCTGCTACCGACAATGGTGCTCCCTGGAATATCGCTGTTAATACTTCACAGCCGCACTTTATACTGTTTGCTGACGAAGTGATTGGCAAAATGCAGGCTGACGACGTATTGGGTGCCTTCGACCAGAACGACGAATGCGTTGGTGCTACCACAATCAACACAAGGGAAGCAATAATAAAGCTCCTTGCTATGGGCGACGATCCTATGACTGATGTTATTGACGGTTACCTAGATGGCGAGAACATGATGTTCAAACTGTATCGTTCTTCAACAGGCGAAACATTTGATGTAACCTTCATGTACGATGCTAACTATCCGAGCTACAACAACAAATTTGAAACTTATGGTGTGTCCAGAGTGGTTGATATGACCATGACACTCACCACACTAGACGAATTGGTTGTTGATCGCAGCATTAACGTTTATCCGAACCCTGCCAATGAAGTAATCAACATTGCTTCTGATTACGACATGAGAAGCGTTACACTGGTCAACTATGTTGGTCAGACCGTATTCTCACAGGTTGTTGAAGGCAATGATTTCCAGATCAACGTTTCCACGTTTGTCAAAGGAATGTACTTCGTACGCATCGAAACTACTCAGGGTAATGTTATTACAAAACCCATTGCAGTCCAATAATCATTAAATTGAATAATTAAGAAAAGGCCAGCCATCCGGTTGGCCTTTTTTTTTGTAAAAATTTGTTACATTCGCCAAAAGCATATCCGGAAGTTGTACTTTTACAATTTCAAATATTAAAATGCTGACTGCAATGAAAAAAATACACTTTTTTAAGTTCCTTTTCCTTCTCCTCCTCGCAGTAAACCAGCTCGTAATTGCCCAGGGTTTGCCACCGGGATGGGAATACAATTCGTCACTCTCTACCTTCATCATTGCCGTTCCGGTTTCGGCCCAACCTAATATCAATGGTGTGCTGCTCAATCCCGGCGATTACATCGGAGTTTTTTATCTCGACGACCAGGGCGAGTTTGCCTGCGGAGGCGCTACGCCATGGCTGGGAAATCAGAACACGGGGATTATTGCCTTTGGTGATGATCCCTTTTCGCCGGAGAAAGATGGATTTGCTAACAATGAATTAGTTAATTATAAAATTTACTCATGGTCGGTGCAGCGTGAATACGATGCAGTAGCGATATGCAACCCCAACCCCAACATGGTTCCATGCGATCATTTTGTGGCCAATGGTCTTTCGGGAGTAGATTCGTTATATGCCAATGGGTTTTTTATTGCTGCCCAGGCCGACCCAGAAGAGATTTGTGCCGGCAGTCAGGTGCAGCTCCTCGTGGAGCCAAGCGGCGGATCGGGAAGCCATACCTTTTTATGGACTTCGGTGCCGCCGGGGTTTTCTTCCACCCTGCCCAATCCCGTTGCTTTTCCTGAGGTGGATACAGAGTATTTGGTTATCGTTACCGATGGATCGGATAATCTTACGACCTCATTAAATGTCGAAGTAGCGCCGGCGCCTATAGCCAATGCAGGCAGCAACATTACTATTTGCGAAAATGCTTCTGTACAGCTAAATGGCCAGCAATCGAATGGTTCGTCACATTTGTGGTCGACATCCGGCGATGGTACCTTTAACAATGCGTCCGCGCTTGATGCAATGTACTTTCCGGGCGTGCAGGATATTGCCGGAGGCAGCGCGCAGCTTACGCTCACTGTGCAGGCAACCGCTCCATGCACCGGGTCTGCAATCTCCTCGCTGATGGTTTCGGTGGTTAGTATGCCCGTAGTAGATGCTGGCATGGATGTGACCAGATGCGAAGATCAAAACGTAAATATTTTGGCTACCATTCTCAATGGCGTTACCTCTTTGTGGAGCACCAGCGGCGACGGAACTTTCCAGGCACCATCGCAGCCGCAAACTATTTACAACCCCGGCCCGGCGGATATCAGCGCCGGTGGAGCCACATTAACAATTTCAGTAAATGCCATCGCTCCCTGCACCGGCGCGGCGCAGGATGCATTGGAATTAACCCTGGCGCCATTGCCCGTTGTCGATGCCGGCCAAAACCTGCTCATCTGCGAAACGGAAACGGCGCTCCTTAGCGGAAATGCTCAATACCAGTCCTCCGTCGAATGGCTCACTGCCGGCGATGGTTCTTTTGATGACCCTACAAATATACAAACACAATATTTCCCTGGTGCCCAGGACGTCAGCAGTGGCTCCGTCACGTTATCATTGGTTTGTCAGCCGGTAGCGCCTTGTACCACTGCTCTCCAGGATGATCTTCTGCTCAATATTCAAAATACTCCTGTGGTTGCGGCAGGTGGCGATGCCGTTATTTGTGAAAATTCCACCCTGCAGCTTTCGGGCAGCGTAAGCAATTTCGATGAAGTATTGTGGAGCACCACCGGCGACGGCACCTTCGATGATGCCGGAAGCTTAAATACACTTTATCATCCCGGAAATAACGATATTGTTGCCGGTCAGGCAACTATTACGCTCACCGCCCAGCCGGAATTTCCATGCACCTTATCGGTATCTGACGATATGCTGCTAAGCATTGTTTATACTCCAACAGCCGACGCCGGCATGGACGCCACCATAGAGAAAGCGGATACCCACCAGCTCGATGGTTCCGCCTCGAATTATTCGCTTACTATCTGGAGTAGTTCCGGCGATGGCATCTTCGACAACTTCGAAAATCTCGATGCTGTGTACACTCCCGGCATAGCAGATATTGGCAACGCAGGAGCTGTGCTGAGTCTTACTGCTTTTCCGCTTACACCTTGTGTTGTAAATGCGGTGGATGAAATGATCCTTAGCATCGACACTACCGTCGGAATCAGAGATTGGTTCGATCCATCACGTTTTACGATTTTCCCAAATCCGTCCGACGGATTGTTTTATCTCTCTTTGCCCGATGATGCTTCATCCAAACCATCTTTTGTTGTAGAAGTTTTTGATGCGTTGGGGCAACTGGTTTTGCGTGCAGATGGGCTGGCGATAAAATCTATCAGCGCCAATTCGCTAATCATCGATCTGCGAAAGCAAAAAACCGGAGTTTACTTTCTAAAGGTGAGCCAGGGTAATTATATTTTTAATAAAAAAATGTTGATAAAAAAACAGGAATGAAGCGTTTTACTTCAGAAAAATAGTTACTATTGTCGCTACAAAGTCAGTAGTGACGTGACCTTAATTAAAAAACGTTAAAAACAGTGTATGATTTTGAATAATAGTCATACATTTGTTTGCACTTATCGGAAAATTTACAAACCTAAGCGAATACAAATCATTAAAAAAGGAGGATTACATGTTATTAAAAGTTTACAAATCAAGAGTATGGCTCATACTCTTTATGCTATTGCCGTTTGTAGGCAGTGCTCAGCTTCCGGGATCGCCCTGGAACTTTACCAACCATCCCAATTCGGCCGTTTACGTGATTCCCACTACGGTAGCTTACAACGGTGGTTTGAATGCTCTTTCTGCCGGTGACTGGGTGGGAGCTTTCTACATGAACGACGGCGTGTTGGAGTGTGGTGGTGCCTACCAATGGACCGGAACCGCCAATATCACCGTCGTGGCCTTTGGCAATGACACGCTCGTAGCCCCTATCAAAAATGGTTTTTATGAGGGCGAAACGGTACACTGGAAATTTTATCGCACTGCTACGACCACCGAGGTAGAGGTTCTCTCAACTCCGGAATATTCCTGGACGAACGGTGCCTTAGGTGAAGTAACTAAATTCTCTGCTGCAACGCCACCGGTGGTTTGCCAGGATATCAACCTGGTTACAGGCACCAGATTAATATCATCCTACATTCAACCGGATGATCTTAATTTTAAAAATGTTATGCAGGGAGTTCTCGGTAATTTAAGCATTGCAAAAAACTCTGCAGGTTTGTCACTTCGAAAAATCGCTAATAACTGGGTCAATGGCATCGGGAATTGGGTTGTAACGGAAGGGTATTCTGTTAGGATGAATTCTCCGGCTTTACTTGAAATATGCGGAGACCAAGTGCCTTACGATACCCCCATCCCAGTAAGTGGGACAAAATTAGTTGCGTATTTACATAACAGTCCAATGAATGCTCTAACCGCATTCAATAATATTTTACCAAATTTAAGCATCGTTAAGAATTCGACAGGTTTGTCACTTCGGAAGATCGCGAATAATTGGATCAATAGTATTGGGAATCTTTCTCCTGGACAAGGATATTCCGTGCGAATGAATGCTCCGGATATTTTGGTTTATCCAGCTCTTGACAATTTGCCTTCTATGGGAAAACAACCAGAAACTATGAGTCGTGATGGTCATTTTGTATGGCCAGGTGGGGATGTAATGGACAATACTTGGTCACTTTATATTGACTTTGCAACTCTAAATGGAGTTTCTTTGCAGGCAGGAGATGAGATTGCTGTTTTGGATGGTGATAAAATTGTTGGTGTTCGGATTTTGACAGGTGTACCTGCACCTGGAACTTATAGTGAGGAATTACCTACATTTAAAACCTTAGGTGATGGCAATCCTGGTTATGTGCCAGGTCATCCAATTTCGATAAAGGTTTGGTCGGTAGCAAATCAAATAGAAGCATCAGAATTTGAGATTTCGTTTATTGACCCAGGCGATGCATGGATGGAGCCATTTTTCCCCGTTCAAAATGATGAATATAGTGTTGTTACATTATTATTTACGACGGAACAAGCTTACGTGCCTACATTCAATATTTATCAGGATGGATCATTGTTAACATCTAATGTTGAAGGAAATACCTATCTGGTAGAAGGTTTGACTAATGGAACTGAATATTGCTACACCGTAACCCAAAATCTGGAAGGTGGTGATGAGTCATGCCATTCCAATGGACTTTGTGCAACTCCTATTGGAGGCTGCCAGGACGTTGTTATCAACAACTTCCCCACTGAGCATGCAGATCTTTGCGCTGGTACAGAGTTATCATATGACTTTAGTGGTGTTGAAGTTCTCAATGCTGCCACAGTTACCTGGTCAGTCGATCCGGTTGCAGCCGGAACTTTCACAGGAGTTATTTTCACTCTGGATACAGATTATGTAGGTGTTGTTACCATTACCGTATTTGGTGAAGCTACGCCTCCATGCGCCGATTCTACCGCAAGCCTTTCATTTGAAGTGTTCGCACTTCCCGTTGTAACATGTCCGGAGTTTGATGCTGTTTGTTCTGGTAGCGATGTGATTGATTTCGCAGCAGTACCGGGTGGCGTTTACACCGATATTGAAGGTGTGGAAGTAACCGAATTCGATCCTATTGAAGCCGGAACTTTCGTCTTTACCCTCACAGTTATTGATGGAAACAATTGCTCCGCATTCTGTGATTTCGACATTGTTGTTCTGCAATCTGCTGTAGTTTATGCCGGTGCTGATGCAACCATCGAAGAAGGCGAAACATACACCATTGCTGATGCTACCGTTCTTAACACTACAATAATCCTTTGGTCCACCAATGGTGATGGTACATTTGATGACGTTACAATCGCCAATACTACCTATACGCCGGGATCGAGTGATATTGCTGCTGGTCAAGTTACCCTTACGCTCCAAGGCGGTGGCGTTTGCCCCGATACAGATAGCATGGTTTTGACTATTGGCGAGAATCCTTGCCCGAATCCACCTGTTGCTAATGCCGGCCCGGATATGGAAGTTTGTCAAGATGGTGAAGCAGTTCAGCTTAATGGTTCTGCCGAATATTACTCTAGTGTTACATGGACTACTGTAATGGCATCTGGTGTATTTAGCGATGAATACATCCTGAATCCTATCTATACTCCTGGCGAAATGGATTATTTACTGGGCTCTGTAGAAGTAATCCTACTTGTTAACGGTCTTCCTGGCTGCGATACAGCAGTTCAAGACACCATGATTATTACATTTAACGAGTTGCCCGAAGTTACACTGGCAGCTTACGCACCGGTTTGCGCAGGCATTGAAGAATTTGCTCTTTATGGTGGTTTACCAGAAGGTGGTATTTATTACGTTGATGGCGTTGAAACATTAGTGTTTGATCCGGCAGTAGCTGGTGAATACGTAGTGAAGTACACCTACACCGACGATAATGGCTGTAGCAATTTCGCAACGGGTACGATCCTGGTTAACGAACTGCCCGAAGTTACTTTGGCAGCTTATGCTCCGGTTTGCGAAGGCGAAGAAGCATTCGATCTTTATGGCGGTATGCCCGTAGGTGGAACTTACTTTGTAGATGGTGTTGAAGCATTAACTTTTAACCCCGCAGTAGCTGGCCTATACGAACTGATGTACACTTACACCGGCGAAAACGGCTGTAGTAACTCTGCTGTGGGTACGATCCTTGTTAATGCCCTTCCAATTGTGGAATGCCCGGTTATCGAGCCTGTTTGTGCTGGTAGCGAAATGATTGCTTTTGAAGCAGTCGAAGGTGGCGTTTACACCAATGCAGCCGGTGATCCCGTTATCGGATTCAATCCTATAGATGACGGAACATTCGTCTTTACCCTCACCGTTACCGGTGCAAATGGTTGTGTTGGTACATGCGATTTCAATATTGTCGTTAATCCATTGCCCGTTGTTGAATGCCCGGAATTTGAAGATGTTTGTTCTGGTAGCGAAATGATTGATTTTGCAGTAGTAGAAGGTGGCGTTTACACCAACGAAGCCGGTGACATCGTTATAGGATTTAATCCCGAAGATGTCGGTGTTTATGAATTTACACTCACGGTTACTGAGAACGGATGCGAAGGTTTCTGCACGTTCGAAATCACTGTTCTTCAATCTGCTGTAGTTTATGCCGGTGCTGATGCATTCATCGAAGAAGGCGAAACATACACCATTTCTGATGCTACAGCATCTTATGCCATAGCACTCCTTTGGAGCACAGACGGTGACGGTACTTTTGATGATACTACTATTATCGATCCTACCTATACCCCGGGCTCGAATGATATTGCTGCTAAACAGGTTACGCTCTCTCTCTTCGGCGATGGCGATTGCCCCGATACAGATACAATGGTGCTGACTATTGGCGAGAATCCTTGCCCGAATCCTCCTGTTGTTAATGCCGGAGAGGATATGGAAGTATGTGCTGATGGCGAACCAATTGAACTCAATGCCTCTAGCGAATTTTGTACTAGTTACCAATGGTTCACTCCAGACGGACTTGGTTCATTTAGCGAAGAAAATATCTTGAATCCTACCTATACTCCTAGCCCACTTGACTATGCGGCTGGTTCAGTAGAGCTATGTGTAATGGCTGAGGGTCTCTCTGGCTGCAACGCCGTTACTGATTGCATGACCATTACATTCAACCCACTGCCCGAAGTTACGCTGGCAGCTTATGCACCTGTTTGCGAAGGTGAAGAAGAATTCGATCTTTATGGCGGTATGCCCGTAGGTGGAACCTACTTTGTAGACGATGTTGAAGCATTGACCTTTAACCCCGCAGTAGCTGGCCTTTACGACCTGATGTATACTTACACCGACGATAACGGCTGTAGCAATTCAGCAATGGGTAGTATTCTTGTTAATCCGTTGCCAGTTGTTGAATGCCCTGTTTTTGCTCCTGTTTGCGAAGGCATCGAAATGATTGTCTTTGACGAAATAGAAGGTGGTGTTTACACCAACGAAGATGGTGCTGTTGTTGCAGGATTTAATCCTATAACAGCCGGAGAATATGAATTTACACTCACCGTTACCAATGAGTTTGGCTGCTCAGCATTCTGCACGTTCGGGATTGAAGTTCTTCCGCTCCCAACTATTACTACACAGCCTGTGGATGTTGAAGTTCAAATCGGACAGCCATTCGAGCTTATCGTAGAAGCAGTAAACGCAACCGGATATCAGTGGTATTTTAATGGTGCTATTATTCCAGATGCTACTGATGCTGCCTACACCGTTGCAAGTGCACTGGGTGCAGATGCCGGAACTTATTATGTGATTGTTTCTGGCGATTGCGGTGATGTTACGTCAGTAGAAGTTACTGTTACCATTGCTGCCATTACCCCTGAAACTCAGGTTATCAACTTCTATGGTCCTGTAAACGGTATGTCAACCTATCTCGAACTGATAAATCCCGATATGTCCAACATCTTTGCTGATGTAATGGACGATCTATACTATGTTGAGATGAAGAACCCCTCGAAAATCTGGACACCGCTCAATACATCGTTTGATTTTAATGAAAGCAATGGAGCAAAAGTTGCTCTGTATGGCGGATATCCCTCTTCTATCGAAGTTGCAGGTTACGCGCGCACTGACAATACCGTTAACTTGCCTATGGGTGGTTCATATATGCCCATTTACTCACGCACTGCAGTAAGTGCTGCTGATGTATTCGGGCCATTGGGTGCTTCACTCTATGCCGTTTACAGTATGGATTATTCAGGTATTTACTGGCCAGCTTTTAATATTTACACTCTGCAAAACCTGATTCCGGGAAGTGCTTATAATGTTGTAATGACTGCTCCTGGTGTTGCTAATTTCGATGTTCCTATCGTTTTAACAGCGGTAGCCGGATACACCAATGTTCCTGCAAACCTTACAAGCTGGAATGACATGGTTCTCACCGCTACACAGCACAACATCGCAATTACTGCTGCTGCTTTGTCAGGACTGCAAATTGGTGACGTTATCGGTGCTTTCAACGAATATGGCCAGATGGCCGGTATGGTAGAAGTTACCAGTCTGATAGATAACCTGGTGCTGAGAGCATTTGGCGACAACCCTGCTACCGAAGCTGTAGAAGGCTTTGTAGAAGGCGACATGATTACCTTCAAAATCTGGCGCAACGGCGTTGAAATTTCTGCTGAAGCAACTTTCGCAGCTAACTTGCCCAACCAGAATGTATTTGCAAAAGATGGTATTTCTGCTGTCGAAGGCCTGAAAGCCGGTGTTACCGCTATCAACGACCTGAGCACTGAACTTACCGCTAACCTCTATCCTAATCCTGCTACCGACCTGGTGAATATCAACACCAACTTTGTGATCAGCAACATTAAAGTGATCAACTATGTAGGACAGGTGATCTTCGAAAATAATCCTTCACAGGAAGATTTCCAGATCAATACTTCAAACCTCGTTTCGGGAATGTACTTTGTACAGATCGAAAGCAACGAAGGTTATGTAATTACCAAAAGACTTACTATTAAGTAAGTGGTTTAATTGGTGAAATTTAGGGGCTTCTCCATAAGGGAAGCCCCTTTTTTTATGTTTTTATGGGTTAATTTTCTATCATAATAATTCTAATTTTGCCCATTACAATCAGATGCTTTGCACAAATGCCTAAATATTTTATCACTATTCTATTGATTATGTCGCTTCCGGGCTTGCATGTGCAGGAATCATGGCTAAAAATGATGCAGCATCGCGATAGTTTGATGGCGCAAATAGACACGGCTTCCGGAGCGATTGCCGGTAAAAATATGGCCGAGTTCCGATTCGAAAATCTGCAGCTCCGCAGGGTCGTTTTCTTTGACACTTTGCTTTTGCAGGAGATCGTAAAAGTGATTCCTCCGGACACACTCATTCCGGGCCTCACGGCACAAAACGATATGCTTCATCGTCAAAAGCTGGATTTACAACAAGTGCTAAGCAATAGCGAAGAGCAGCATCTTCTCACCCGCCGTTATTTGAACATGCTTTTGATTGTTTCGTTTATTCTGTTGATTGTTGCTATTTGGGTTTTAGCGCTTTGGATGCGTCAACGAAGTAAAGTGATGAAACTGGAGGAAGCCAACGGCAAGTTTTATACTGATTTGCATGCTTTGCGGTCGGAGATAGAAAAACATCAGGAGACGCAAAAGCAATTGGCCACAGCCATCAATAAAAGTAAAAGCCGGCATGCTGATGAACTTAAGGCGCTGGAGCGCGAAAAAGAACAAGTAGCCGAGGAGGTTTTGATGCTCCAAAACCAGTTGGCAGCTGTAAAAAATGCTTATGATGCCGAGGTTGTAAAACGTGAGGAAATGATGCTTCAGATTGAAAACACATCGCCCGCTGCCGGAGGAAATGTTGATGCTTTGCGCAGAGAGATTGTGCAACTTCGGGAAGAGAAAAACGTTTTAAAAACAAAATATGAAAATGAGATAGCCACTCGTCTGTCGTTCGAAAAAGATGTCAGCAATCTCCTTGAAAAAATAAAAATAAATTTCGGATAGTGGAATTTAATATTCAACTTTAAAACTGATCAACCATGAAAAACCTACTTTTTATTGCAGTTATGCTTTTTAGTGTTGTCGGCTTTTCGCAACAAAACAATCAGATCGTCAAAGACGCACAGAGTGGTAAGGATATTCTTATCGGGCAATGCGATCGGCAAGCTTTAACGAATCCCACTTTTGCGGATGCCTACAACAAGGGCTACAACAGCTATGCTCCTGACCAGGAAGTCGTTAAAAAATTGAAAAAGGAAAAGAAAAATGTACAGGTAGTTGTGGTGATGGGGAGTTGGTGCAGCGATAGTAAAACACAAGTGCCGCATCTTTACAAAATCATGGATGAGGCCGGTATCAAAGACTCTGATGTTCGCCTTATCTCTGTCGATCGTGAGAAAACAGGTGGAGATGTGGATGTTTCAGCTTATGACATTCAGCGTGTGCCAACTTTTATTTTTTATAAAGATGGTCGGGAAATAGGTCGCATCGTGGAATCTCCTTCCACTTCTGCACTCGAAAAAGACCTTTTGCTCATATTCTCTCTCGGTTCTTAATCATTAAAATTGCCTGGTGAATGCTCATTCTTAAAACGATATCCGAAGCCGGTGCCTGGCGTGAAAGCGTGCGTCAGGAACAAAAAAGCATTGGCTTTGTGCCCACCATGGGGGCGCTCCACCCCGGTCATATTTCTTTGATACACAAGGCCAATACTGAAAACGATCTGGTGGTATGCAGCATTTTTGTTAACCCGATACAATTCAATAACCGCGAAGACCTGGAAAAATATCCGCGAACGCTCGATGACGATATCCGCCGTCTGGAGGAAGTAGCCTGTGATGTGCTTTTTGCTCCGACGGTTTCAGAAATGTATCCGGAGCAGGATATCGTAAACGATAAGTACAATTTTGGCAATCTCGACAAGGTGCTTGAAGGGAAGTATCGCCCGGGACATTTTAATGGCGTGGCCGTCGTGGTGCGGAAACTTTTTGAGTTTGTACAGCCTCACCGTGCCTATTTTGGTATGAAAGATTATCAGCAGCTTAAAATCGTTGAGGCGCTGGTGGAATATCATAAGATGCCCATCGATATTGTAGCCTGTCTTACTTTGCGTGAAAAAGATGGTCTGGCCATGAGTTCGCGCAACGTGCGGTTAACGAATCACGAACGCTCCATCGCCCCGGTTATCCATCGGGTGCTATTGGAAATAAAGCAAAAGATCGATCACCTTACGCCTAAAGAAGCGCAGATTTGGGCCGCCAACCAGTTGAATAAATACGCTGAAATTCAGGTTGAATACCTGCAAGTTGTTGGCGCCGACGACCTTCTGCCCATCGAAAGCTGGGATGATAAAAACAGTGTGGTGGCGCTGGTGGCTGCATATCTTGGTAAGGTAAGGCTCATCGACAATTTGATTATAAAATAGTAATTTCGCCGCTGCTATGAATATCGACATTTTAAAATCCAAAATTCATCGGGCTACCATTACAATGGCCGATCTGAATTACATCGGTAGCATCGCCATTGACGAAGACCTGATGGATGCTGCCAACCTGATCGAGAGCGAGCGGGTACACGTTTACAATATCAACAATGGCGAACGCCTTGACACTTATGTGATAAAAGGTCCGCGAGGTTCTGGCGTTATTTCGCTCAACGGCGCTGCTGCCCGCAAAGGAGAGCCCGGCGACCTGGTGATCATTGTTTCGTATGCAAGTATGGATTTTGAAGAAGCCCGCTCGTTCAAGCCTTCCATTATCTTCCCCGATCAACACAACAAACTTTAGCAGCTTTTGAAAAAGAAGTTCTTTTCGGCTTTGAAGATCCTGTTTTTTCTCTCCATAGGGATCTTCTTCATCTGGATATTTCTGCGCAAGCTCACCCCGGATCAGAAACTCGAAATCTGGGATTCGTTCATTCATGCCGATTTTAGCTGGCTGGTACTCGCCTTGATAATCGGAATCCTCAGCCACCTGGCCCGAACTCTTCGCTGGCAGATTTTGCTCGAGCCGCTTGGCCACAAGCCACGGCTATCCATCACCTTTGCAGCTGTAATGATTGGTTATTTGGCCAACATGGCGCTGCCCCGGCTGGGCGAGGTAACACGTTGCGGGGTGCTTAACAAATACGAAAAAATCCCCATCACTAAATCCATCGGTACCGTGATTGTGGAGCGCAGTGTCGACATCGTGGTTTTTATCCTGCTTTTCTTTATTAATCTCTTTATCTTTTTTGATAAAATAAATCAGTATGCCACTGATAAAATTTTCGTTCCGCTTAACGCTAAATTTCAATTTTCAGGGGCGCTCACCAATTATTTGCTTATCGCTGTTGCAATTGCTGCTGTTATCATCCTCCTGTTTTTTTTATTAAAAAAGCGCTTGAAATACACAGGCTTCTACATCAAGATGCGCGAAATCGCTAAAGGCTTCTGGCATGGCCTCTGGGCCATCACTCGCATCAAACGCCCCATCGCATTTGTACTTTACTCCATCGGGATTTGGGTGCTTTATTTTCTAATGGTTTGGGTGTGTGTTTTTAGTTTGCCGCAAACCAGTCATCTGGGCATCGATGCCGGTCTATCAATGTTGATTTTTGGTTCCATCGGCATCATGATCGTGCAGGGCGGTATTGGCATCTATCCGGCCATCATAGCCGAAGTGCTGCTGCTTTATCATATTCCGGCCACTACCGGTTACGCACTGGGATGGCTTACCTGGACGGCACAAACGCTGATGATTGTGGTGGCAGGTTTCGCGTCATTGATTGTTCTTCCCATCATTCAAAAACAAAAAAACTATGGAGCAACTCCAGAGCATACAGTCCAAAATATTCCCGCAGGCGAATGATGACCTGAGTCGTCAGCTTGCTTTTTGGAATTTTAAAAATCAAAAGATAGTTTTCACGAATGGATGTTTCGATATTCTGCATCGTGGTCACATCGACTACCTGGCCAGGGCCGCCGATCTGGGGCATGTGCTGGTGATTGGCCTCAACACCGATGCTTCGGTATCGCGTCTGAAAGGGGAAGGGCGTCCGGTGCAGGATCAGGATGCGCGCGCACTCATACTGGCAGCTTTGCGGTTTGTAAGTGCTGTAGTTTTGTTTGATGAAGATACACCTTACCAACTCATCAAAGCTGTGCAGCCTGATGTGCTCGTTAAGGGCAGCGATTATAAAACAAACGACATTGCAGGGGCTGACATAGTTCTAGCTAAAGGTGGGCAGGTGCAAACCATCGATTTTTTGGAAGGCTATTCTACTTCAGGAATCATAAGGCGTTTGTTGGCATCATCACAAAATAAATAGTCATGGCAAAAACGAGAACAGCCTTTTTTTGTCAGAGTTGCGGATATCAGTCGCCCAAGTGGCTGGGTAAATGTCCGTCGTGTGCGGAATGGAACACTTTTGTGGAAGAGCTGGTGCAGCCAGTATCCAAATCATCTGCCGGAACTTTGTCGCAGGCTGTTATAGCACACAAGCCGGTTCCCCGGCTTCTGAGCACCATCGACATGCAAACCCAAAATCGAATCGATACGTGTAATATTGAGCTTAACCGCGTGCTGGGTGGTGGTCTCGTTCCCGGATCGGTGGTGTTGGTGGGTGGTGAACCCGGCATCGGAAAATCTACTTTGATGCTTCAGGTGGCGCTCGATATGTTAAATTTCACCGTATTGTACATTTCTGGTGAGGAAAGTGAGCAGCAGATAAAGATGCGCGCCGGTCGATTGGGTGAAAAGAAAAACGATACTTACATCCTCACAGAAACGGACATGGAGACGATTTTCCGACACATCGAAAGTCTGCAGCCGCAGATCATTATGGTCGATTCCATACAGACGCTGCACACTGGCAGCATTGAGTCGCCCGCCGGCAGTGTTTCGCAGATACGGCAATGCGCCAACGAACTGCAACAATATGCCAAAGTTACCAACACGCCTGTGTTTCTAATCGGACACATCACCAAAGATGGTTCATTGGCTGGACCCAAAATTCTGGAACACATGGTGGATGCAGTTTTGCAATTTGAAGGCGATCGCAACTACGGCTACCGCATGCTGCGCTCCGTAAAAAATCGCTTTGGTTCTACTTCCGAGCTTGGAATTTATGAGATGCAAAACGACGGGCTGCGTCAGGTGCTTAATCCGTCCGAGCTTCTGATAACCCATCGTGACGAGCAATTCAGTGGCATCACCATTGCCTCTACCATGGAGGGTTTGCGCCCCATGCTTGTCGAAATTCAGGCGCTGGTGAGTACAGCAGCTTATGGAATGCCACAACGCTCCACCACCGGTTTCGACGGACGCAGGCTCAATATGTTGCTGGCCGTACTCGAAAAACGACATGGCTTCCGGTTGGCAACTAAAGATGTTTTTTTGAATATTGCCGGTGGCATACGCATCGACGACCCGGCTGTGGATTTGGCCGTAGTGAGCGCGGTGATTTCTTCCAACGAAGATATGCCCATTAATCCTAAAACTTGTTTTGCTGCTGAGGTAGGGCTTTCGGGAGAGATACGTGCTGTGAGTCGTGTGGAACAGCGCATCAGTGAGGCCGCCAAGTTAGGTTTTGAAAAAATCTTTGTGGCGCGTCATGGTCTTAAAACTCTTGATAAAAAGAATTTCGGTATCGAATTGATTGCCGTGGGACGCATCGAACAGGTCTTTGAGATTTTGTTTAGGTAAAAATGCACTGACTGTAGTCATGGAGATTCATCTGGGAAAAGAGCAACTCAAATAATTCTATTGATTGTTGCGTAAGTTATTCCAATTCACTTGTTTCTAATTCTTTTAAGTTCCTGCACATCCAGAAAATCTTTAGGCCGTCCCGATTTGAGCTTGCTGGTTATCAGGTCATCGAAGGATATTATATTCCATTTCAAAATCTTTTGACCTCCCGCAATAAACTCTTCTGATGACCGATAGGCTTCTTCAAAAGTTTTCCCGGGATTGAAACGTGTTATCAACTCGATTTCTAAGTCTGGACTTAGTTTTATAGAAATATTTTGATTTCCGGCTCTCACTTCTTGTGGGAAATCTTCAAGTGTGTATCCGAGTTCTCGCACTGCATCGAGCATCTTATCCAGATTCCGAGGCGAGTTTTCAATCCAAAAATCTATATCTGCCGAATGCCTTTTATAACCATAATAGTTCACAGCATTTCCACCCACGAGGATCATCCTAACATTGTTGTTTTGGCAGGCCTCAATAAAATTATAAACCTCTTTATTAAAATTACTCTCCATCTTTCTTGCGAATTACGAAATTGTTTTTTTTATCATTTGGATGCTCATAATCCTCTGGAAGCGGAAAAGTACGCGGAGCAGTCACCATTTCGATAAAGGCTATCAAGCGCTCGCCCGGCGTAAGTTTTAAAAACTCCTCCTCGCGCCGTCGGTTATTTTCTTCTTTGGTGCCGAAAAATATTTCCATGGAGTTTAGCAAGAGTTAGCTATTAAAACCAAAATCCAATGCGGATGGCATTATTAAAATTAAGACCAAAAGTATTATCTTTTTTCTCCGGGAATTTTAACTTGAGAACACCATCTTTTTTTATCGTAACCTCTTTGTATTTAATAGTCTCCATCCCCAGACCCAATTCCACGCCGGCATAAAAGTGCTTCATAATATAGATGTCGGTGCCGGCCACCAGATTGGCTTTAATGGACGAGTATGCCCGCTGGTGAACCGTAAAAGCATTAACAGGATTGCCCCATGGATCGTAAATTACTTCGTTGACACCCCAGCCATTTTCGATTTCCGTTTTTGCTACTACAAATTCTCCAGACGGATAGCCGGAATTATAACTGTTGACTTCATCATTGTATTTCGCCGCCTTGGCTTCGTATCCGATGTCGATGCCAAGATATGGCGATACGCGCGTATTATCAAAAAAATGATAAGCCAGGCCGGCATTGATGCCCCAGAGGGTGTAATCCATTTCGTATTTGTTAAACTTCAGAATGCTGTTGCCGTTGTGTTGAAAAGTTCGCGGAAGCTCATCATCTTTCTTTACCCTGTCGAAGTTGAAACCGGCACGCAGCACAAGTTGGGGACTGATGAAATAGCGGACTTGAAACGACTTTAAGTCGATAGGTCCGCTTTCGCTAAAGGGCAAAAAGTCAAGCTCCAGGGCAAGGTTGCCTTCGGTGGGTCTGAATTTAGGTGTCAGGCTATCCGATTGCGCAAATCCTGAAAAGGCGATCAGGATAAAAATGGTGGCGATAATTTTTGTTTTCATGCGATTTTTTATTTTTTCTATATTTGCAAATGTACAAAAAAATAAAAATGATGGCAACGATACAAAAATCCCTCCCGCTGATATTGGTTTTTGTGCTTTTCCTTTCTGGCTGTGAAAAGGATGATGACAAAACCTTTTTGTTTCCCGGCAAATCCAAGCTGGATTTTGATTATAATGATCATCTGCTCGAGCTGAGCCTGGGCAATATTGCGGATAAAACGCTGAAATGGGCGGCTACTGCCGAGGATGATTTTCTGGTGCTCGACAAAACGTCGGGCACGCTTGCAGCAGGCGCGTACCAAACCGTTTCCATCGCACCGCTGCGCAGCAAAATTACCGGTGATTCGGTGCAGTCGTCCATCACATTTTCATCCAATGTCGGGCAGGACATCCGCATAGGGATATCAATCCGTAACTATCCCGAAAATAAAACCCGGCTTTCTTACAGTGTGCGTGATATGGCTTTTGATAAAGACAAGCAGGTGGTTTATCTTTTACCCGATGGCGGAGAATATTTGGAGGTTTTCGATTTGAATGAAAAGGCCTTTCGGAAAATTGATCTTAAATGGAATTCCCATTCAAACAATGATTTTTTGCAACTAATGCCGGATGGTAAAAACCTGATTATTTCGCAGTACCACTCCCTTTTTGTGCTGGATCTTAAAAGCGAAAGCATAGTGTATTCGCATGATTTTAATAAAAAAATTGTAAGTGCAGCAGGTACCCTCAATCAAATCATTTACATTACACTCGAATACGAGAACCAGAATTTCTTTACCCTCGATTTGAATACGCGGAATTTGGTAAGTCAGGAAATGAATCTCAATAGAATTTTCATCCAAGCCCATCCTTCATGGAAATATCTTTACGGAGTTGGTTACTATGAGGAATTGATGAAGATAGATATTCAGGGAGATACTCCTCAGGAAATTTATTCGAATAATAAATATCAGGAGGCTGATCGGTTTTGGATATCCGACGATGGCACCAGGATTATTACTGATGACATGCAATTTATTCATATCAACCCCAATTTAGCAGGCTATGACGTGCTCGAAACGGAAACGATTTCGGTTTCCACTTATAACGCCATTCACGACTTTGCCAGCAACACCCAAAACAATGAGTATTATTTAATTTTTAAAGATTCCTACTATTACGAAGAAAACACCAGTTTGTATGCCTGCGATCAGGAAATGAACACACTGCGCAAAATTATTCCTGAACCTTTTTTGGTAAATAACAACAGTGGCGGATATGAATCAGTGAAAGCAACGCCACATTTTATTTTTAGCAATCCCACCGACAATACGCTTATCGTGTTAACCTACGGAAGAGTAAAAAGCAAAAGGGTGTATGCGCTCGAAATTATCGAAAACAGCGGGAGAAAGTAAGTACAGATATTACCTGCTTTATTTACAAACTTTTATAGAACACGGATCAGCGTTCCATTACTACAAGTGATGAGTTATTCAGGATTTAAAGTACATCGTTTTTTATTTTGATAAAAAAAAGCCGGAAGATTGCTTCCGGCTTTAATTTTATAATACAAAACGATTATTCACTTTTTACTTCTTCATCCAATGAGAAGTCCAATGTAGCCAGTCGCTGGTAACTCTTGTAACGCCACTGTGCATTTTTAAGCGCTTCTTTGGTAAGTATTTCAGCTTGGGCGGGGAATGCCTGATGCAGTGAGGTATAACGCACCTCTCCATCCAGGAAGTCGCCAAAAGCATTCCAGTCGGGCTCTTTGGAGTCGAGTTGGAACGGGTTTTTGCCTTCTTCTTCCAGAGCAGGGTTATAGCGGTACAGATGCCAGTAACCTGAATCGACGGCGCGTTTTTCAGCTTCCTGAGTTTTGCCCATTCCGGCACGGATGCCGTGGTTGATACAGGGTGAGTAGGCGATAATGAGTGATGGACCCGGATAGGCTTCAGCCTCGCGCACTGCCTTGAGGAACTGCGACTGGCTGGCGCCCATAGCTACTTGTGCTACATAAACGTAGCCGTAGGTCATGAGCATGGCGCCCAGGTCTTTTTTACGTGTTTTTTTGCCTGAAGCGGCAAATTTGGCTACAGCACCTGCTGGTGTTGCTTTGGAAGCTTGTCCGCCTGTGTTTGAATATACTTCCGTATCCAATACTAAAATGTTGATGTCGTCGCCTGAAGCTAAAACATGATCCAAACCGCCAAAGCCAATGTCGTAAGCCCAGCCGTCGCCACCAAAGGCCCATACTGATTTCTTAACGAGATATTGTTTCAGGTTCATGATCTCTTTGGCTACAGCCAAATCGTTGTTTTCGCAAGCGGCAACTACCCTGGCCGATGCTGTTACCGATCCTTCGGAATTGTCAACGTTTTGGATCCAATCGCCAAAAGCAGCGATCATCTCTTCGTTCAACCCATTGGAGCTTATGGCTTGATTCATACGTTCGGCAATGCGTTGGCGCATCTTATTTACGCCAAGCATCATTCCGTAGCCATATTCGGCGTTGTCTTCAAAGAGTGAGTTGGCCCAGGCTGGTCCGTGACCCTGAGCGTTGGTGCAATAAGGTGTGGAAGGTGCCGAGCCGCCATAAATCGACGAGCAACCCGTGGCGTTGGCTATCATCATGCGTTCGCCGAAGAGCTGGGTGATGAGCTTGATGTAAGGCGTTTCACCACAACCGGCACAGGCACCCGAGAATTCAAAGAGTGGCTGTGCAAACTGGCTGTTCTTTACGGATTTATCTTTGGGTACGATGTTGTCTTTGTAGGTAACATTGTTCACCATGAAGTTCCAGTTGTCACCTTCATGCAGCTGGGATTCTAAAGGTTTCATCACAAGTGCTTTTCCTTTTGCCGGGCATACGTCTTCGCAGTTGCCGCAGCCGGTACAGTCGTATGGGCTGAGCTGTATGCGGAATTGTAATCCTGCAAAAGTTTTTGGAATGGCTTTCAAGGTTTTCATCCCTTCGGGCGCCTTGGCCATCTCTTCTTCGTCGATAAGGAACGGACGGATACAAGCGTGTGGACAAACATAAGCGCACTGGTTGCATTGGATACAATTTTCGGAAATCCATTCGGGTACGTTTACAGCGACGCCGCGTTTTTCGTAGGCGGTAAGACCCGACGGGAAGGTGCCATCTTCACGACCCAGGAAGGCACTCACCGGTACGTCGTCACCTTTTTGAGCGTTGACAGGTTCCACTACGTTTTTAATAAAATCGGGAAGGTTGCGGTCGTCTACCACTTTTTCGATTTTCAGATTTGCCCATTCTTTGGGTACTTCCACCTGTTCGTATTCACCGCCACGATCAACAGCTGAAAAGTTCATGTTAACGATCTCTTCGCCTTTGCGACCAAAGCTTTTAACGATGGCTTTTTTCATCTCATCTACTGCCAGATCGTAAGGGATGACGTTGGAGATTTTGAAGAAAGACGATTGCATAATGGTGTTGGTGCGGCCGCCCAGTCCGATTTCTTCGGCCAGTTTGGTAGCGTTGATGATATAAAATTTGATATCATTCTCAGCCATGTATTTTTTGAACTGATCGGGCAAACGATCCTTGCTTTCCTCGGCATCCCAGATGCTGTTGAGCAGGAAAGTTCCACCTTTTTTCAGACCTTTCAGCATAAAGTATTTGTTGAGATATGCCGGAACGTGGCAAGCCACAAAGTCTGGTGTTCCAACCAGATACGATGCCTGGATTGGCTTGTCGCCAAAACGCAGGTTTGAGGTGGTGATGCCACCTGATTTCTTAGAGTCGTATGCAAAGTAAGCCTGGCAATATTTGTCGGTATTCTCGCCGATGATCTTGATCGAGTTTTTGTTGGCGCCCACAGTACCATCGGAACCCAGACCGTAAAATTTGGCTTCGAAAGTTCCTTTGGGTACGATGCTGATTTCTGGCAGCAACGGCAGCGACAGGAATTTCACGTCGTCATTAATACCTACCGTAAATTGATTTTTCGGCTCGTTTTGTTTTAGATTATTATACACCGAAACGATCATGGCCGGCGTGGTGTCTTTTGAGCTTAATCCGTAGCGTCCGCCCACGATGATGGGAGCGTTTTCTTTATCATAAAAAATATCTCTGATATCAAGATAAAGTGGTTCGCCGGTGGCGCCGGGTTCTTTGGTGCGGTCAAGCACCGAGATGCGTTTTACGCTTTTTGGCAGTACACGCATAAAATATTTCTCAGAGAAAGGACGGTAGAGATGCACTGTGATCAGACCTACTTTTTCGCCTTTTTCCATAAGGTAATCAATGGTTTCACGAATCACAGGTGTGATGGAGCCCATGGCCACGATGATGTTTTCGGCATCAGGAGCACCATAATAGGTAAACGGATGGTACTCGCGGCCGGTCATTTTACTGATCTGCTGCATGTAGTCTTCCACCATGTCGGGAACAGGATCGTAAAAATGGTTGGCAGCTTCACGCGACTGGAAATAGATGTCGGGGTTCTGTGCCGTACCACGTGTTACAGGCTTTTCAGGGTTCAGCGCATTATCGCGGAAACGCTGCAATGCTTCCATGTCGAGCATGGGTTTTAGCTGTTCGGTAGTAAGATATTCCACTTTTTGTATCTCGTGCGAGGTACGGAAACCATCGAAGAAATGAACAAACGGAATGCGCGATTTAATAGCCACCAGGTGTGCAACGGCGGCAATGTCCATGATTTCCTGCACGCTGCCGGTAGCCAGAAAAGCAAAGCCGGTGTTGCGGGCAGCCATCACGTCGGAGTGGTCGCCAAAAATCGACAGCGCCTGTGCGGCAAGGCTGCGGGCACTTACGTGGAATACGGCTGGCAGCAGCTCGCCCGAAATTTTGTACATGTTGGGCAGCATCAGCATCAGACCCTGTGAGGCCGTGTAAGTAGTTGTGAGTGCTCCCGCCTGTAAAGAGCCGTGAAGCGCGCCAGCGGCGCCACCTTCCGATTGCATTTCCGATACTTTTACGGTCTCGCCAAAAATGTTTTTGCGTCCGTTGGCCGACCATTCGTCGATGTATTCGGCCATGGTAGATGATGGTGTGATGGGATAAATAGCGGCTACTTCGCTAAACATGTAGGCGATGTGTGAGGCCGCGTAGTTACCGTCACAAGTGATAAACTTTTTCTTTGTAGTCATGATTATGAATTGATTAAATCGTAATTTTCGTTAAATTCAAAATTTGCTACGAAAGTAACCATAACTCCTAAATGGAAGGGCTTACAAAACCTTTGCAGATGTGAAAACCAGCTATTTAAATTCGTTTCAGATTAATCAATAAAGCAACTTCGTCAATTTTATCTTAATGATTTTTAAAGAATAGGTATGGCGGGGAGAGATGATTTTTGGTATTTTTGTCCGAAACAGAACAAATAAAATTAACAAGCACATTTTAATAACAAAAAAATACGATGATATGGCAGAATTGAAAACCACTTATTTGGGATTGGAACTTAAAAACCCGCTGATTGTGGGCGCCAGTAATCTGGTGATGGACGACGACGCGCTGGCGCAGATAGAAGCTGCCGGTGCCGCCGCAATTGTTTACAAATCACTTTTTGAGGAGCAGATACAGCTCGAGCGCGCACAGCTCGACGACAACCTCAGCGAGTATAACGAGCGCCATGCCGAGATGGTGACGCTGTTTCCGAAAATAGAACACGCCGGCCCGGACAAGCACCTGATGAGTCTGGCGCGGATAGTGAAAAAGGTAAACCTACCGGTGATTGGCAGCCTCAACTGTGTGTACGACGTCACCTGGACCGAATATGCTAAAAAACTTGCTGACACTGGCATCGCTGCCCTGGAGCTGAACTTTTATGCCAATCCCCGCGACGACAAGAAAGCCGGCAAAGAGATCGTGGAACAGCAACTGGCCGTTCTCAAAAAAGTAAAACAGGCCGTCAACATTCCTGTAAGCGTCAAGTTAAGCCCGTTTTACACCAACATTTTTAAGGTAATAACAGAAATGGATCAGCTGGGTTGTGATGGCTTTGTGTTGTTCAACCGTGTTTTCCAACCCGACATCGACATCGAAACCGAAGAACTGGTGTTCCCGTGGTTCCTTTCCAACCATGGCGACTATCGTCTTTCGTTGCGCTATGCAGGCATACTTGCCGGCAACATCAATGGAAGCATTATTGGAAATACGGGAATCCTCACCGGAACCGACGCCATACAGATGCTCCTCGCCGGTGCCAACGCAGTGCAGGTAGTTACCACTTTGTACAAAAACGGTATCGGACAAATCAAAAATATCCTTTCCGACATCAACCAGTGGATGGACAAGAAAGGATATGCTAACATCGACGATTTTAAAGGCAAGCTCTCGCGCAATAGAATGAACGATCCATTTGCCTACAAGCGTTCACAATATGTGGATATCCTGATGAGATCAGAAGAGATTTTCAAAAAATATCCGATGCGGTAGTCTTTTTTTTAATGAATAAATCAAAAGCCGCCTTCTTCAACCGAAAGCGGCTTTTGTATTAATAAAGAATCAAATTCAAATATTCGTATCGCTTTTGGTCATTGAGTTTTTAATATTGAAATTTATTTATGATGTTTACTCCGACTATTGGCGGATGTTTTATTGTCGTTTGTTATTTAGCTTCTAAAAAAGAAATTTATGTCTCTTCCTAAAACAATGAAAGCCATTCAACTTAATGATTACAACAGCAACCTGCTGCGTGTGCTTGCCGCGATGCGTGTGGCAGAAATCCCCGTGCCACAGCCCGCCACCAATCAGGTGCTGGTACGTGTGGAAGCTTCCCCGGTAAATCCTTCCGATCTGGCTTTTCTGCGTGGTGGCTACAATGTTCGAAAAACGCTTCCGGCAATCGCAGGTTTCGAAGGTGCTGGTACCATCGTCAGTGTTGGCGAACGATCAAAAGAAAATCTTATCGGAAAGCGTGTTACTTTTTATGTAAACGACGACCGCCAGGGTGCCTGGACTGAATATGTGGCGCTGTCGGACAAAGATTATTTCGTTGTGGATAAAGATATGCCGGTAGAGCAAGCCGCTTGCTTGTTTATCAATCCCTTCACGGCCTGGGCGCTTGTGGAGCATGTACAAAAGGGCGGACATAAAACCGTCATCCAGTCGGCTGCTAACGGACAAGTTGGAAAATTTATCCGTCATTTTGCGCTAAGCCGTAACATCGAAGTCATAAATCTGGTGCGCAAACCGGAGCAGGTGGAAGCATTGAAAAACGAAGGAGTAAAACATGTTTTAAATATCAGCGATGATAATTTTGATGAACAACTTCAGGCGCTGGCTTTTGAGCTGAAAGCTACCGCTGCCATCGATGCAGTAGGAGGGGAGCTGAGTGGAAAACTCTTCAACGCGATTGGAGACAACGGCGAAGTGATCGTTTATGGCGGACTGTCGGGGCAGCCTCTATCAGGATTTGATACGCTTGGCGCAATTTTTAAAAGCAAGACTATTCGTGGCTTTAACCTCAACGGATGGATCAGCGAAAAAACCTCTGATGAATTCGAAAAGGTTTCAGAAACTATCCAATCACTCTTCACCAGCGGCGAGCTTGCCACGCAAATCCAGGCCTCATTCCCCCTCGATCGTTTTGTGGATGGGATCCGCCAATATATTTCTGCGATGTCCTCCGGCAAAATCCTCTTGCTGCCATAGGCGCTTCCCACTGCCCTTGCAGGGTTTCGTTTCGTTGCGCATAACCCACTTGGGCAAAGCAAACTCCCTGTCTGCTCCGCTGAATTCAAAACCCTGCAAGGGCTTCAAGCTACCGCGAGGCTCCGCTAAATTCAAAACCCTGCAAGGGCTTCAAGCTACCGCGAGGCTACGCTGAATTCAAAACCCAGCAAGGGTTATAATCCTTGCCCCGTATCCTTCAAGAACCAGCGGTATTCCCCGCTCTGAAATTTCTTGCTTTTGAAGTCCCATCGTATCTGGTTGCAAAATATCTGTTAATCGCATCTCCTTTTTATCACTCCATCCCATCTCACCAAAAGCATGCTCGGGGATTTTGACGAAAGTCTCTATTTTCTTGTTTTCAAAATTTACTACCAACAGCAATTTTTCATTTTCGGTGTAGCGCAGCCAGGCATAAATTCCGCGTGGCGCGTTTTCGTTTGCCCACATCAGATCGTAGAATTTTCCGGCAGCAATGGCTTCGCTATCACGACAAAAAGTAAGTAATTTCTGATAAAATTTTCTCAGCGACTTTTGATCGTCCTCTAACAGTCCGCCATCAAACTTTCCGTCGTTCATCCATTGCTGGTGTTGTGGCATTGCGGCATAATCGTATATGGTGGTTCGTCCGTCGTCGCCACTGTAACCCGCAGCGCCTGCCGCTCTCTCGCCCATTTCCTGTCCGCCGTAAAGCATCACCGGACCTGTATTCATGGCGGCGGTAACGGTCATGGCCGGAATTCCGGCGCGAGGATTTCCGGCATAAGCCGCCGAAGCTATCCGAACCTCATCATGATTTTCGATAAACCGCAACATCTGTTTCTCTTTTCCCTCCAGCGCCTGCCAGCAGCCGGTAAGTGTGCGGGCGCTCGCACCATGGTGGATAATGTTGAACAACGTATCGTAAACGCCCATTTTATCGTAGAGATAATCGAAGCCGCCGCGTTGTATATAATCTGTGTAAGCAGACGGATTGTAGATTTCGGCTATGAAAATTATTTCGGGGAATTTGTTTTTTACTTCTCCAATCGCCCATTGCCAAAATTCCACCGGCACCATCTCGGCCATATCGCAGCGGAAGCCATCCACGCCTTTGGCTGCCCAATATAGCAGAATGTCGAGCATCTTGTGCCAGGTATCCGGCATCGGATCAAAGTAGGTTTTCCGTCCGTTGAGTACATCCACACCATAGTTGAGTTTGATGGTTTCGTACCAATCGTATTTGTCGGGATGTGCCGTAAAGCGGTCGTTGCCGGTAGTTTTGACAGGCACTTCCCGGTAAGGCTCCGGAGGTATTTCGTTTTCTATATTTTGCAGCCATGCAATCCCGTCAGGTAGATGAAATTCGGTGCCGGGCAGGTAATAAAAGTTGTTTTGTGGGTCGAATGACTTTTCAGGATTGTCATTTTTTCCAAAATCTTCAACACCTTCCGGTTTAACATCTGAAAAGTATTCCCTGTAAAGATGATTCGGAACAAAATCGATGATCACTTTAAGATTGGTCTCATGCGTGCGTTTTATCAGCGCTTCAAATTCCTGCATGCGCTTATGCGGATCGACAGCCAGATCGGGATCAACATCATAATAATCTTTGATGGCATAGGGAGAGCCGGCGCGACCTTTTATTAAAGTAGGATGATCTTTTTTAATACCGTATTCGCTGTAGTCAGTGGTGGTGCCATGTTCAAGTATACCGGTGTACCAGATGTGGGTTGCGCCAAGCTGTTTTATTTGTTTCAGCGCCACGTGGGTAAAATCATCAAATTTTCCACAGTCATTTTCGGCTAAAGTTCCATTAAATCCGGTCTTTTTTGTCTTGTTGCCAAAGAGTCGGGGGAGGGTTTGGTAGATGATGATTTTGTGGTTCATATTGGATTATCGGTGGTAAATTTTGGTGATATGTTTCAGCCAGGCAGCTTTGTCGTGTGTAAGTTGGTGTTGCTGGCAGCGCCAGTGCCAGTTGCCCGAAGGAGTTCCCGGAATGTTCATGCGCGCCTCGCTGCCCAGCTCCATCAGGTCCTGCAGTGGGATAATAGCCACATCGGCTACCGAACTCCAGGCCAACCGGATGAGTTTCTGGTTGATATTGCCGGTTTTGCTATCGATATATTCGCGCACCTGTTGACAAACCTCCGGCTCCAGATTGTCGTACCATCCTTTCAATGTGTCGTTGTCGTGCGTGCCGGTATACACCACGAAGTTGCGGCGGTAATTGTGCGGAAGATAGCAGTTGTCGGGGTCATCACTAAAAGCAAACTGCAAAATTTTCATGCCCGGAAATTCAAAGTCATCGCGTAAAGCTTCTACTGCGTCTGTGATTACCCCCAGGTCCTCGGCTATGATGGGTAACTTGCCGAGTTTTGCAGCGATTGCTTCAAAAAGTTCTTTGCCAGGTGCTTTTATCCACTTTCCATTTTCTGCGGTCTTATCGCCGTAAGGCACCGCCCAATAAGCCTCAAAGCCTCTGAAGTGGTCGATGCGGATGATGTCGTATTGTTCTATCGACGCCTCGATTCGTTTGGCCCACCATTCAAAGCTATGTGCCTGCATGTAATCCCAGTCGTAGAGCGGGTTGCCCCAAAGCTGACCTGTAGCGCTGAAATAATCGGGCGGCACACCGGCAACATGTTTGGGTTCACGATTCTCATCAAACTGAAACACCAGGTGGTTGCTCCACACATCGGCGCTGTCGTGCGCCACATAGAGCGGCAGGTCGCCAACTACGGATATTCCTTTTTCGTTGGCGTAACGCTTTACGCGATGCCATTGTCCGTGAAAAAGGTATTGTACAAATTTTTGGAAAGAAACCGACTGAGCGTGTTTTTTGGTAAAACGTTCGATGGTTTCAGGCTGACGAAAGCGGTAGGCTTCGGGCCATTCCCACCAGGGTTTGCCGCCAAAATGTTCTTTGATAGCTATAAAGGTGGCGTAGTCGTCGAGCCAGTGCTGGTTTTTATTGATAAAAAGAGTGTAAGCATCATGCAGCAGGTAGCTTTGTTTAAATTTGGCGAAAGCCTGCAGCAGGACTTTGTTTTTAAAAATGATGACTTTCCCATAATCCACTTTACCATTGTCGAATGTTTCGTCGTTCAAAAGATCGAGGTCGTCGAGTAAACCGTCATCTTTCAGGCTGTCAAGGTCTATGAGAATGGGGTTGCCGGCAAAAATTGAAAAACACTGGTACGGAGAGTCGCCATATCCGGTGTGACCCATCGGTAGCACCTGCCAGAGCTTTTGGCCGGCGAGATGCAGGAAATCGATAAAATGTAAAGCCTGCTGACCCAGCGAGCCGATGCCGTAATTTCCTGGAAGGGAAGTAGGATGAAGTAAAATGCCGCTGCTGCGTGATTGTTTCATGTAGTATCTTTCTTAGTGGTTAATCTTAGCCAACAAAAATAGATTTTAAAGCAGTATATTTTTTAATAATACAAAAGCAAAAAAACCACCGGCACAATGATGCCGGCAGCTGTAATAATGGCTCCGCGTCGTGTGATACCATTGCGCCCCCTTAGGATGAAAAGTCCCGTGGATGCCAGCAAGATCAGCCCGCCGGCAAAGACATCCGAAAATAATGTCCACCACTTTTTAGGGTTGTTATGCAAATAATTGACTGCGTGAAATACGGGCCTCCGCGAAATTTTCTCAATCTCGCCCTGCCCGGTGTTGATGTTGATCAACAGGCTGCCACCATTCAAAAAAACCTTGAGATGCGATGGGTTGGACATAAAATGTTTCTTGTAGTTTTTGGACTCACCGTAAGGCTTTAGCAGGTCAAGCACTTGCTCGCGATCCATATCATCATCCAAAGGATGTCCTGTATCCAACATTGTACGTGTGACGATGTAGTTAGGATTCCAGTCGCCGATGTGGTTGAGTGCTATGCCCGAAAGCCCGTAGATAAGGCTCATGGCAAAAAAGAAATAGCCCACGTCGCGGTGAATCGCTCGGTTCCATTTGCGCCATTTTATTTTCATGATTTGTCTTGTTTTTTAATAAAAAAGGCCACGAAAGTACTTTCCTGGCCTTTTTGTATTTGCAATGCTTTTATTATTTTTTTTCTTTGCACTCACTGGCAATGATGGAGTAATACGAAAGATGATCGACGTTTTGCTCGGCCATTTGTGTGCGGTAGCCCTCTATCTGCTCATATTCTTTATGAGTGTCACCTTCGTCGTGGTCGTGACCTTCTTCGCCGCGGTGGATTTTGAGATCTGATTCAGGGTTATCAGCTTTCAGCTCGTTTTCCCATTGCGTCAGGTAAGCCTCGTCAATGCGTAACTCGTCGACAAAGCCATGAATAACTACGTCGCTGCCTTCAAGGGTTTCGACGAAGCTGGAGATAGCGTCGCCGGCTTTCACCTGAATGCGGTTTTCGGGATCGGTGCCGATGATAAACATCCGCTTGCCACCATGTTTGCACACATGCACAGCGGTACCTTCGATCACTAAATTTTTGTCGACAAAAGCGTCAGGATTGGCGTTGAATTCGTCGGGTGAAACCATGACTACTTCGGTTTCGCCGGCGTACATTTGGTCGCCCTCGGCAGCCTGATCTTTTGGTGCGTTATTGCAAGAAGCAAAGAAAATTGCTGCTATTGCAAAAAGATAGAATTTTTTAAACATTATTACCTCCCTGTGATTTAGTTTTGTAATTTCATTTAAGAATTTTATAATAAGGGCGCAAAGGTAATGTTTTTGATAATTGAAAGATACAGCAAGCTAAATTGCAAAAATTAACAGATAATAAGTATGGACGAACAAGTTTTAGGAATAGGCTCCCGGGTGCGACATCCCGATTTTGGAGTGGGCGTTATCACGCAGGTCTCGGCAGAGGCATGGGAAATCGTGTTTATCGATCATGGCTGGCGGCGTCTTTCGCGCAGCTACCAGCAACTCGAAGTGATTGATGCTATGGAACCAGATCGCGATTTGGTAAGTTATGAGCAGGTCGAAAATATGATCGTCAAGGTGCTGCGAAAGTTTTCGGATGTGCAGGAAACCGTAGAGATGGGCGACAAATGGATAGGTGGCACCATGATTCTCCGACCAGGGCGTAGCGATCTGTCCGAAAAAGAAATCCCTATCGACGCTTTCTTTCATAAAATCGTAATGGCACGCGACCGGCTGCGGGTACTCGAGCAGCGCGTCAACAGCAGCGAGCTGAGTGACGAAGAGAAGGTGAACCTCCAGCAATACATCACGCGTATCTATGGAAGCTTTACTACTTTCAACGTGTTGTTTCGTTACAAAACGGATTACTTTTCGGGTGAGAAATCTTAGCCCGACAACTTGGTTTAAGGGATTTATAAGATAGCCACTGCACGCACCGGAGAACCGTCGCCGCGGGAGATACGCAGCGGAAATGCTGCCAGCGTAAAACTCTGTGCGGGCAACAGGTGAAGATTGGTGAGGTTTTCGATTACATACATCCCGCTGCCCAGAATGATTTTGTGCACCGGATAATCTGTGGAGTCGATGGAGTCGATGGAAGCCACATCCAGCCCGATGCCAACGATGCCAATATCTCTGAGGTATTCCGCAGCTTCAGGGGAAAGCACCGGGAAAGGATCGAAATATTTTTGGGTGCCCCAATGCCGGTAGAAGCCGGTGTGGAGAATCAACCATTGCAATTGCTCTCCTTCCAGTTTGAACTGCCCGAGATGCGATTTTGTGATTTCTTCGTGACCACCAAACTTCCGGCAGTCGATCATGAGCGCTTTGCCATAAAATGGAGAAAGATCGTTGGTGTCGGTTGCGGTGCCTCCGTCGATGAAGTGCCTCGGGCAGTCGAGGTGAGTGCCGATATGCGTGGTAATTTCCATGCGCGTTACCTGCGAACCATCATCGGAATGCGTCGTGGCCAGACTGAATTTTGGAGGTTCATCGCCTGGGAAAATGGGCATATCGTTCTCCAGGGTATGGGTGAGATCAATGAGTAGAGCCATATTCTTTTGTATTTATAACAAAGGAACAAAAAACTTATTTCACTGCAGAGACGCAAAGAAAAGTAACTACTTTAATCGCAGAAGCGCGAAGATGCAGAGATTTTAAATTTCTATTAATGTCTTTTTCTGCGCCTCCGCGCCTTCGCGGTTAATTATTTATATTCTCCAAAAATTACCTTACCCCAGAAGCCCGCCGCGTTTGAAGATGTCGGCTTGCACTTCGGAGAAAGGATTGATGGTGGCCGTTTTACCGTTTTGGGTGTTGGTGATTTTTCCGGAAGTAAAATCCAGTTTTACCACAGCACCTGACTCCAAATCCAGCTCCTCGATGACTGCAGGATCGTAGGTAAGGATGGGGAAGGCAGCGTTGATGGCGTTGCGTTCGTAGATGGCCCCAAACGATTCGGCTAATATTGCCGAAACGCCCAGCGACTTAAAACAATCTACCGCCTGTTGACGCGAACTTCCGGCGCCAAAGTTTTTGCCGGTAATTATTATGTCGTTAGGCTTGGCTTTGCGCGAAAAATCTTCATATCCCGGTAGGTTATCAAAAGCGTATTGTCCCATCTCTTTTATGTCGGTGATGGTAAGATAGCGGTTGTGGAAGATCATGTCGGTGTCGATGTCGTCTTTCTGGATTATCCAGATGCGACCTTCAACTGTTGTGGGCTGCTTTTCGTCCGATTTTACTTTGGGTGTACCCTGAATTACCTTTCCTGTTTTCGCGAAGGTAGCCGGTTGTTCCGGAATCTGGTCGGCAGTGGTGATGTATCCGGCTACAGCCGAAGCTGCCACCACTTCGGGCGAGGTAAGGTAAACAAATCCTTTGCCCTGTTTGCCGGCAAAGTTGCGGTTGCCTGTGCTTAAGGTAACCTCGTTGGGGCCGTTTTGTCCCACTTGTCCGGCGGCACAGCCTGCGCATCCGGCATTGGAAACCAGCGCGCCGGCATCCTTAAAAGTCTTGATATATCCCAGCTCCAGCGATTGTTGCCACACATGGTCTGTGGAGGGTACGATTTTGAGCACCACACCCGGAGCCACATGGCGTCCTTCCAAAATTTTGGCTGCTGCAGCCATATCTTCAATGCGTCCGTTGGTACACGAGCCAATAAATGCCGAGTCGATTTTTACCTTCTTCACCTCTTCAATATCGATGTCGTCATGCGGATGTCCTGGCATGGCCACCATCGTTTTGAATTTGCTGATGTCGATACTGATTACTTTATCATAAACGGCATCATCGTCAGCATAAATGCTGGTGATCTTTTTGCCGTGCATTCTTTCCAAATCAGCTATTATTTTGTCGGTAGGTGGGAAAAGCAGGATGATGGCGCCCATCTCGGTTCCCATCGACGAAATAGTGATGCGTTCGGCAAGGGTGAGTTTTTTTATAGCATCACCATAAAACTCAACTGAATACCCCAGCAGCTTGTTGGCGCCGAAGATGTTGAGCATATTTATCGCAATATCTTTGGCAGAAATGTTTGCCGGACGTTCGCCCTGGAAAACAAGCTTTACAGATTTGGGTACTTTAAACCAGGCCGATCCACTGGCCCATACTGCTGCGATGTCCTGGTCGCCCATGCCCTGGCCAAAAGCTCCTATGGCGCCCATAATGTTGGCATGCGAGTCGGTGGAAACAAAGGTTCCGCCGGGAAGAATCAATCCGCGGTCGATAGCCAGATGGGTGCCAATGCCGGCATCGATGTCGTAGATTTTGATGTCGTTTTCGCGGGCATATTGCCGACAGAAGTGCTGGTTGGCGGCATACTTTTGATCGGAGCCGCCCGGGTTGCAGTCGAAAGTGAAAAAAGTGCGTTTGGGATCATCGATGGTGAGTCCGTTGTCGATGATGTTTTTTACCACGTTGGCTCCTCCAAAGTCGCGTGCCACGCGGCAGTCGATCGTTACGTCGACGATCTGGCCAGGTTGTACGGATTTTTGCCCGGAATGGCTGGCCAATATTTTTTCGATTATGTTCATTACCAAAAGTTTTTTTAGTTTATGATAACAGCGTGCAAAGCTAAGCCACTTTTCGCATCGGCAAGCATCAAAAGTTGGAAATATTTAAAAGGTGGGTTTTAATTGATGGCAGTGTGCAAGGCGTCAGGCGCAGAGCGCAGGTATTAATTTTGCTTCTTCACACAAGGTAAGATTTGTTAGATAGTGTTATGTTGAAAGTTCCAGGATTGGTAAAGTGGAAAGCCTGCTTGCCCTTCGCAATTATCATCACTGAAAGAAATTTAAGATTTAGAGAAGTGACATTTTATCAATGAGCGCCATATCAATTCCAGAGTTGTTCGGTCGACTGTTTCCGTGTGTAGCATCTGAGTTGTGTTTTTTCGATAGGGAAGTAGTTCACTACAAAACTCAAGGATTTAGGATCAAGGAAACCTATTTGTTGGATTTTTTAGAATCAATTTTAAAGTTTCTTGCGTCGCAGTGGCATGGTCATACAGCGAGCGCCGCCGCCACCGCGCGATAGCTCCGAGCCGTCGATGGTGACGACATATTTTTTGTGATCCTTCAGGTCGATTATCCCATCGATCACATCTTCGGCCTTAATTACCTCATAGTTATGTTTGTTGAGTTGTTCCACGGTAGCTTCATTGCGATTGTATCCGATAACTTTGCCAGGCCCCATTGCAAAAAAGTTGGCGCCGCTGTGCCATTGCTCGCGTTCCTGGGTCCATTTGTCGGCAGTACCGCCGCAATAGATGGGCTGCAGGTCGATGCCCAGCCGGGAGAGACATTCGAGAATGTTCTTCTCTTCGCTGATGGTTACCTTGCGTTTGTCGATCTTAATGTAAATGGTTTTATAACGATTTGGTAGCATCACCACTGGTTCGTAAACCATGCACTCGTTTTGACTTAGAAATGTAAAGACCATGTCGAGGTGGATGAACGACTCTCCTTCGTGAGGAAGTTCCTGGACGATGATGTGGTGTACGCTCTCTTTCTCTTTCATTTTCTCAATGATCACATCCACACCTTCGGACGTGGTGCGCGAGCCTATTCCTATCAGGGTTACGTCTTCGCGTGCTATGAGTACGTCGCCGCCTTCGATACTTAGCAACTTATTCTTGCTGCCGCTTTTGGCAGCGGAAAAGGTGTTGGTATTAAAGTCGGGATAGTAATCGAAAATGGCCTCCATAATTTGTGACTCGCGTTCGCGTACAGGGCTGGCCATGCTTGCGATGAGCACGTCGTTTCCTATAGAAACCGAGGCGTCGCGGGTGAAGAAGAAGTTATGCAAAGGCCTGACAACAAATCGCTGTGGGTTCAGGTAACGTGAAAGACTGTCGCGGCGCACTTCAACGCCTTCAATCAGGTGTTGCGCCAGAGCCGTTGGCGAGAGCGAATCAAGGAACGTCAACACGCGCTGGTCGCTACAATTGGGGCAGGCTTTCGCTATCAAGTCATTTTTAACTTGATCGTTGCCCAGAACCGAAACAAGCAAATCTTCCACCTCAAAAACTTTGCACACTTTGCTGAGCACACCACTTAGCTGCATGTATTCCTGCCGCGCCACCGACAGGCTCAGGATGTCGCTGTACAAGGCACGTTCTGCATTTTCGGGCGTCATGTTCTCTACCTCGCGGCCAACTGTGTGGATGATGACGGCTTCAAGATCGCCAACTTCGCTATTGATATTTACATTAAAATTCTCTTTCATAAACATTTAAAAATATCGGCAAAAATACAAAAACAGGGAAGGAAGCCCTCAACAAAATTACTGTTTGACTTCTCATTCAATATTATTAGCTAATTACAAAAAAAATCCCAGATAAATTTCAAAAATCCTTGACGGCTTTGGTCATTGAATTTCATGTTGAAATTTATTTGGGATTGTTTACATCGGCTACTGATAGTTGTTTTAATGACTTTTAGGATTTACTGGGAAAGTCTAAAAGTCATGATCAAAATCAGGCACCATTAATTTTCAACCGGCACTTCCTCTTCGATGAAGCGAACACCAT
This sequence comes from Bacteroidales bacterium, assembly GCA_035647615.1. Lineage (NCBI taxonomy): Bacteria > Pseudomonadati > Bacteroidota > Bacteroidia > Bacteroidales > Bacteroidales bacterium. The sequence continues at coordinate 239,620 of DASRND010000036.1, read as the reverse complement.
GCTCTTCGAGTTCCTTGAGAATGGGTGCGTATATCTCTTTTGTAATAGGGATATGAACGCCGCTGAGTTTGAGTTTTCCGGTAAGTATTAGTTTAACTGAAATGCCCATGGGAAGCCCCACGGTTTTTGCCATAGCAGTATGTACATGGTCATCGCCTTCCACAATCAATGAGGAGAGCATGTGTCGTTGTTCCCCTTTCAGCTTGTAGCCAAACTGGTGCTGCATTACGAGCATGTCTCGATCGTTAGGAAGGAATGCCCATTTTTCGGCAAGCAGTTTTTGCAATATCTGTGCAGGCGTGGCCCGTTTTAAGCCAATTTTCTTTTTGTTGTCAAAAAAGCCCAGCCACCTTAGGCGATACATCTCGTTTGAGTTGATGTCGATGCCGGTGTAAAATGCCAGGTTTTCCTCGGGAGTGAAGCAAGGGTCTGATTCGATGAAGGCATTCAGGAAGTCCAGATAGGTCATGTTTTCTGAATTTTCGATAGTCACGGTATCATCGGTCAGGCCAAGTTGCACAAAAATATCCCAGGCTTGCGAATAGCCGGGTCGGCGCAGTGTTCCACGCACCAAAGTAGGAATATCGTCGAGGCCGTAAACGCTGCGATATTTCAGTGAGTCGCGGTTGAGGTAAGCTTCAAATTCGCCATAGTTGAGCACTTCCACGCGGCGAGTGCGGCGGAAGAGCTGATGGTAAGGAATGAATTGATGCTTTCCATCAACAATGGCTTGTGCCGTGCACTGGCCGGCGAGGATTACGTTACGCGGTGCCCAGGTAAATTTATAATTCCACGGATTGTTGTCCGATTGCGGAGCTGGCAGGCCACCACAATAGGAGCGAAACTCCGTCATCTCGGCACCCTGATCTCTTAGTTTGTCAAGCACGTGCATGGCCGACATATGGTCGATGCCAGGATCGACACCTACTTCATTGAGCAACAAAACACCAGCTTCTTTGGCTGCGGCGTCGAGTGCCCGAATTTCGGGTGATACATAAGATGCCGTAACCATGGGTTTGCCTTGCTTTACGCAATCGGTAGCCAGGAGGCTGTGCATGAACGCCGGAAGCATCGATACTACCAGATCAGCACGGCTAATTTCGTCCCAGCTTTGGCGGCGGTCGTTTACATCGAAAAAGATGGCCTTGCCGTGTGGGTGTTTGTTGATTTTGCGCTCAGCAGCGTCGATGTCTTTGTCGCCAAGAGTGATGTGCCAATCGTGTTGTTCGGCATGGTCGAGCAGATACTTGATCAGTGTAGATGCGGAAAGACCGGCGCCGATCATCAAAATATTTTTCATTTCTACGAAAGTTTTATGAATAAGAATATGAATGAATTTTTCCAGGATGTCTGATGGTAGGCGTCCCGGATTGTAAGTTTTTAGCGGTTACACGTGTTTCTGAAGGTATTCGTAATCGGGAGTAAATTTTCCGTTTTGCAGGATGAGCGCGCGTTTTATTGGAGCGGGCAGGTCGAGCTTTTCGAAGCTGGCGTTGTAGTCGGCACGCACGATGGCGGGCACAAATTCGCGCAAAGCTTTTCCGAAACCGAGCGACGACTCACGTGGCAGCTCGCTGGGCAGAATATCGACAGCCATCACCAGGATTCCGTCGCCCTCAAAACCCATGGTAGCTTGGCGCGACACAGGATCGTAAACGAATACAGGATCTTCTATCTCAGTTCCTTTGTGTGTGAATTCTATCGAGCCATCGGGGTCGCAGCTCACATCGCCGATTACCTGCAGTTTCATCTTGCCTTGTTTGTAAAGCGTTTCGGTGAAATCTTTGGTGAGTAATCGCGGGTAGCGGTCGTTCCAATACATGCAGTTCATCAACAAAGTGATGTGGGGAGCGTATTTTTCAAACTGGTTGCGATATTCTTCAGGATGACCGTAATAGTGCTTCAGATCGAATTTTTTGTTTTCATCAATCGGAGCCGAAATGTCTTCTTCTTTAAAAACCACTTTATAAATCAATTTGTCGGAATAGTCACCCGACTTTTCGAGTGTCAGTAGCTGAGCAGGCGTGATTTCTTTGATGGGCAGCAGGTCGGCCATTTCCTGAACGCCTTTGCTCACGTTGCCATAACCAGTGATGCCCAATACCATCGGGGTGAGTTTTTTGGGAAGACCTTCTTTACGAATCATGTCGCCAACTTCTTTGATAGCTTTTTGGGCTTCCTCCAGCGAGTGGTAGTGGTGCGACTGCTGTATCCGCGTAAAGCGATTGTCGGTACCCTGCACTCTGAGACGCTCGCCCAGCGACCACAACGAATTGATCATTCCGGCAAGACCGGCATAATACCCGAAGAAGATCAGCCGCCGGCCATTGTCGTCAGTAATTGTTTCGTAATCGATCAGGCTGCATTTTTTCTCCATCATACGTTTCAGCATGGGCATGTTGTAGGGCTGCCCCTTGATGACGTGGGAGAATAAGACGTAAGTTTTCCCTTCTTCAAAATAATCCAACGGCATCTCTTTTACACCAAAAATAACCGGAGCATCTTTTAAACTTTTCGTTACGGTGGCTCCCGCCTCTTCAAATTCCGAGTCCTTAAAAATGCGTTTCGGTGAACTTTCCACAAAAACTTCCATTCCGGCCCGGGTAAGAATTTCGACCTCTGGGGGGGGGATAGCTACCCGACGTTCCATTAAATATTTGTCCTCGTGTCTGATGCCTACTTTTTTATTCATAGCAGCTTTATTATTAGTATTTATGATTATTGAATGATGATGAAAGCTTTTGAAAGCCTGCAATTTACAACTTTTGAGGGGCGGTTTTTTAACCAAAATCCAAATTGTATCGTTTCTAATTTGCGCCCCAAATTCTGATGATTTTCCAAAGGAACGCCTTTTTATTTGTATTTTAAGGTTTGATTGGTTTACAATTTCTTAATGCCAACATTCGGCATGTCGTGGGGCTAAGTTTTAAGGATTAGTTATTTTTGCGGCAAATTATGAGATGACCATCGGGAAAGCAGATACAGAAAAAATGTTAGTTTGCTTTAACCTCGGGCGATTGCGAGAATCGGGCAGTTTCTTGAGGCGGTGAGAGTGGGGTTTATTTTTGGAAACAAAAACTTTATGTAAATAAAATGAAAAGATGTTTGATAGTAACTGGTGGCGGCGACTGCCCCGGATTGAATGCAGTAATAAGAGCCATTGTAAAACGTGCTTCTACCGAAAAACAGTGGGAGATTATTGGAAGCATCGAGGCTTTCAACGGGATTTTGCGTGAGCCTACCGAGATAGTAATTCTCGACGAGGAGAAAGTGGCCGGCATTCACTATCGGGGTGGCACAATTTTGCAAACTACCAACAAAGGCGGCCCTTTTGCCTGGCCCATAAAAAACAACGACGGAACCTGGACTACTGTCGATCGCTCCGAAGAGATGCTGCGAAAGCTCCAATATCTTGGCGTGGAAGCAGTGATCAATATTGGTGGCGATGGTTCTCAGAAAATTTCGCAGCAACTTTTCGATATGGGGCTCAACATAATTGGTGTGCCCAAAACGATTGACAATGATCTCTCTGCCACCGATTCGACGTTTGGTTTTCAAACAGCCGTGCAGGTTGCCACCGAGGGCGTCGATAAATTGGTGACCACCGCAGCCAGCCACAACCGCGTGATGATTCTCGAAGTGATGGGGCGGTATGCCGGATGGATAGCTTTGAATGCTGCTGTTGCCGGAGGTGCAGAGATATGTATCCTGCCTGAGTTTCCATATGATATTAAAAAAGTGCTCAAGAACGTAAACGATCGTTTTGAGCGCGACCGTGGTTTTGTTAACATCGTCATTTCCGAGGGTGCCCGTGCCATTGGCAGCGACTATTCCACCCTGAGCCAAAAGGAGATTGGCTACGAAAACCGTCGACTTGGAGGCGTTGCCAACGTGCTGATGAACCAACTCAAAGAGGCCGGTTGCACTCACAGCATTCGCACTACCGTGCTCGGTCACTTGCAGCGCGGAGGCGTCCCCATAGCTTACGACCGTGTACTCGCTACCCAGTTTGGTGTGAAGGCTTTTGAGATGGTTCTCGATGGCGAGTTTGGGCGCATGGTCTCTTACCGGCATCCATACATTACCAGTGCTTCGCTGGCAGAGGCTCTGCTGCAGCCCAACCTGGTGGATAACGAAACCGCACTGATGAAAACAGCCCGTGGCATCGGCATAAGCTTTGGCGATTAAGCCGGAATATTTGCTGAATGATGGGCAAGAATATAAATTGTAAAATCGCTTTTAACCAAAAATTTTCGTATTTCCTTTTATAGTGAAGTCACAGCTAAGACATCCTGTTTTTGAACTTGTATCGGACACAGCGCACCAAATGAACCTGCCGGCTTATGTGGTGGGTGGGTTTGTTCGCGATCTTTTGTTGGGCAATCCCGGCAAGGATATCGACATTGTGGTGGTGGGTCAGGGTATCGAATTGGCGCAGGCCGTAGGTCGCGAGATTGGGAACGAACATGTGCAGGTTTTCAAAAATTACGGTACCGCCATGTTGCATTATCACGATTATCAGATCGAATTTGTGGGTGCCAGGCGTGAATCTTATCAGCGTACCTCACGCAATCCGATTGTGGAGGATGGCACTTTGGAAGATGACCAGCAGCGGCGCGATTTCACCATCAACGCCATGAGCATCAGTCTCAACAAAGATGATTATGGCCGTCTCATCGATCCTTTTGATGGTGCCGGCGACCTCGAAAGAAAGATTATCCGCACCCCGCGCAACCCCGACATCACCTATTCCGATGATCCGTTGCGTATGCTGCGCGCCATCCGTTTTGCAACGCGACTGGGTTTCACAATCGAAAAGAAAAGCTTCGATGCCATCGCACGCAATGCACACCGCATTAGTATCATCTCGCAGGAGCGCATCACCGACGAGCTTAACAAGATTATAATTGCTGACAAACCTTCGACGGGTTTCAAATTGCTCTTCGATACAGGTTTGTTGCAACTGATTTTTCCGGAGATGGTCTTACTTCAGGGCGCCGAATACAAAGAGAATAAGGGGCATAAAGATAACTTCTATCATACGCTGGTGGTTTTGGATAATGTGGCAGCGGAATCGGACAATCTGTGGTTGCGGTGGGCTGCCATCCTGCACGACATCGGCAAGCCGCGCACCAAGCGTTGGGCCGATGGAACAGGCTGGACCTTTCACGGACACGATTTTGTGGGCGCTAAAATGGTGCCCGCCATTTTCAGACGTCTGAAATTGCCTGCCGGCGAGAAACTCAAATATGTAAAAAAACTGGTGCTGCTTCATCTGCGCCCCATCGTGCTTTCGGAAGAGCTGGTCACTGATTCGGCTATCCGCCGCCTGCTCTTCGATGCCGGCGACGACATCGACGATCTTATGACTTTGTGCGAGGCCGATATGTCGTCGAAGATACCGGAGAAAATTAAGCGGTACCGCAAAAATTTTGAGCTGGTGCGCCAAAAGCTGCTGGAGATAGAAGAAAAAGACCGCCTGCGCAACTGGCAGCCCCCCATCAGCGGCGAGTTTATCATGGAAACTTTTGGCATTCCACCCGGAAGAATTGTGGGCGAGATAAAAACCGCCATCCGCGAAGCCATTCTCGATGGCCGAATCGACAATAATTTTGACGAAGGCAGGCAGATGATGCTGCAAATTGGTCTTTCGCATGGATTGAAGCCCGTGATAAAAAACAATTAATGATCTGTGTAATTCTCTTTTTTATTCTACATTTGATTTTTTTTCTGACCTTCCCACACAAGAACTTTGCGGCGGTCAAAATAGTAGGGAATTGAAAATTATTTTGGTTTTAATAGGGATTTAAAAAAATTACACCACATGAATATCTACACGTTCCGTTTGGTTATTGATGAGCAGGACGATTTTTTAAGAGAAATTGAAGTCAGAGGCAATCAGACTTTCAGGCAACTGCACGACTTTTTGATTAAAAATCTGAATTTAAAAAAAGATGAGCTGACTTCATTTTTTATCGTGGATGATTTTTGGAACAGGTTGCTCGAAATTACGCTGATAGATATGGCTGTGGATCCCAGTCCCGACGATGAAAGTGACAAAGTTATACCGGAAGTTTATCTGATGGATGAAGTTAAGATCGAACGCTTTGTAAAAGAAATTGGGCAGAAGCTGATTTACGAATATGATTTCCTGCAGTTGCATGGTTTCCGTCTTGAGCTCACCAAACTTGTCGAATCGGTACCCCGTCGCCGTTATCCCTTTATTGCGGCCAGCAAAGGAACGCTCGTTTTGCAGGATAATTTGCGCATAGAGGATGACGCACAACGCCTGAAGCAGGAATTACTCGACGAATTTGATGCTTTGGTAGGCGAAGATATGGACGATGACGACGACCAAGGCACTGACGATGACTATTAATCAAAAATCTATACATCCCCCTGTACTCATCACAATTGCCGGCCCCACGGCAAGTAACAAAACAAAAATAGCGATAGCGCTGGCGCAACATTTCAATACGGTGATTCTCTCAGCCGATTCCCGACAATTTTATAAAGAGCTGAAAATAGGAACCGCTGCGCCGACTGCCGAAGAACTGGCCACGGTGAAGCATTATTTTGCCGGCCATCTTTCCATCCACGATTATTATAATGTATCGCGTTATGAGCAGGATGTGCTGCAATTGCTTGACGAATTATTCCGGAAGCACCCGATAGTAATCATGGCCGGCGGCTCCGGATTGTACCTGGATGCCGTTTGTGAAGGCATCGATCAGTTGCCCGAACCAGACGCCGCTTTGCGCGAGAGAATCAACGAGATTTATCGAAGCCAGGGACTTGTTGGTTTGCAGCAACGCTTGCAACAACTCGATCCGGAGTATTACGAAATTGTCGATCGCAACAATCCCAACCGACTCAAGCGTGCGATAGAAGTATGCCTCCAAACAGGAGCCACTTACACGTCGCTGCGAGTGAAAAAAGTACAACCGAGATCTTTTAATATTATAAAAATCGGATTAAATCTGCCGCGTGCTGAATTGTTCGACAACATCCACCGCCGCACCGATGCTATGATAAGCAGCGGCTTGGTGGAAGAAGTGCGGAGTCTGCTGCCACACCGCCATCTCAATGCTTTGAACACCGTTGGGTACAAAGAGATATTTGCCTTTCTTGATGGTAAAATGACGCTCGGAGAGGCCATCGATAAGATAAAAACCAACACGCGTCGCTATGCCAAACGCCAGCTCACCTGGTTTCAGCGCGACACTGCCATCACCTGGTTTCATCCCGACAAGGTGGAGGAGATGATAAAATTTGTGGAAGGGAAAACCCAAAACATCCAGGAAATATAATCAGGTTCACTGCGATGCTACGCCGAATGAAACTTCACCAGCGCGTCGATGGGCTTGCGAATGATGGTGCTAACGTGCATGCTGCGTTCGGCGGCTATTTCGAGTAAGGTATCTGCAAGAAGATGCGCTATCGAACCGACAAATCCCAAAGGATAGCTGCCCGCTTTTTCATATTTAGCAAGAATTTCATCAAAGAAATGTAGGAAGGCTTTTCTCACCAGCCTAAGGGCAAAATCCTCGTGGCGATGTGCTACAACAAAAGGAACAAAGGATGCGATGTAGCTGGCCGGATCCTGGCGTGCGTAGAGGCGCGGAATAAAATCCTGCAGTTCGTCGGCAAATTTTTCTTCAAATTCTTGTTTTATCACAAGGGGTAGCTCATTTTTAAAATATGCGTTCAGCAGAAGTTTCCCAATATCGGCACCGCTTCCTTCGTCGGCAAGCAGATAGCCCAACGAAGGCACAGCGCTGGTGATGGCGCCATCCGTAAAAACGCAACTGCTGGAGCCGGTGCCTAGTATAGAAGCAATGCCACTGCCGCGTCCAAACAATGCACGCGCAGCGCCAAACAAATCGTGGTGCACTTCGGCTTGCGCTGCCGGAAACTTTTGCTTCAAGACATTGCTTACCAGATTTTGTGTTTCCGGTGTGGAACATCCTGAGCCATAAAAATACACCGACGCCACCTGTTCCACGTCCAGTTGGTGTGCAAATTCTGCCAGCGACTGCTCAAGCGCTGACGGTGGAAAATAGTTCGGATTGTAACCGCCTGTGGTAAGCCGTATTACTTCTGCCTGGTTTTTTACAATTACCCAGTCTGTCTTGGTGGATCCGCTTTCGGCAATAATTTTCATTTCTTATTTATTTTTTAATAATCAGATAAAAAACCTATTGATAATGTGAGGTAAAAATAAAATTACCCCCACCAAAGCTGCAATAATGGCGGTGATAAGCACTGCTGCTGCGGCAACATCTTTGGCGTGTCCGGCCAGCGGATGCTTCTGCGGTGAAACCAAATCGATAAGCAGTTCCAGCGCAGTGTTGATGGCTTCGGCTGCCCACACCATTCCGACGACGATCAGCAGTAAAATCCATTCGGCGGCAGCCAACCTAAAATAAAAAGCCGCTGCAATGACCAAAATCGTAGCCACCAGATGAATGCGTGCGTTGTGTTGCGTTACCAGCAAATAGCGTAACCCTTTGAAGGCATAGCCAAAGCTGCTGATGCGCTGCCGGATATTAAAAGGTTGTTTCTTTTTAGGATTTACCATTGCTGCCGTTTTTTTAAGTCTTCAAAAATATAAAATTAATGGCACGATAGAGGGAAAAGAGCAAAGAGCATGGCGCGTGGCGCAAGGCGCGTGGCGCATGGCGCAAAGAGCAAAGAGCATGGCGCATGGCGCAAAGAGCATGGCGCCGGGTTGGTATTTTTGAATATTGAACCGTAAAATATCGAAGCTTGCCTGCCCTGAGCGTAGCCGAAGGGAATAATGAAGTAAAGAAGGCAGGGCGCATGGCGCAAAGAGCGTGGCGCAAAGAGCATGGCGCTGAGCGCAATTACATGGTCGCGATTTCTATTCTTTTTTCGCTGTTTTCAGAGAATTCAGATTCATCGAACATCGACCCACTTCAACATTCGAGATTCGGTATTGGATATTAGATATTCCTTTTTCTTGTTTTAATTTTTGAATGTTGAACCGCAGAATACCGAATGTTAAATAATGAAGTAAAACCCTGCTGTCCCACGGTTTGGACGAGGCAGCGGAGGCTGCGGTGGCTGAGCCTGTCGAAGCCAGCTTGTCGAAGCCCTCGTCCGCTTTATTTTTACTTGCTGTGCCTGTTCAAAACTTCTTTGTGCCTTCAGGCACATGATACGGGTAGAAAAATGAGCGCCTCTCAATCTCGTCCCGTACGGGACGAAATAATCTATTACAATGTGCTTTCTACCCATATTGCATCCCTACGGGATGGTTCCAGTTTATTTTTAAATGCTGTGCCTGTTCAATCAAAATTTGAAAAAAGCAGGCTGCGCCTGCAAAAATTGATGCAGCTTAGGCTGGTTTCGACTTGGTTCGGCTACGCTCACCAACCGGCGCTCAACCACCGCCACAGTCTAAGCTGAAAGGCAGTGCCAAGTTATTGCTAACCACTACTTTCTACTTACTTTTTTACTGCTTACTTTCTTCTTCCAAACTAAAAGTGCACGAAATCGGATAATGATCCGAATATTCGACCGGATATTTTTGGTAATGCTGGGCTTTGAGTTGTGGACTGTGCAGGAGGTAGTCGATGCGCAGAAAAGGAATGCCGCCGGCGTAGGTAGTTCCCAGCCCGGTGCCTGCTTCCAAAAATGCATCCCGAAGGTTTTCGGAGATGGTGCGATAAACGAACGAGGTGGGGGTGTCGTTGAAATCGCCGCAAACAATCACCGGGTAGGGCGACTGGCTGATGTATTGCCGCACCACCGCCGCCTGACGTGCACGCCGCAGAAAGGCTTTGTGCAACTTATAAAAAATGATCTTTGAACTCGACGAATGACCCGTGGCTGCCGGATCCATAACTTCCGAAACAAATTTGTAGTCGGCCTGCGAAAAACGCACCGATTCCAAATGGAAATTAAAAACTCGGATGGTATCTGTTTTTATCACCACATCGGTAAAAATCCCTGAGTTGGAAACGGCATCTTCAAAATTAATCTCCTCGCGCCGCACAATCGGAAAGCGCGTGAAGGTAGCCAGGCCATAATGCTTTTTGTCGCCAACAGTTTTTACATATCCCACATGATAATTCTTTGCTTCGCTCTCAGCCACAAAAGGGTCGATGGTAGGAAAGTAGGTGTCGTTGCCATGAAAAAATTCCTGAAAGCATACAATGTCGGGATGCTGCGAATGGATAAAATCAAAAACAGCATCGCGCGTAAAATAGTCCTGGTCACTATGCCATTTGTACTGGTCGAAAAGCCGGACGTTGTAAGAAAGGATTTTAAAATCAGCTTTGGTTTCCTCGCTGTCGGTGGGCGCGCTGATGCTGATCATCCGCATAAAGATGTTCAAGCCGATTATTAGCGAAAGCAATGAGAATAAGAAATACCAGCGCAGCCGTAACATCCAGAAAATGGTGAAAAGCACATTGATGATCCATAGCACCGGATACACCAGTGCAAGCATAGCAGGGATGGTGGTGATTTTGGGATGGGTAAAGGGTGCGAGATACGAAATTAGCAGCGCAGCCACAAACACCAGGTTGAGGATAAGCATGAGGCGATAAGGCCATTTTCTTTTGCCGCCGGATTTTGTTTCTGCCATGGCGTCTGCCGGATTAATGTTGTTTCTTCGAGGATTGGAAAAGCATGGCTTTTTCCTCTTTGGTCAGACTGCTGTAGCCCGACCGGGAAATCTTTTCGAGAATTTTATCTATTTGCTCCTGGTTCAGTTTTCGGCGATAGTTGTATTCGTCGTCGGTAATGGGGCGCTGAATATCATTTGGAGAACCCGTGGTAGTTGGTTTGACAGGTTTGGTGAAATATTTGAAAAACTTTTTGAAGTTCATGGTTCCAAAATTTATAGAGAAGTCGTTTCCCTTTTTGAGCATTGTTACATACATAAATCCCCAGAAAGCTCCTCCCAGATGGGCGATATGTCCGCCGGCATTGCCGCTTTGTATGCTGAGCAAGTCGATGACAATAACAGCCAGCGCCAAATATTTCAGCCGGACACGTCCAAAAAGAAACAGCGTTATCGAATAATCGGGCACGTATGTCGATACCGCCACCAACACTGCCAACACCGAGGCCGAGGCGCCCAGAGCAACGGAGTATTTCACCGTTTCGTCAAAAACCGGGAAGATGTTGAAGGCAGCGATGTAAAAAATGGCTCCGGACAGTCCGCCAAGAAGGTAGATGCTCAGAAGCTTGCGGTCGTTCATGTATTCCATAAAGATGCGCCCGCTAAAGTAAAGCACCATCAGATTAAAAAAGATATGAAAAAAGCCTTCGTGCAAAAACATGTAACTGAGCAGCGTCCAGGGGCGCAGCAGCAGCGACGGCAGGCTGGCAGGAACTGCCAGGTAATAGGCAGCTATCGAAATGCTGCTCATGCCTTCGGGGTGGTCGGGAAGCTGCAAAAGCCAATACAGCAGATTGACAAGACTCACCAGGATAAACACGCCGATGTTGATGACGATAAGCTGGCGTAATACCGAAGAGCGTTTGAAAAATCGCTTAATGTTGTCGAGTGGGTTGGGTTGGTGATACATCATTTTAATGAACGCCTTTTCGTTTCCAATATTTGATCATAATAAAGCCAAAAAGCATTCCGCCAAGGTGGGCAAACCGAGCGATGTGGTCATCGGGAAGATCGCGTACACCATAAATCAGCTCCAGTAATCCGTAGCCAATCACAAAGTATTTGGCTTTGATGGGGAATGCAAAATAAAGATAGAGTGTCATGTTGGGATACAACATGCCAAAGCCGAGCAGGATGCCAAACACAGCGCCGGAAGCTCCGATGGTTGGCGTGTTGATGAGACTGTTGATGGTGGCCATCTGCTCGTTTACATAATTTTTGCCCTGAAGCAACGCATCGTGGCCTTCGCTGTAAACGTGCTGAATTTGTTCGGGGGTAAGTGCACCCTCGAGGAATTGAATGCGCCCCCATATTACCAGCACATGGATCAAAGCAGCACCCAGTCCTGTAATCATGTAAAATTTTAAAAATCGTTTGGAGCCCCAAGTGTTTTCAAGGATATTGCCAAACATCCACAGCGCAAACATATTCGACAGGATGTGCATGAAGCTCCCGTGCATAAACATGTAGGTGACAAATTGGTGTGGGTTGAAGTTGGGCGAAGCAAAATAATGAAGACCCAGATATTTCACCAGATTAATTCCACGCGTCTCCAGTGCAATGGTAGCCAGATACATGATGCCGTTGATGATCAGCAGATTTTTTACTACCGGCGGCAAAACCTGGAAACCTTGTGGGTGATATTGTTGATTCATTTCTTACTTTTGGGAATGTTAAACTCTGATGTTTTGCCTTTTGTTCATGATTGGCGTTGGCTGTCGTACATGATTTTTTCGGTGGTGATGATACGAATGATGGGCTCGCCATCGATGGAAATATCGGGTACTTTGCAGGCAAAAAGCTCTTCCACCAGCGCTTTCATTTCGGGCGGTTGCATCGGACGTCCTTTTTTAATGGCCACGTTGCGCGCCAGTGCCCGCGCCAGGTTGTTGTTTTTGTCAAGATTAAGCTCCAGCAGGTTTGTGCGGTAGTTTTCCACAATGCCTTCCAGCAGTGTGCTGATGTTGTTTTGTGGATGCCCGGCCGGGATACCGCTCACTACAAAATGAAACGGTTGTTTGTCGTCGGGCGCTATATCAAAACCCAGCAAACGAAGCTCTTCCGAAATCTCGTGCATCAAACCGGCTTCGGCAGGTGGAAGCGCAAAAGTTACCGGAAAAAGTATCTGTTGCGACAAAGCTTTGCGCCGGCTGAGCAGCTCCACATATCTGTCGTAAAGAATACGTTCGTGTGCCTTCTGCTGATCAATCACCATCAGGCCCGATTTTACCTGCGACAGGATGTAGGTACGATGCAACTGAAAAAAAGGTTGATCGTCGGTGGGTTCATCATTAGTATGGCCGGTAGCAAAGGCTTGCGTTTGCTGCTGTGGCCGGTTTTCCCCCTGCTGCGCATAAAGTTTTTCCCAGTTCTGCCGGTTCCTCTCCTCCCGTGGCGTTGGCTCTGGTTTCTGACTCTCAAAAGGATTGTAATCAGGATTGATCGTTATCTGTGGATTGCGGATTGGCGTGGTGGCAGTGGGCATCCTCAGGTCGAGCGAAGGCTCCGTTTCGAAGTCGAGAGAAGGTGTAACGCTAAACTTTCCCAAAGCTGATTTCACCGCGCTGCGTATCACCGAATACATCAGACGTTCGTCCTGAAATTTTATTTCTGTTTTGGTAGGATGGATGTTGATGTCGATCTCGTTGGGATCTATTTCTATAAAAAGGAAATATCCCGGAAAGGCTCTTTCGGGAAGCAGATCTTCAAAAGCACTGTCTACGGCATGATTCAGATAGGGGTGCTTCATAAAGCGTTTGTTGACGAAAAAATACTGTTCTCCTCTGATCTTTTTGGCGTATTCAGGTCGTCCCACAAAACCACTCACGACAAAGGTATCCATCTTTTGTTCGACAGGTATCAGGCGGTTGTTGTAGTTCTGGCCATGCAGCGCTACGATGCGTTGCTTGAGGTTTTCGGGGCGGAGCTGAAAAATAGGTTTACGATCGTTGAACATCCCAAAAGCAATGTCGGGCTGTGCCAGTGCCACCCTTTGGAATTCCTCCATAATATGCCGCAGCTCCACGTTGTCACTTTTTAGGAAACGTCGCCGCGCCGGCACATTATAAAAAAGGTTTTTCACCATAAAGGTGGTGCCTTCCGGGCATTGACAAACTTCCTGACTTTTTACCGATGATCCTTCGATGGTGATGCAGGTGCCAAGTTCTTCCTGCGTCAGGCGGCTTTTTACTTCCACATGCGCTATGGCCGCAATCGATGCCAATGCCTCGCCACGAAAACCCATGGTGCGGATACTGAAGAGGTCGTTGGCCGAACTTATCTTGGAAGTAGCATGCCGCTCGAAAGCCATGCGGGCATCCGTGTCGGACATGCCGCAGCCATTGTCGGTGACCTGCACCAGCGTTTTTCCGGCATCTTTCACCACCAGATCAATTTGGGTGGCGCCGGAATCGATGGCGTTTTCGAGCAACTCTTTTACTGCCGATGCCGGACGCTGAATCACCTCACCCGCTGCTATCTGGTTGGCTACCGAATCGGGAAGCAAATGAATAATGTCTGACATGCCTTGTTTTCGACTTTTACACAAAAAAGATAAAATAAACCAGCAGCGCAACGATGATCACATACACCAGTAGATTCGCACCACGTGCTTTGCTGCGGTTTTGCCGGTCCATTCTGCGCCAGCGCCGGTCCATCTCACCGCGCACAAAACTGGTGTCGCCGGTGCCGGATTTTTCAAGCTCCCGTCGCCGCGTTTCCATCCGCTCTTTTTCCTCGTCGTAATAGAGCGGTTTGTATTCAAAGGCTTTTGGTTTGGGTGTTTTAAAGAATACAATTTTCATTTGTTCAATATTTTCGACAAAAGTAAAACTAATTATTGCCATCGGTATTTTGCGGCTGTAAGAAAGGCTTACGCCCGGATTGAATATTAAAAGCCAGGCCTGAAGATTTGGGTAACGGAAGTCTGCTTTTAACGGATAATTAGATTCAATGAGGGTGTCGTCGAATCTTATTAGCTCATCACGTCTTGATTAATTATTAAAAACTGAAATTTGCTCCGCCAAAGAACATTCTTCCGGCGGATGGATATAAATATTTTTTACCATCCAAAGCTTTGCCGGTGCCATCATCCAGCGCATAGCCTGTGTCATTGTAGGATGCACCGAAGATGTTTTTAATATCAATATAAAAAGTTACAAAATGCAGGTTGTACTGCAAACGGGAACTAAGAATGGTGTGTCCGTTAAGCGTTACCAGGTTTTGATTGTCGAGATATATTTTGCTGGCACCATTCAAAAGCAGCGAAGCGCCAAATCCGGTTTCGGGAGCATAAGAAATGCCTGCTGATATTAGGTTTTGAGGGATACCTTTGGGACTTTTGCCTTCATTTTTGCCAGATGAAAGCTCAACCTGTGCATAGTTGTAATTCGCAAACCCGCTCCAAACGTTGTGTAGATTTACTTTAACACTAACATCTAATCCGGTATGTTCGGTGTCGAGTATGTTTTTGTAAACCTGAGTTCCCGGATCGAAATCTATTCCATCTTTCACTTTTATCAGATAGCCGGCGAGGCTTATTTCTACGGTAAAGTTGTCGGAGAATTTATAATGATGATAGGTGCCAATTTCGTAATTGTAGCTGGTTTGTGGTTTGAGGTTTGCATTAGCAAAAGGATCGGCTTTTATTTGGAATGGAGTGTACGTTGGTCCGGCCTGCATAAACCTAAAGTTATGGAGCCTTTTCAGGTCGGTGCGTTGGTCGATGGTAGGTGCTTTAAATGCGTGGGAATAGTTCACAAAGATGCTTCCGGAGTAATTGTCGGTTTTTCCGGTGCTAAGGTTAAGGGCAATTTTGGGGCTTAAAGCCGAATTTATTTTATTGATAGATGTGTCGGGAACCTTGCCAGTATATTCGTCGGAAATGTAGTCGTAGCGAAGGCCTGCTAAAAGTGTGAGCGGTTCGGCCAGGCGTATTTCGCCGTTTAGGTAAACAGCTGTGGTAAAATGATAGCCATCGCCACGAGTATCAAGCGAATCCCAGGGAGTATAATTATTTTGATAATCGTTTTCGAAACCTCTGAAAATATCAGCATACTCGCTGCTGAAGCCGCCATAGCCTCCTTCGATTCCACTGGTGATGCGCGCTCCTGCATCGGGAATTTCGCTGTGGATGCGAATGGCCAGATTCAACTGGTCGGTGTCGAGGTTGCGTCTTTTTGTGTCGCCATACGCAGTGGTATCGTACAATTCTATCGGATAAGTTTCTTCTCCTGTAAATATGACCACATTAGGAATTTGTGCAAATGTCTGGGTTTTTTCCTGCTTTCTGTGCTGATAGCTAAGGCTGATGCCCAGATCGGTATTGACATTTACACGGGTGCGAAGTTCCAGGTTGGCCAGATGTTTTTCTGCATCCTGTCCGTCCTGCCTAAAATAGGCCAGCGACTGGTTGCGGTCAGTATCGATGTTTTGTTGAAACAAAAAGCCCGGGTCATCTGCCGAAAGTATCTGGTTGAAAGTACTGAAATTGAGCGTTGAGTTGCGACTAATGGGCAACTTCACTTTGCCGCCAAAGTTGATGGTGCTCCATTTGGCGTGATCTCTGAAACCATCGGTAGCGGTGTGGTTGGCATACAGTTCATAGCTGCCGTTTCCTAATTTACCCCCATGGGCTGCGCCTATTTCGTATGAGTTGAATGAGCCATAGCCGATATTGGCCGTAGTGAAAGGTTTATCGCCAGAAACAGTTCTGATGTTAAGCACCCCGCCCATAGCGGCATCGCCATAAATGGTGGAGGAGCCTCCACGCAGCAGTTCCACGCGGTTGATCGCATTTATCGGAATCTGGCTCCAGTTGGCCAGCCCTGATTCCAAATCGTTCACAGGCATGCCATCCACTATAACGGTGAAATATTCAGCTTCGTCACCACCATAAAAACCGCGGATACTGATCTGTGGGTTGAGTCCCATGCCATCGGTGGAGGTAGCATAAATCCCCGGAAGGTAATTAAGAATGCCCGTAAAATTCTGTGCCGGCAACAGATTTATCTCTCCGGCACGCAGCACATCCACTGAGGCGCCGGCGTCGATAAGCTGCTGATTATAACGGTTGGGGGTGATCACAACTTCGTCCATAGTCATCTGTCGCAATGTGTCGGGCTCAGAAGTGATGGCATTCACGAAAGAGTATTGAAATAACTGAAGAAGGAGGATAACTGCAGGCAGCAAGAAAACTTTTGGTCGGTTTAATCTCTTTTTCATAATCGTTTTTACTTTCTTTTCATCAGCAAATTTAGAATTAATACAATGCCCGTTAGAATGTACCTGTCACAACTCAAAAAAGGCATCTATTTTATGAAAGCCACCGATGGCAATGGTCTTGTTTTTAGAAAAATAGTGGTGGAATAGCCCTTTTCATGATTTTTTTATTCGTAATCAGCAAACCCGGCAAAGTCCGGGTTTGTTGTTTTATGGCTTGATGTTCACGTTTTTATCTATTTGGATTACCCAATTTAATACGTTTAATTATTGATAAAAAAAATTTACCAAAAAAGTTTTCAATCAATCAAAAATTATAGCTATAATTGTGGGCTGTAAAAGGAAGCTGGAGTGGAGACACGAAACAATAAAAAAATTGGACTTTAAAATAATTTAGAAATCAAAACAAAGCAATGCCTATGGTAAAATTCATTTAATACAACTCTTATCAAAAAAATGCTTGATCTGCGAAGATCACAACAATCACATCAAAAAAAATTCAATGAATTATTAATTTTAAACCTAACGTTTATGAGAAAAATTACAAGTTTACTAATGATGCTGATGGCAACATTTCTGTTGTTAACAGCGAGTATCTCCTATGGCCAGATACAGGTAGGAAATGGCACAGTTAAAGACAAAGGCCTACCAATTGAGCCTTATTATAATTTCTCTTATTCTCAGGTTATTTATCTCGCTTCCGAGATTGGAACCTCCGGGGATATTACCACGCTGTCGTGGGAATTTGCGGGCGCGACGCTGAGCAAGTCTAACGACTGGACCATTTACATTGGTCACACTACTAAAACCGAATTTGCCAGCACTACGGATTGGATTCCGGTGACTGAGCTAACCCAGGTTTATTCAAGTACATTCACTCATCCTGGCGGTCCAGGCTGGATCGAATTCGACATCACTGATTTCATATATAACGGATCTGATAATCTAGTAGTTGCAGTTGATGAAAATAGTGGAGGTTGCAATGGATCGGGCGATGATTTCTATTGCACCAATGTTGTAAACAACAGGGCATTAGTTTACCGTAACGACGGAACAAATCCTGATCCTGCTGCTCCTCCAATCGCCTCATACAACTATCCTAACATTGCCAACATCATTTTTGGAGGGATAGCTCAGGCTTGCCCGGCACCCTCAGCCCTAACTGCTGAAAATGCAACGGTCAATTCCGTTGAACTTGGCTGGACAGTCAATGGCAGTGAAACCATGTGGGATATCACTTTTGGTACACCTGGTTTTAATCCTGAAACAGAAGGAACTCTCGTATCAGGAATTGTGGCAAATCCCTATCTGCTCGAGAACCTGGCTTCTTCATCGGTTTATGCATTTTATGTAAGGGCCGATTGTGGCACTGATGAAGTAAGCACCTGGGCTGGGCCTGCTACTTTTGCAACCGCTTGTGAAGCGGTTTCAGTTTTTCCGTACTCAGAAAACTTTGATGGCACCTGGATGGGCATTCCTGCAGCGCCTAAATGTTGGAAGGTTGTTAATGCAGACGAAGATAGCTACATGTGGTCTCAAAGTAATCAATACCTCCCAGCACATTCTGCACCTTATGCTGCCCACGGCATGGGCAATGGCGATGACTGGCTTATTACTCCGCAGATTGATCTTAGCGGTATAAAGGCTGAGATTAAGTGGTGGGATAAAGTTGAAAGTTCTACCAAAATTAATTCTTATAGTGTACTGGTTTCAACCACAGATAGTGATATTGCATCCTTTACTGATGAGCTGGCAGACATTGATTGTAGCAATATATCCTGGCTGGAACATACCTTGAATTTAAGCGCGTATGATGGTGAAACCATCTACATTGCATTTTACCAGTATTATTCAGCTTCAACAGTTTATGGTTTTGGCATCGATGATTTTTCAATTAGTGAAATGCCAGCCTGCCCTCCTCCATCCGATCTTACCGCAACCGACATTACCACCAGCAGCGCTTTGCTGGGCTGGACAGAAAACGGAACGGCAACTTCCTGGAACATTGAGTTTGGTGCGTCTGGTTTTACCCCAACAGGAAATCCCACAGCCAGCGTTAACGATGATCCTACTTACTTGCTAACTGGTTTAACATCGGGAGCATCCTACGCTTACTACGTGCGAGCCGACTGTGGTGATGAATACAGCGATTGGACTGGCCCACTTACGTTTATTACCAAAGTTGTTGCACCTGTTCCTTACTTCGAGGGGTTTGTTACTACCACAATTCCTGCAGGCTGGTTAACAACAGGATGGACAATTGGCTCCGGTAGGGGTGCAGCAGGAAATCCAGGGAATAGCATTTATAAAAATCTTTATAGCTCTACCCCTGGTATCTTCACAACAGCGAATATTGGTACCATAGAAGATGGCATGCTTTTGACATTTGAATACAAAACTTCAAAGTATTCCTCGCCGTTTGCGCCCCCTGCTGCCGGTTCTGGAAATTTTGTAGTATCCATTTCCACAGACTACGGCACTACTTACACCGACATTGATACGCAACCCAATGATGGCATTGAAGGATGGCACTCCAAATCTTATGATCTTGCTATTTATGCTGGTTTTGATGTCAAAATTCAAATTACAGGTAACCGGTTCTCGGAAGATTATGATCTGGCATTTGATAACTTCAAAGTGGAAGTTCCCCCGGCATGTATGCCGCCATCTGCACTTACCGCAACCGATATTACCACCAATAGTGCAATGCTGGGCTGGACAGAAAACGGAACGGCAGAGTCATGGAATATCGAATTGGGTGAAGCTGGTTTTACTCCAACAGGAATTCCTACTTATTCAGGTGTTACTAATCCCTACCTCGTTGAAGGTCTAATGGATTACACTGCTTATGCTTTTTATGTGCAGGCTGATTGTGGCGCCAAAGCTTTGAGTACATGGGTCGGACCTTTTACTTTTAAAACGCTTGTTTTGCCATTCACCGTTCCTTTCTTCGATGGCTTTGAAGTTGACAATACCCAAGATCAGCCGGTTGCTGTATGGACGCAGGAACTAATTTCCGGAACTAATTCGTGGACTGCCAATAATACACTCACTAACTACAATCGGACTCCACTTACAGGCGATTGGAATGCTTATCTTAAATATGGTTCCACAACCTGGATGTTTATAGAAATAGAGCTTACGGGTGGCGTTAAGTATGCTTTTTCGATGTTTGCCCGCCAGGATGTTACAACTGGGGCTAGCCTCACCGTAAGCTACGGCGATGCCGGCAATGCTGCCGCTATGGTTAATCCAATCATAGCCGAAACCAATATTGTAAATGGTGATTATCAGCAATTGTCAGGTTTGTTTACTCCTGTCGCTGATGGAATTTATTTTGTTGGTATCAAAGGCCAGTTAAATTATACTCCCTGGTATCTTTCTATAGATGATATCTCCATAGAGGTAGCTTTCCCGGGATACATCACCGGTGTGGTAACTGATGCGGTTACCAATGATCCGCTGGAAGGTGTTATTGTAACGGCTACGCCGGATGGCATAATAGACATAACAGATGCTTTGGGCAACTATTCGCTGGAGCTGGATTTGGGAACGTATGAGCTAACTTTCGAATTACAAGATTACTATCAAACCACTATTTCGGGAGTTCTTGTGGAAAGAAACGAGACAACTTTCCAAAATGCAACGCTTGCGCCCATTACTCCTCCCGATTGTGCTGAGTTGGTTTTTCCCCTCGATAACCAAATTAGTGTGCTGCTTGACGAGCCATTGCAGTGGGAACTGCCCGAAGGTTCAGCTCCGGCAACCGGATACAGATTGTTCCTTCAAAATCGAGACGATGAAATCTGGTTGGAAGAGGATACAGATATAGGTAATGTTAACGAATTTCTGCCCGTCGGCGGATGGGAATGGGGCAAAACCTATGATTGGCTCATTTTCCCCTACAACAATGCCGGCGCTTCCGAAGACTGCATACCCTGGTCTTTCACCACTTCTTTTACAGGCATTTTTGAAGGGATGGTTACCGAGGCCGGTACCGGATTACCACTGGAAGGTGTTAGGATTACACTTGTAGAAGTTTTGCCTCACAATCTCCCCCCTGTCGAAGTAATGACTGCTGCTGACGGTTCCTGGTCCTTCGAGTTTGAATCTGGTGTTTACAATTTGACTTACGAAAAGTATGGATACGAAACTTTATGGACTCCCTACAAAGACCTGCCAGCTTCTGGTACATTGTACCTGGAAGAAGAGCTTGTTCCGGAAGTTCCTTATCAGATGCCTTTCACCGAAACCTGGTCGATGGGTTCCTATGGCGCACAAAAGTGGGTGCGCGATCCCATGCCTGGCAATTGGGGGCTTGTTGTAGTGGATAATTCTGATACTGTTGCTATTTTTAATGGCGAAGAGCCTAATGTTGTTGAGGATTATGACATGCTACTCAAGAGTTATTTTATCGATGCCACAAACGAAACAGAAGTTTATGTGCAGTTTGATCTTATGCTTAACAATTGGGACTGGGATTATTTTGAAACAATGCAATTTGAAGTGTTTAATGGCACAGGGAGGCATGTGGTGGAAGTGTTTGACAACTATTGGGGCAATATCCCATGGCAAACAAATACCTACGACATCTCTGAATATGCAGCCGGCGGCTTGTTCCAGATTGGTTTCAGAGCTGTGGGCGAGGATAGTTACGCCATCTATTATTGGCTGATCGACAACATCATTGTTACCAACAAACTCTTTGAAGTACAACCCGAAACCATTCACAGCGTCCTCAATACAGGTGAAACCGCCGATTGGGATATCAACATCCAAAATTATGGTTTAGGTGGTATTGGTTGGAATGCCCAAATCGTTCCGGCTAACGCAGCCATGTCACTTAGCGAGACTTCTGGCACTGTAATGCCCGGAACGCAAACCATCATTCTCACCCTTGAGGCTGATGCCGTAGCTCCCGGAATTTATGATGCAGAAGTGATCATAACCGGCGGAGGTGAAATCTTTATAGAATCGGTGCTTGTTCACTTTGAAGTTTCCAGACAGGAAATAATGATCCCGGAGTCCGGACAGTGGGGTTACATCTCAACTTTCATTGACATGAATGGAAAGATGGGCATGGACTCGGTAATGGCTCCTATTAAGGACGATATGGTGATTATGCTTGGTAAAACAGGGATCTTCTGGCCCGAATTTGACATCAACACCATTGGTGAGTACGACACCTATCAGGGCTATAAACTCAAAATGGCTGATGACGCTGCTTTGTATTTCTATGGTTATCCGGTAGAAAATAAAACCGTCAGCTTTAGCGCCGACACCTATATTGTCCCGGTTCTCAGCGAGGAGCCAATCCTGGCTGCCACAGTTTTCGACGATCAGCCGGTTGAGTTTGCCTTTGGTCTTGATGGTACCATATACTGGCCAACAGGTAATATTTATACCCTGGAGTGGTTGGAGCCCGGATATGGCTATTTGGTAAGATTCAATGCGCCGGCTACGCTTGACTTCAATGGATTTAAATCGGGTGTTGAGGCATCCAATAAGCCTGCTTCGCGTGTGAACTACACCACATGGAACGACGTCAACTACACCGGCGATGTTCATATCATCGGCATTTCTTCCGAAGCTGTTTCTGAGCTGTTGCCAGGTGATGTTGTAGGTGTTTTCAGTGCTGACGGACAATGTACAGGTATGGCTCTTTACAATGGCGACAACAAAGCCTTTGCACTCGTAGCTTACGCTGATGATCCCACCACAAATGCTTTGGATGGCATGCTGGAAGGTGAAGCTTTGCAGGTAAAAATCTTCAGGGATGCCGAAACCATCGACGTGCAGCCTGTTTATAACCAAAGTATGCCCGACCACAGTGGTTACTACGTTATCAATGGTCTTACTATGATCGATTCGTTCAAAGCCGGTGCTACTTCTATTGACGATGTGGCAACTTCTTCCTTTGCTGTTTATCCCAATCCTACCACAGGAATCATCACTATCGATGGTATCAACAGTACCACCCGGGTGATGGTAACCAATACGCAAGGACAGATCATCAGCAATATCTCTATCGAAAACACGCATCAGCTCGACCTTAGCGCACAGCCTTCAGGGCTATATTTTGTGAAGCTGGTGAGCGATCAGGGAACCAAAATCGTGAAACTGATTGTGAGATAGAAACTCTTTATGGATTTGGATGATTATCATTCAAACCTTGAAAAACCTGCCTGTAGAAATATGGGCAGGTTTTTTTGTGCTTTTAGGTTACCTTTGCGGCCTTTTAATTATTGTTAATTAATACAACTATTGAAAATGAAGCAGGATTTCCGCACGCCACACTATCGATTGCAATCGCTTGTCACAGGACGAGTTTTTGACGACACCGGGTGGCTGCTCGACGATGAGCAATCCGACAAACCCGGATTGCTGCGCGCCATTTATGATGCACGTCAGCTTACGCTGAAAGATGAGAGCTATGGGTTTTACAAGTTTGCTGATTGGCTGCCGGTGCACGAATATTTGCAGGGATCGTCGGCACCTGTCACTTATCGAAGCGAGCATCTGGCTGATCATCTGGGGCTCAAAAATCTTTGGATAACTTTTAGCGGTTATTGGCCCGAAAAAGGAGCAGCCATGCGCACCTGCTCTTTCAAAGAAACCGAAGCTTATGCAGTTTGCGGACGCCTCGATCGCCAAAGCGGGAAAATACTGGTGGTGGCTTCGGCAGGTAATACTGCCCGCGCTTTTGCACGCGTGTGTTCCGATAATAAAATCCCTTTGCTGCTATGTGTTCCCGAAGACCGGATAGAGGTTCTTTGGTTTGACGAACCCATCGACGACTGTGTAAAACTAGTGGCTTCCCGGCGGGGAAGCGACTATTTCGATGCAATTCATCTGTCGAACTTGGCTTGCCAAATTGATGATTTTGTAATGGAAGGAGGCGCCAAAAACGTAGCCCGCCGCGATGGCATGGGAACAACGGTGTTGTCAGCCGTTACAACCATCGGACGCATCCCCGATTATTATTTTCAGGCGGTAGGAAGTGGCACCGGAGCCATAGCTGCCTGGGAAGCCAACATGCGGCTGATAGACGATGGTCGCTTTGGTAATAATAAGATGCGGATCATGGTTTCGCAAAACGAACCTTTTGTCCCGATTTATCATGCCTGGAAAGCTGATTCACGTGAACTTTTTTTTGCCAGTATTGCCGAGGCGCGTGAACAGGCAAATCAAATTGATGCCATGGTGCTTAGCAACCGCAAGCCACCTTATGGACTTGCAGGCGGATTGTATGATGCCCTAAAAGACACACAGGGATCGGTGCTCACCGTCAGCAACGAGTTGCTGCGTCAGGCTTCCGTTTTGTTCGAAAACCTCGAAGGTATCGATCTTCATCCCGCAGCAGCAGTAGCAGTAGCTTCGCTGATAGAGGTCGTAAATAATAAAACAGTGGATAAAGACGCACTCATCATGCTCAACATCACCGGCGGCGGCGAAGAGCGGTTTAAAAAGGAGAACACACTGTATTATCTCAAACCTGAGTTGGTTTTTGATATTGATCCGGATTTTGAAGAAGTGAAAAGCCGGCTACAAGCCCTTTTCGCAAAAAATGTTACGCCGGTTTCAGTTACTAAAGAGTAGGATGGTTTCTATCATCCAATTTCATCAATCATTTTTTAGATATGATAAACGTTATTTTTGCCTGCGATTGATCACCTGTCACATCCAGAAACAACAATGATCAATAATAAAAAAGTTGTCGTAGTATTGCCGGCCTACAAAGCCGCCAGGACCCTTGAGAATACCTATCGCGAAATTCCACACGATCTGGTGGATGAAGTGGTGATAGTGGACGATCATAGTCCCGATGATACCGTAGAAGTGGCGCGTCGCATTGGCATCCGACACATTGTGATCCATGTGACCAATACCGGCTATGGTGGAAACCAGAAGTCGTGTTACAAAAAAGCGCTCGAACTTGGTGCTGACATTGTGGTGATGCTGCACCCCGACTACCAATATACTCCCCGATTGATTCCTTCGATGGTTTACGTTATCGCCAACGACATTTACCCTGTAGTGATGGGTTCGCGTATCCTGGGGCGTGGCGCACTAAAAGGAGGAATGCCTTTTTATAAATATGTAGCCAACCGCCTGCTCACCTTTGTGCAAAATATCCTGCTCGATCGTAAACTTTCAGAATATCACTCAGGTTACCGGGCTTTTTCGCGTGAGGTACTACAGCATATCAATTTTGAAGATAACTCCGATGATTTTGTCTTCGACAACCAAATACTTTCCCAGATTTTTATGGCTGGTTTCGAAATAGGCGAAATCACTTGCCCTACCAGCTATTCTGATGAGGCCTCAAGTATCAACTTCCGGCGCAGCGTAAAATATGGCTTTGGCGTTTTGCAAACTTCCATGCTTCATTTCCTGCATCGCAAAGGAATTATCAATCACAGACTTTATGCGCCAAAAAAATCTTAAAGTGGTAGATGACATGATCGGGCAGATGAAGCTTTCGGGTAAACCGAAGGTGCTCGGCAATGATTTTTATCAACGTCCCGATGTTTTGGGCATTGCACGTGAACTGATCGGGAAGGTATTAGTTGCTAATATTAACGGTGAACGCACCACCGGCATCATCACCGAAACTGAAGCTTACGCTGGTATTACCGATCGTGCGTCCCATGCCTGGAACGACCGCCGCACCCCCCGTACTGAGATTATGTACGGAGCCGGCGGGCATGCATACGTTTATCTTTGTTATGGAATTCATTCGCTCTTCAACGTGGTGACAAACACCATTGGTATTCCGCATGCCGTGCTTATCCGCGCCATTTGCCCCATCGAAGGATTAGAGACCATGTTGATGCGCGCAAAACGAACACAGCCCGACAAAACCTTTGGGAAGGGTCCCGGGAATGTATCTAAAATTTTAGGTATTCATTATACTGATTCGGGATTGCCGCTTACAGAAAGCTTAGGGAAGATTTTTATAGAAGATCACCAGATGGCCTTTCCGGATGATGCCATTAAGGTAACACCACGGATAGGCATTCAGTATGCAGGCTCTGACGCTGCTTTGCCTTACCGGTTTGTGGTATAGCACGAGCAAAAAAAAGCCTCAAAATTTCTTTTGAGGCTGTTAACTTTTCGTGTTTTCGATTAGGCAATATTAAGGTTCAATTCAGTACCGGGTTTGAATTTTACAACCTTCTTGGCAGCAATCTTCAGTTCCTTTCCGGTTTGAGGGTTACGGCCGATACGTGCAGCGCGCGTAGCAACGCTAAACGATCCGAAGCCTACCAATGCAACTCTGTCGCCTTTGGCCAGGGCTTCGCCTGTAGTTTTGATAAAAGCATCAAGTGCTCTTTTTGCTTCTGCTTTTGTGATGTTGGCATCAGTTGCCATTGCGTCGATTAATTCTGCTTTGTTCATGGTATAAAAATTTTGATTAACAATAAATTTTTCAAATCGCTTACAAATATAAGTCAAACCGCAAAAGTAGCAAGTTATACCAGTTAAAAAATATTGTTTTGTTAATAAATTGCCCTTTTTGTTGATAAAGCGCGTTAAAAATCCTTAATTTCAGGGCGATACAGCGTTTTCTGGTGGTTTATCCGTTCGTTTGCCATCTTTCATTCATATCAAAACCATTCAGAAAGTTTTTGGTGCTCATCCGTGTTTTACCAGCCATTTGCAACTCCAGAATTTCAATTAAGCCATCTTCAGCATATATCTTTAAATATGTTTTGGAGTCGGTAAGGATGCTTCCGGGAGGGGGTGCAGCTGAGGTGTCCTCGTAGGTGGCCTGGTATATTTTTATTGGAAATAATAATTCTTCAGGGCTCTTCAAAACCGTGTAGGCAGTGGGGTAGGGACTTAGCCCTCGTATTTTATTGTATATTTTATTTGCCGGGTTTTTCCAGTCGATCAGGGTATCTTCTTTAAAGATTTTGGGAGCTTGCCGTGGCATCCTGTTCATGTTTGCAGGCCATTGCTGTGGTTGTTGGGTGTAATCTCCGCTACTGATGGCTTTGGCAGTTTTAACTACCAAATTAGCTCCGGTATGCATCAGCCGGTCGTGCAGCTCCCCGGCACTTTCGGCAGGGCCTATCGGCATTTTTTCTTGTAAAATGATGTCGCCTGTATCAATGTCGTGTTGCAGGAAGAAAGTAGTGATGCCGGTTTCTGTTTCGCCATTGATGATGGCGTGATTGATAGGTGCAGCTCCCCGGTAGTCGGGCAGCAGTGAGGCGTGTAGATTAAATGTACCCAATTTTGGCATTGCCCAGATTACCTCCGGCAGCATTCTGAAAGCTACCACAATACCAAGATCTGCTTGCAGTTCTCTGAAAGTCTCCACAAAATCATGCGCTTTCAACCGCTCAGGTTGCAGCACTGTAAGTCCGTGACTGAGCGCTGCAACTTTTACAGCCGGTTGCATGATCTTTTTGCCACGTCCTGCAGGTTTATCGGGCGCCGTAACTACTGCTACTATCTCGAAGTCTGCTGCCAGCAATGCTTCCAGCGAAGCTACCGCAAACTCCGGAGTGCCCATAAAAACGATGCGTAACTTTTTATTCATGGCCGAAAGATAAAAAAAATACCTGTTCATGATTTTGAACAGGTATTTGTCATTTTTTATTCGATAGCTTTATTTGATCATCCCTTGTGCGTGGGCAATAGTTTTTTCGATTTCTCTTGCTTCCTGGCTTCTGGGAAATTTAGTTTTGATCTGTTTGTACATGTCGATAGCTTTGCTGTAATCTCCGAGAATTTCGTAAGCCCATCCTGCTTTCGTCAGGAAAGCCGGTGCGGTAAGTTCATTTTCGCTTGCGTTGGCAGCTTTTTTATAATACTCAGCAGCTTTTTCGGTTTTGTCGAGCTGCATGTAGCTGTCGCCGATAGCGCCAAGCGCCATTGCTTTTACCAGTATATCTTTGGTGCTGAAATCTTTCAGATGGTCTAGAGCTGCCTGGTATTCGCCTTGCTTCAAATAAATAATCCCTGCGTAATAATGGGCAAGGTTAGCCGATTCAGTCCATTGGTAATCATCGATGATGTCGAGAAAGCCCGGATTGATGCCGTCGCCATTAAGTGCCAGATTGAGCGAATCATGGCTGAAATATTTCTGTGCCATGAAAATCTGCTCCTTGGCGGTTTGTTCTTTGGGATAGAGGTAAAATCGTTGAAACGCAAAAAATGCAAGAATGATCACCACCAACACACCAATGACGGTAAGTATCGGTTTTTGATTGTCTTCGATAAATCGTTCGGTTCTGCTTAAAGCCTCCTCAACGGCTTGAATGTTTTCTTCTGCTCTCGTGGTTTTTTTAGCCATAACTATTACTTCAATATTTTGAGGTGCAAAAGTATATTTTTTTTGATAGGAAACATTCAGAGCAAACAATTATTATCTATTATTCATCCATAAAGGATACAGGAAATCGGTGGGTGGATCGAAATTTTCTTTGATAGAGCGCGCAGAAACCCATCGCAGCAGGTTTAAATAGCTGCCCGACTTATCGTTGGTGCAGATGCACGTGCGCCTTCAAAGGGCTGCTGGCTCACTACAGCGCCGGTAGGTTTGTCGTTGATATAGAGATTTCCGGCAGCGTGCAGAAGTGTTTCAGAAGCAAGTTCAACAGCGTACCGGTTGAGCCCGAAGATAGCGCCGTGAGTGCATAAGGTGAGGTTTTGTCAACCAGATGCAGCGTTTCTTTGACTTCTCGTCGTCGTAAAGATAAATAGTCAGCACTCAATAGTTTTTTTATTTCAACATTCGATATTACTTCTTGCTCTTCCCGCCATGCGCCCTGCTTTTTCCTTGCTTCCCACCCCGACAACTTCTTCCTGTTTTACCAATTCTGTTTATCTTGTAGACTTAGAAATGATTAGTATTTAAACATTAACAAGATACCCCTTTGATTCTCAACGCTCATTCATATTACAGCCTGCGCTACGGAACCTATTCTATCGAGGAGCTGGTTGCAGATGTCGCCCGCCATGGCCACACAGCCCTGGCGCTTACCGACATCAACAACTCCACCGGCATCATCGATTTTGTAAAGGCGTGCCGACAGCAGGGCATTAAGCCCATTGCCGGGATGGAATGCCGGCGCGAGGATAAGGTGCTTTACACCTGCCTGGCGCGCAACAATGCTGGCTTTCGCCAGATCAATGAATTTTACACACATTACAGCCTCCAAAAAATTGACCTGCCCGATGAGCCTCCAGCTTTTGATGATGTGTATGTGGTTTGGCCTCTGGAGCAGGAGCCTCAACGAAAGTTGGAAGACAACGAATTTGTTGGCGTAAAACCTGCGCAGGTGCGGAGGCTCGTAACTTCCCGATTTGTCGGCCAGCAATCCAAATCGCTTGTATTGGCTCCTGTTACCTTCCGCGATCACGACGACTATTTGCTGCATCGCAACCTTCGGGCTATCCACAAAAACACGCTCATCAGCAAACTCACTGCTAACGACGTGGCTGCAGCGGATGAGATGATACTTTCGTCCGATGATCTGCGCAAGCAATTTGCCGATTATCCTCAGCTTCTTATTAACACCGAAAAAATCCTGGACGATTGCTCGATAGATTTTGATTTTAAAACCGTAAAAAACAAGCAGGTCTTTACCGATTCACGTTACAGCGACAAGATGCTTCTCGAAAAGCTGGCGCACGACGGCATGAAATACCGCTACAGCGCTGCCGACAAAACAGCCGCCGAGCGCATCCGTCATGAGCTGGCCATCATCGATAAGCTTGGTTTTTCGTCGTATTTCCTGATGGCGTGGGACATCGTGCGTTATTCGATGTCGCGCGGATTTTATCATGTGGGTCGGGGGAGTGGCGCCAACAGCGTGGTGGCTTATTGCTTAAAGATTACGGATGTTGATCCCATTGAGCTTGATCTCTATTTTGAGCGTTTTATCAATCCCAAGCGTACCAGTCCGCCTGATTTTGATATCGATTATTCGTGGAAAGAACGCGATGAGGTGATCGACTACATCTTTAAACGTTATGGTCGCGAACATACCGCTCTGATGGGAACTATTTCAACTTTCCGCGACAAATCTCCCATTCGTGAAATAGGCAAAGCTTTCGGGCTGCCCAAAGCAGAGATTGATGCACTGGTAGATTTTCCAGAGCGCCACAGGCAGCAGCACGACAGCGTCACAGCACAGGTGCTTCAGGTAGCTGCCCGCATGACGGATTTCCCCAATTTGCGAAGCATCCACGCCGGCGGAGTACTCATCTCGGAAGAACCCATTACCTGCTACACCGCGCTGGACATGCCGCCCAAAGGTTTCCCGACAACCCAGTGGGATATGTATGTGGCCGAAGAGCTGGGATTTGAGAAGATGGACATCCTGAGCCAGCGCGGCATCGGACATATTAAAGAATGTGCCGACATTATCCGGCGAAACCGAGGTCTGGAGGTGGACGTACACAATGTACCCAAGTTTAAAAAAGATGCTCAGGTGAAAGCGCAACTGAAACGCGCCGAGACCATCGGATGCTTTTACGTAGAAAGCCCTGCTATGCGCTCGTTGCTCACCAAGCTGCGCTGCGATAATTATCTGACGCTGGTTGCTGCCAGCTCTATCGTACGCCCCGGCGTGGCGCGCTCGGGCATGATGCGCGAATACATCCACAGGTTTCATCATCCAAACGATTTCGAGTATTTCCATCCGGTGATGGAAGAACAACTTCGCGAAACTTTCGGCGTGATGGTGTATCAGGAAGATGTGCTAAAGGTGTGTCATCATTATGCCGGCCTCGACCTGGCCGAGTCGGATGTGCTGCGCCGCGCCATGAGTGGTAAGATGCGCGGCAAAGCGGAGTTTCAGCGGATTGTGGAGCGCTTTTTTGAAAAGTCGCTACAGCTTGGCCGCCCCGAAGCCACCACCAAAGAGGTATGGCGTCAGGTGGAATCGTTTGCCGGATATGCTTTTTCCAAAGCGCACTCAGCATCCTACGCCGTCGAAAGCTTCCAGAGCCTCTACCTCAAGGCGCACTTTCCGTTGGAATTTATGACGGCGGTCATCAACAACTTTGGAGGATATTACAACACGTGGGTTTATTTTAACGAAGCGCGCCGCTGCGGGGCTGACATTGCGCTGCCATGCGTCAATCGCAGCGAGTACAAAACGACCATTTATGACAAAGAAATTTTTGTGGGATTTATCCACATCCAAAACCTGGAGCAAAAGCTGGCATTGCGTATCGTCGAGGAGCGTCGCATCAATGGCGTGTATGCCGATCTGGAAGATTTTGTGACGCGGGTACATCCGGGCATTGAGCAGATGATTTTGCTGATACGCATTGGAGCGCTTCGCTTTACCGGCAACACCAAGAGCCGCCTGCTGTGGGAGGCACATCTTTTTTTTGGAAAACGAAAAAATGAAGTCATCCAAAACACGCTTTTCAAAGTAAGCGGCAAACAGTTTACGCTGCCCCAGCTCGATTACAGCAGGGTGGAAGATGCTTACGACGAAATAGAACTCATCGGATTTCCCGTTACCATTGGCTATTTTGATTTATTAAAAACTAATTTCCGGGGCGAGATAAAGGCCCGTGAGATGTTGGAGCACACAGGTAAAACCGTGCGCATGCTTGGCCAGTTGGTTACGCGGAAATATGTAAAGACCGTCCGTGGTGAGATTATGCACTTTGGTACTTTCATCGACGACGAGGGCGAATTTTTCGACACCACCCATTTCCCCAATTCTTTAAAGCAATACAACTTTCAGGGCTATGGCGTCTATCTTATCTTGGGTAGAGTAGAGGAGGAGTTTGGTTTTCCCAGCCTGGTAGTGCAAAAGATGGCGCGCCTGCCCGTGGTGGAAGATCCCAGAGCAGGGTAATGCAAAAAATACACATACTCAAAATTTCAAATGACAAATAAATCCCAAAAAACAAATTTCAAATAAAAATCCTGAGCCGGCTGAGTGAATGAATTTGGTGAAATCTCAAAAGGGTTGGCAGGAGGTTTTTTTAAAATTAGTTTTGAATATCGAATACGGAATTTCGAATCTTAAATTTTGAATTTTAGATCATAGCCCCAAAGAAGCGTCATTATCAGTATCAATTTTTGAATGACGATTAACGCTTTAGGAGCGAAGCTGCTTTGAATAACGACTACAGAACCGAACCATAGAGCGCAAAAGCTCATTTTTAATATTAATTAACTACCAAATTAGTTAATCAACTAAAATAATAGTTTTATGTTTGCGTTTTAAAATTATTATAAAAATAAAACAGATGAAACCACTTACCAGAGCCGAAGAGGAGATCATGCAAATATTATGGAGTAAGGGAGAATGTTTTGTACACGACATCCTCGAAGAGTTTGATGAACCCAAACCTGCCTACAATACCGTGTCGACGGTGGTGCGCATTCTCGAAAAGAAGGGTTATGCCAGCCATCATTCGTTTGGCAAAAGTCATAAGTATTATGCGCTGATCAGTAAAAAAGAGTACACCCGGCGCTACCTGAGCGGACTCATGTCGGGTTATTTCAGCGATTCGTACAAGCAATTGGTTTCCTTTTTTTCTAAAGAAGAAAACCTAAGCGTGCAGGAGATGGAGGAAATCCGCAGCCTGATTGATGCGCAGATTGAAAAGAAAAAGCAAGACCCGGAATAATCTGAAGAACCTATAAAAACAGATTTGTATGGAAAATTTCATCCTATACCTATTACAGTCAGCCGGCGCCTTGTCGCTGTTTTATTTGCTGTACCGTGCGGCGCTCAGACGCGAAACGCATTTTACGCTCAACCGGATTTATTTTCTGTTGGCGGCGCTTGCCTCGTTAATGTTGCCGTTGGCCAAAGCCAATATCTTTGGAAACGCTGCCATGCCTGCCACCACAATGATCGTTCTCGACACCATATTTATTAATGGTTCGGATGTGCAACAAATGGCGCAGCAGCACATGAGTATCTTCCAGATAATGACAGGAATTTATCTTCTTGGTGTTATTTCTCTTTCGCTTCGGTTTGTGATAAAATTGGCGCAACTTTTCAGGCTCATCCATCGCAGTGAAGTGACAAGCTACGGATCGTGGCATCTTGTTGTGATGGAGGAGGAGATGGCACCATTTTCATTTTTTAATTATCTTTTTATTCATCGTTTGGAAATGGAATCTGAGCAGCTCGAAACAATCGTGGCGCACGAGCAGGTGCATTGGCGGCAGCTTCATTCGGCTGACCTGCTTCTGGCGGAGTTGCTGACGATTTTCCAGTGGTTCAATCCATTTGTATGGCTTTATCGCAAGTCGTTGGAAACCGTGCACGAATATCTTGCCGACGAAGGTGTGCTGCGAAAAGGGTACGAACCCATCAATTATCAGAATCTTTTATTAGTGCAGGCTTCGGGTGCTTCCGCCTTTGGCTTTGCCAACCATTTTAATCATTCATTAATCAAAACACGTATTATTATGATGACGAAAAACAAATCGCGCCGGCGGTCGCAATTGAAAGTGCTGCTGGCTGTTCCATTGACACTGCTGCTCATTGCAGCTTTTACCTACAGCCTGCCTGCCGGAGAGCTGGTGCAAAAGATTTCTTTGCCCGCCACTGAGTTTCCACAAGCTACTTCTTCACCTATCGCTACTACACCCGACACACTTAGCCCTGAGCGGCAAGTTTATCCGGTTGTTGATCACATGCCAAAGTTTCCGGGGGGCGATGCCGCCCGGATGAAGTATCTCCAGGAAAACATTGTTTATCCTGAATCGGCTCGTAAGGCTGGTGAACAAGGCATTGTGTATGTCACTTTTGTGGTGGAAGCTGATGGCCAGATTACCAATGTAAAAGTGCTTCGTGGATTAGGTGAGGCACTCGACAAAAGTGCACTGGATGCTATAAACGGAATGCCTGTCTGGGAGCCCGGGAAGAAGGATGGAGAAGCGGTCGCTGTTCAGTTTACCATGCCCATCAAGTTTACGCTGGATGCAGGGAAAGATCAGGAAAAAGAAGAAGCTGATCCTGAAAAATAAACGGTCGGGCGGAAGCCATCCGGACGAATTAACATAGAAAATCATTTGGCGAAAGCCTGCTCAACAAAACAGCAGGCTTTCGTGTTATGAGGCCATTCACAAAACATATTATTATGAAAAATAAAACTCCTTTCTTTCTTTTCGCTTTCGCAATGGCTTTGATTTTCGTTGCAAATTCTGCTATCGGACAAGAAACTGCCTCCGAAAAAGTAAAACAACTTTGGGCTACCGAACAGGTTTTTATGGTGCCTGAATCGGTTTATTACGACAGCCACAACCAGATGTTGTATGTGGCCAGCGTCAACGGAAAGCCTACCGATAAAGCATCAAATGGTTTTATTTCGGCGATGGAACCCGATGGCCGTATCACCCGCCTGGAGTGGGTTACCGGACTGCATGCACCCAAAGGAATGACCATGCTCGACGACAAACTATTTGTAGCCGACATCGATCGGGTTGCGGAAATTGATGTAACAACCCGTGAGATTGTGAAATTTTATTCGGCAAAGCAGGCTGAATTTTTAAATGATTGCATTGTCGATGAGCAAGGCAGAGTTTACATTACGGATATGAAGACTGGCGCGATTTATCGGATTGCCGATGGCGAAATTGACGAATGGCTGCCGGCAGGCACTTTCGACAGTCCCAATGGAATCAACTACCGCAACGGCTATCTTTATGTGGGTGTTAATGGTAAGATAATTCAAATCGATTCGTCGGATAAATCACAAAAGGTGGTTGCGGAATTTGATGGGAGTGTGGACGGACTTGAGATGGACAAGTCGGGCAACTTTATTTTCTCGGATTGGAGTGGCCTTGTTCGTCGTGTTGTGCCTGGCGGCAAACCGGAAATTCTTTTTGATACCACCGACGAAAAAGTTAATGCTGCAGACATTCATCTGATGGCGGAAGAAAACATACTTCTAGTTCCCACCTTTTTCGACAACCGTGTTGTAGCTTATAAAATTCTGGATTAGCAGAAGAAGTCTTTGGGTTTTAAACAATCTCACGGTGTTTGGACGAGGCTGCGGTGGCTGCGGTGGCTGAGCCTGTCGAAGCCAGCTTGTCGAAGCCCTCGTGTTTTCTATTTTTACAGGCTTTGCCTGTTGCTGTTTTTTTTAGATGAATTAAAAAAGGCAGGCAAAGCTTGCAGAAATAGATTCAACTTAGGCAGGTTTCGACTTGGTTCGGCTTGGTTCGACTACGCTCACCAACCAACGCTCACCAACCGACGCTCAACCACCGCCACAGCCTATGCTGAACGAGCGACATAACAGGGAATTGCCAGCTGCGAATTGCAGCTACCTACGACATACTACCTACTTCTTTCTCATCTCTCATTTCTACTTTTTAACTTCTACCATCTGACCGAAAAAATCCACCACCGATACCTTCGCCGGACGATACGATATGCCGAGTTCCTTGATGCTCTTCGTGTTGTCAGCACGGAAAGGATAGCCGATATTGCGACTGATCATTTTGCGAGTAAATCCTGCCAAAGGTCCGATGAGCCACAAAAGAGGCTTCGGGATTTTTCTTGTGGGAAGCGGGTATTTATTGCCAAAGTCATCTCTCAGCATCTTTGAAATTTCCAATATGCCGGAGTTGTTGCCGGAGATGATGTAGCGTCCTTTGGCAGTGGGAGTGAAGCCGGCAGCAAAATGCGCCTGCGCCACATCGCGCACATCCACAATCCCGATTTCATAATCAGGAGCGCCCATTTTCATGGTGCCGTCGCCAAGTTGTTTTATAATTTTAAAACTCTCCGAAGTTATTTCGGGACTGATGCCCGGCCCCATCACCAGCGAGGGATTTATCACCACCAAATCCCAGCGCTGCTGCTGATCCTGCATCCTCCAGGCTTCTTTCTCAGCCATTGTTTTGGAATAATTATAAGGCTGGTGACTAACCGAAGAGGTTGTGTTCCAACATTCCTCAGTAATGGTGTGGTTGGGGAGTTGCAATAAATCTTTGTTGTCGCCGTAGATGGCTGCCACACTGCTGGTGAGCACTACGCGCTTAACGGAAGTGGTTTTGTTTACCGAATTCAAAACGTTACGGGTTCCTTTTATGGCAGGGTCTATCAGATCGCGCTGCGCATCTTTAACGTTCAAAGCAAAAGGAGAGGCCGTGTGAAAAACCAACTCACAGCCTTGCATGGCTTCATCGTACGAGCCTTCGCGCAATAGGTCGGCATCAAAATACCGGAGCGTTCCCGGCGTTGAAGCTGCCAGAGCATCGAGATATTTGGTTTTGCTTTTATCGTTGGGATTGCGGATGGGAGCATGTACGGTAAAACCCTTGTCGAGCAAAATTTTCACTATCCAACCAGCAACATAACCCGTTGCACCGGTGACCATTGCAGGCGCTTTTTTGTTGATTTCTTTCATGCCGTTTTTGTTTATAAAAAGTTGCCCCTAAAAGCATACGGAAGCCTTCTTTGTTCATTTGCCTATCTTTGCAGCTATATTTTTAGTTTATGAAATTCGATCAATACAATATTTACGAAGGCATCAAAACCAGTTTGTCGAAACTGGAGTTTAAAAAGCCCACCGACATACAATTCAAGTCTATACCTGCCATCCTGAGAGGGGAGGACGTGCTGGCGATAGCACAGACGGGCACGGGCAAGACGGCTGCTTTTGCCATTCCCGTTTTGCATTTGCTGCAAAGCCGCAAAATCTCTGGCCGGCCTGACGGAGTGAAATGCCTGGTGATGGCGCCGACGCATGAGCTGGCGTTGCAAATCGCTGGTGTTTTTGAGACGCTTGGCAAACATACACGCATCACCACTTTCTGTATTCATGGTGGTGTGGATCAGCAGCCTCAGATAGACACGTTGAATAATGGTGTGGATGTTTTGGTGGCTACTCCGGGGCGGATGTTCGATCTGGTAAGCCAAAAAGCGCTGGACCTGCGACGCGTGGAAATTCTTGTGCTCGACGAGGCCGATCACATGCTCGACATGGGTTTTATTAAAGATATCCGCGACCTGATGCGCCTGTTACCCAAAAAACGGCAGACGCTATTTTTCTCCGCCACTATCAACGAAACCATAAAAGATCTGGCTTACTCGCTGGTGGTGAATCCAATCAGAATCCAGATTTCGCCCAAAGACCCGGTGGCCAAAAATATCGAGCATGGGGTTGCTTTTGTGGAGATGGACGACAAAAGGTTTTTCCTTGAAGATTTTATCCGACAAAATCCTGATAAAAAGACATTGGTATTTGTGCGGACTAAAGTCCGCGCCGAACGAGTGAGTGCTGCCATGAAACGTGTGGATATCGCAACCGAAACCATCCATGGCGACAAAGAACAAGCGGAACGTCAGCTGACGATGAAAAACTTCAGAGCCGACGACCTTAAAATTCTTATCGCTACCGATGTGAGCGCTCGTGGCATCGATATTCCGGATGTGGAATTTGTGATCAACTACGACTTGCCCGACAGCGCCGAACAATATGTGCATCGCGTAGGCCGCACGGGCCGTGGAACTGCCAAAGGACAAGCCATTACTTTTTGCAGCAGCGAGGAGAAACCTATGCTCGAAGAAATTGAAGCCTCGCTCGGAAAACCCATTCACCGCATTGTGCTTACCGGAAAGGAATATCACGAGGTATTGCTTGAAGCAAAGGGTCCAAAAAACGACTGGCGTGCGTTGCTGGCTGAAGATGAATCAGGAAAAAAGAAAAAGAAGCCCAAGAAAAAGTAGGCTAGATTTCTGAAATTGCACCCCAGCTCACTCATTTTTTAACTCTGATGGTGATCAGCACAACCGTTTATTTCTGACTGTCAGCATTTGTAACGTGCCGTCTCGTAGGGTTATCCATCCGAACCATACCTTTGCCCGCCATACAAATACTTATTTATAAAAAAGTAATACTAATGAAAATAGACAAAGCAGGATTTATGACACGTCAGGTGCATGCCGGAGAAATTGAAGATCCTTTTGGAAGCGCTACCGTGCCGATTTATCAAACATCAACTTTTAGATTTAAAAATGCTGATCACGGAGCCGACTGTTTTTCAGGCAAAAGCGATGGATTCATCTATACACGTTTGGGCAATCCCACCGTGTGTGCATTGGAACGCGCTGTGGCCAGTCTCGAAAACGGATTTGGCGGAATTGCAACCTCCTCGGGTATGGCTGCCATCACCACGGTTTATATGGCTCTTCTGGGGGCAGGCAAACACATCGTTAGTCACAATAGTATTTATGGTCCAGCACGCGGTGTGATGGAGACTTTGTTTTCGCGTTTTGGCGTCGAATATTCCTACGTCGATACTACCGATCTGGATCAGGTGCGCCGCGCCATCCGTCCCGAAACAGCAATGATTTATACCGAAACACCTGCTAACCCTACCATCGCTATCTCCGACCTCAAGGCTTTGGCAGAAATAGCTCATGAACATAATATCCCGTTGGTGGTGGATAATACTTTTTGCAGTCCTTACATTCAGCGGCCTATCGAACTGGGTGCTGACATTGTAGTGCATTCGATGACGAAATCCCTCAACGGCCATGCCGACATTGTAGCCGGTATGATTATTTCAGCCAGCGAAAAGTACCACAAAATACTAAAGCCTGTGATGCAAAACATGGGCTGTAACATGGATCCGCATCAGGCTTATATGGCCCACCGCGGACTGAAAACTCTCTCTTTGCGTGTAGAAAGATCACAGCAATCAGCACAGAAAGTTGCCGAATTTCTCGAAAGTCATCCTAAAGTAGCCTGGATTAGATATCCCGGGTTGAAGTCGCATCCACAATATGAATTGGCACAAAAACAAATGCGTGGCCCCGGATCGATGATGTCGCTTGAGCTTAAAGGCGGACTGGATGCCGGAAAGCGGATGATGGACGGTGTGAAATTGGTGATGCTTGCAGTTTCACTCGGTGGCATAGAGTCGCTGATACAGCACCCTGCCTCCATGACGCACTCCAAGATTTCACATGAGAAAAAAATCGAAGCCAATATTACCGACGGACTGGTGCGCATCTCTGTAGGAATTGAAGATGTAGAGGACATCATTGCCGACCTCACCCAGGCACTCGACAAAGTATAAGCCGGGTTAAAAACCTTCTTTTTTCATAAAACTGCCTTTGCCATTATCAAAATAAGCGAAGGCAGTTTTTTTTGTAATTACTTTGCAAATTTCCACCCCGTTGAAACAGGATTAATTTTTTACCCGCCGAATTAAAAATTTATCTCTAAAACCATCGTTTGCATCCAAAGCAAAGGTTAGTGGTGGATCATTCCGTAGGTAAATTATTTTTGTTGTTGATGTTGGTTCTGGTTGCCTGGCTGCCAGCGTCGGCGCAACAGGGCAACGCGCTCGTACTTAGTGGTGGCGGCTCACGTGGTATGGCGCACATCGGCGTGATAAAAGCGCTCGAAGAAAACAACATTCCTATCGACTACATTGCCGGAACATCCATAGGAGCTGCTGTGGGCGCTATGTATGCTGCCGGGTTTTCACCTCAGGAAATCGAAGACATTTTTACCTCGGAGGATTTCAGGCGCTGGATTGCCGGCGACCTCAGCCGGAGCTATTCGTGGTATTACACCAGCGATCTGCCTGATGCCGGATGGGTTGATCTGAATCTGCAGTTTAAAAATCGCTTTTCAAAAGTATTGCCTTCCGGGATAAAGACTCCCGTAGAACTCGACTTTCAGATCACACGTCTGCTCTCCGATGCCTCTGCTGTGGCCAATTATAACTTCGACAATCTGATGATCCCTTTTCGTTGTGTGGCTGCCGACATCGACTCAAGCAAGGCGCTGACACTTCGGCATGGCGACCTGGCGCGCAGCGTGAGAGCAAGCATTACTTTTCCGTTTTTGTTTACACCAATAGAAATCGACGGTCGTTTGCTTTTCGATGGGGGCATGTACAACAACTTTCCTACAGATGTAGTAACCGCCGATTTCGGCCCTGCGCTTATCATCGGCAGCAAAGTGTCGGGCAACTATCCAAAACCCAAGGCAGAAGATGTGCTTTCGCAAGTACAAAATATGTTGATGTGCGATACTGATTTTGCACTCGATTCCGCTGCGGGCATTTTGCTTGAGCCTCATTTGCCCAAGGTAAATCTTACAGACTTTACACTTTCAAAAGCATTTATACAGGCTGGCTACGACATTGCCATGCAGAACATGCCACAGATAAAAGCCAGGATAACCGAGCAGAGAACCGCGCAACAGGTCGACTCATTGCGCCGGCAGTTCAATGCCCGAAAACAACCTTACATCATCGACAGTATCTACATCAGCGGGCTAAAGCCCAGCGAAACGGAATATGTGTACCGCACGCTGACACATCGCAAGGATAATTCGACACTCGACGAGATTTCGAATCAATATTTTAAACTTGCCGCCGACGATAAGCTGAAGCTTGATGGCAGCCACATGAAGCTCAATCCAAAAACCAACCTTTACGATCTTTATCTCGATCTTCGCCCTGCCAACCCTTTTACTTTGACACTCGGTGGCAACATTTCTACGCGCACCGCCAATCTTGCTTTTGCCGAACTCAACTACCGTCATCTTTTTCGAGAGGCCTTGCGGCTGAAGCTCAATGTTTATTTTGGTCGCTTTTACACGTCGGCGCTGGCAGGCGCTCGGTTCGACTTACCCGGAAAAATTCCTTTATATGCCGGCGGCATCATCGTTTACAATCATTTTGATTATTTCAAAAGCACTATTCATTTCATTGAAGATGTGACCCCTTCTTTTTTAATACAAAA
Organism: Bacteroidales bacterium; assembly: GCA_035647615.1. Lineage (NCBI taxonomy): Bacteria > Pseudomonadati > Bacteroidota > Bacteroidia > Bacteroidales > Bacteroidales bacterium. The sequence goes on along the minus strand of DASRND010000036.1, from coordinate 199,027 downwards.
CGAAAACTTCCTGGATGTATACGCCGGCGTGCCTCTCACCGTAAATGGGCGGCTCGAAGCGGATTTTGCGCTTGGACGTTTCCAAAATGAATATTACCAGGACAATATTTTTGCCCGCTCCGACACCGCCGACCGAACCCGGTTCGACTTTTTGCAAAGTGGCCTTTGCTGGGAGCTTAACTCGCTCAACAGGAAGCAGTATGCCACTGCCGGAGCACGTTTTAGCATCTCCACCGGAATGGTGTGGGGCGACGAAGCTTTTGAGAGTGGCTCTGTCAGCAACATTCAGCAGGCACGCGCTGGCAAGTTTCACCGGTGGGCTTTTGTAGATTTACTCTGGGACAATTATTTCCAGAAGCTAGGACCGGTAAAGTTTGGTTTTTACGGCCGCATCCATCTTTCCAATCAGGAGTTTTTTGGCAATTATACCTCCAGCGTATTGGCTGCCCCGGCATTTGAGCCGGTACCCGAAAGCAAGACGATGTTTCTGCTCCACTACCGCGCTTATAAATATGGTGCTGCCGGTTTAAAAGCTGTGTGGAGCCCCACCCGCAACATCGATCTGCGCTCAGAAGTCTATCTGTTTCAACCCTACCAGAGCATTAAAAGAGACGCCACTAATCTGGCTTTTTATGGCGATCCTTTCGACGACCGATATTGGATATTCTCCGGCGCCATCGTTTACCATACGCTTATTGGTCCTGTAAGCCTTTCGGTTAACTATTTCGATAGCCCCGAAGAGAAGTTTTTTATAGGTCTTAATGTCGGCTACATCATCTTCAATAAAAGCATCCTGCGATAGGAGCCCCCAGTCTTCAGCAGGCAGTCTTCAGTTCCCAGCCGGAAGTGTTTGGGATGACAGCTCCAGTCCAAACCCTAAGATTTACGCCTTGCACCTTGCTTTCCGCATTATCAAGTTTTACCTATTTTTGAGGCAACCATTTTAATCCTTTGCATCATGAAAATATCCCGACTTCTGCTCCTGATCTTTTTGGCCTCCCGGCTCGTGCTTTCTGCACAAACGCTTTCACCGGAAGAAATTCTTGCTACACGCGGTGAGGTTTATTTCCAAACTATTGTTCCTGACCGGGATTTGGTGAATAAGATTTCACATCTCGTATCGGTGGATTGTCTGCACGGCGATACTGTTTTTGCTTACGCAAATGAAAAGGAGTTTACGGCCTTTAAGCAAGCCGGTTTTGATTATACAATCCTTCTGGCGCCCGGATTGCTTGATGTGCCGGTGGAGATGCGCGACAATGTAGATATCCGGAATATCCGGAGCTGGGATTTTTATCCTACCTACACCGCCTACCTCGATATGATGCAACAATTTGCCAATACTTATCCCTCGCTTTGTCAGTGTTTCAGCATCGGGCAAACAGTTAACGGACGCGAACTGATGATGCTGCGCATTTCGGATAATGTGGGTGTGCGTGAGGCTGAGCCACAGTTTCTTTATACCGGAACCATGCATGGCGATGAGCTTGTCGGCTACATCCTGCTGCTGCGGCTGGCCGATTATCTTTTGTCAGGTTACGGTCAGGATGCCGCCATTACTGATTTGATTGATAACACCGAAATTTGGATAAATCCATTGGCCAACCCCGACGGCACTTTTTATGGCGGTAACCATACTGTAAACGACTCGCGTCGTTACAATGGAAATTCTGTGGATCTCAACCGTAATTATCCTGATCCGGAAGATGGACAGCATCCCGACGGCAAAGCCTGGCAGCCTGAAACTATTGCATTTATGCAACTGGCCGAAGAGCAAAATTTCGTGATGTCGGCCAACATGCATAGCGGCGCCGAAGTGATAAATTACCCATGGGATACCTGGTCGCAGCCGGCTGCTGACAACATATGGTGGCGGCATGTTTCGCGACAATACGCCGATACTGTTCATCTTTATTCGCCCGCATCCTATCTCAAATTTAAGGACAACGGGATTGTTAATGGCTGCCAATGGTACAGCATCAGTGGCGGACGGCAGGATTATATGAACTATTTCCACCACTGCCGTGAGGTGACCATGGAGCTGTCGAATACGAAAAAACTTTCCACCTCCGCACTCGAAAATCACTGGCAGTGGAATTACCGTTCGCTGATGAATTATTACAGCCAATGCCGATATGGCGTGGCCGGCATCGTTACGGATGCGCTCACCGGCGAACCGATTAATGCAAAAGTTTTTATCAATGGGCACGACATCGACCAGTCGTGGGTGTTTGCCGACAGCCTCACAGGATTTTACCAGCGACTTTTAGCACCGGGAACTTACAATCTCACTTTCTCCGCGTTGGGATATTTGCCGCGCACCATTCCCGCCGTAGGAGTCAGTTATAATCTCACCACAGAAATTGATGTAATACTAACCCCCGCCGGACTTGTGGTTGATTTTGAAGCTTCGCAAAATGCAATCGCAACAGGCAGTAGCATCAACTTTACTGATTTTAGCACCGGGAATCCCGTGTCGTGGCAGTGGCATTTTGAAGGAGGAATGCCCGCTGTTTCAACTGCAAAAAATCCGTCAGGCATTATTTACACTTCGCCCGGGCAATACAATGTTTCGCTGACGATTACCGATGCCACCGGCCATACCGCAACCTCTTCAAAAACCAATTTTATAAATGTAGATGCGCCTGTATTAATGGCCAATCAGACGCTGACACTTTCGGGAGGATTATTTTATGATTCAGGTGGTGAGAATAACAATTATGGCAACAACCAAAATCTGACGACGACTTTTTTGCCAAAAGCACTCCAGGCCAAAGTTAGCGTTGACTTTCTGGAGTTTTCAATCGAAAGCCAGGCTTCGTGTAGCTATGATTATTTAAAAATTTATGACGGTGCTTCTTCTGCAGCTCCTCTGTTCGGCACCTGGTGCGGCACACAAAGCCCCGGAAAGATTGTAGCAACCAACGCCGCCGGTGCGCTGACGTTTGTATTTCATTCCGACTACAACAACACAAAAAGTGGCTGGAAGGCGCTGCTGCGCAATGAAGCTGCACAACAGATAACCTTATCTGCCGGATGGAGTGGGCTTTCACTTTATGTAAACCCTGAAGAAAATGATGCCGCTACAATTTTTGGTGAAGTGATCGACGATTTGATCTTTTTGGCCGGAGAAGCAGGCGCCCTGCTGCCGGAAAATAATCCACAAGCTCCTTTTGATTGGAATTCCCGTAAAGGGTATTTTATAAAAATGACCGAACCGGCAACTCTTACCATTCCGGGTACTGTAATTACCAACAAAACCATAAACCTTCATGCCGGCTGGAATCTCTTGCCCATTATCATTGCTGAGCCTTTGTTGTCGCAGCAACTAACATCGCAACCAACCGAAGTGATTAAAGCAATCAAAGAGGTGGCTGGCACAAAAGTGTGGTGGCCGGAAAAGGATATTGCTACACTGCAAGTACTTGAACCTGGGAAATCTTATTGGCTTTTTGCTACGCAGGAGGCGGTGCTGGTTGTTTCGGAATAAATGGAGCTGATCTTTACGTTTTAAGCAAAAGGCTACTTCTCTGACAATTTACAAATCTCTTAATTTCATAGCCCAGGCGTTTTCGTTTAAACCCTCCAACTATTTCTTCCAATGCTCGGCGATGTACTCCAGCGCTTCGCTTATTTCGAGGCTGGCAGTGCCGGGGCCGGTGCGGATGTAAAAACTTTCGTCGAAGCCTTTTTGCCGCAGAAACACAGGCGCTGGAGCAGGAAGGCAATGCACACGGCAAACGGTGCGCTGGCCAATGGTTTCAAGGGTGGTTTTCAGGTAAGGGCTTACCTGTTGCCCCATCGACGACTTGATGAGCGCCCACACATGCAGCAGAAATTTGTCGGTATTGTCAAACTGATCCATCTCGATGCCCAGGATGTTGCCGTTGTCTTCCACCCCAATGAGCAGGTCGCCGCCGGCGCTGTTCATAAAGGCTGCCATAGTTTTTAGTGCCGTATGTTCGATGGCCGGATTTTTTTTGTTTTGATACAAATTCCAGCGAAAGGTACTTTTAAACTCCAGGCTGTTGCTTTCGCCGAGGCTGATAAGCTCATGAATCACAGAAATCTTATTTTGTCCTTTATCAAAAAATCCCAAAAACTCAATGGTATTCAATGCCTCGTTGTGCAGCTCCCTGACGCGCTGCAATGGCTGGCGCAGAATATCAAGGAACGCTTCTGAGTCTTTTGCGATATTTGTTTTGGTCATTTGCAATGCCAGCGTGCTGTTGGCGTATTCACTTGGGGTGATTACGTGCGACACCAGCATCAGCGGAAGCATCAATCCATTTTGATGGCCGGTGAGCAAAAGGTTGACGGCAGCTTTTTTCTCCACCGAAAAATCATTATAAAAGTTCTTTAGCTGCTTTTGCAGAATATCGGCTCCATCCCCCGGAGTTGCGTCATTCTCAAATTGACTTACAAAACTACGGTAGGCCTCGCTCATCACCGAGACGCTCCAAAAAATCAGATTCATCACCTCCGGATTTTTATCATAGAAATCGATTGTGCCAGCGATATCTATCAGCGGCTGGGGTTTGCCGGTACTGCGACTGTGCAAAAGTGCGCCTTTTGCATAAAGACTTTCGAAATTTGTGGCAACCGGATCATCTCCTTTTTCGATGCGATCTTTTGCAAACGAGAAAATGGCGGCGCCATTCATCCCGGCGGCATCGTAACTGCCACTGAGCGTAAATTTCACAAGCAGATGTTTGAGAATTCGTGCGTCCGCATGTGCAAACTCGGCACCCAACGGAGTGGTGAGCGGCGCCCCCTCATGATAAATGATAAAATCCTCCTCACGCATCACAAGATCGAGCGTTTCGGAATTGATAGCAGTAGGTTTGGTCATCGAAGTATTCTTTTTCTATATTTTTGCCAAAAATAATCTTAATAAAAATCTATCTGATGATGAAGATGAAAAAGAATTTGTTGTGGATGCTGATTCTGGCGCTGGTAGCCTGGGGTTGTAATTCTCAAAACAGTAAAGATGAATCTGACGAAGCTGCCGACAGCGCAGCCAACCAAGTCCTTGTAAGCCATGTCAATCATCCCGATTGGTCGAAAAATGCAAACATTTATGAAGTAAATCTGCGGCAATACACCAGTCAGGGAACGATAAACGCTTTTGTAGAGCATTTGCCGCGGCTCAAAGAAATGGGCGTCGATATTTTGTGGTTTATGCCTGTGCAGCCGATTGGCGAGAAAAACCGAAAAGGCGAGTTGGGTAGTTATTATTCCGTACGCGATTACAGCGCCATCAATCCGGAGTTTGGGTCGATGGAAGATTTTAAAATGATGGTTAAGCGCGCTCATGAGCTGGGTATGAAGGTGATCATCGACTGGGTGGCCAACCACACGGCGTGGGATCATGGCTGGATGAATGATTATCCCGAGTTTTATGCAATCGATAGCACGGGCCAGATGTACGCGCCTTTTGGCTGGGAAGACGTGGTGCAGCTCGATTACGTCAACGACGCTTTGCGCGATGCGATGATCGGCGAGATGAAATTTTGGATAAAAGAGGCTGACATCGACGGCTATCGCTGCGATGTGGCCGGCATGGTGCCAACCGATTTCTGGGATCGGGCACGCCGCGAGCTCGACCAGATCAAGCCTGTTTTTATGTTGGCTGAAGCCGAAAAAGAGGCGTTGCTTGTAGATGCTTTCGATATGGATTATAGTTTTCAATTTCACCACCTAAGCAATGCGATTGCACGCGGAGATACTTCGCCAGCGGCGATTGCTGCGTATTTTGATCAGACGGAGGAGACGTTTCCGAAAGGAGTTTACAAAATGAATTTTACCACCAACCACGACGAAAACTCCTGGAACGGCACGGTTCACGAACGCTATGGCGAAGGTTATAAAATATTTGCAGTGTTGATGGCTACCGTTCCCGGAATGCCGCTGGTCTATTCTGGCCAGGAAGCCGGACTCGATAAACGATTGGAGTTTTTTGAAAAAGATGCCATCAACTGGAAAGAATATCCTTTACAGGATTTTTATAAAACCCTACTCGATCTGAAACACCGCAACCAGGCGCTTTGGAATGGCGACCATGGCGGTAAATATGTTCCTGTCGAAACCGATAAAGAATCCGTTGTTGCTTTTACGCGGACAAAAAATAATCAGTCGGTGCTTGTCATTCTCAATCTTTCGGCAGAGCCAATCGACGTAATGCTGCAAGGCGAGGCCTACGCCGGGGATTACAATGATGTGTTTGGTAATAAAAAAATAACCATGCGCGATAACCATCAGTTGCGCCTTCAGGCCTGGGAATATCGTGTTTATGAAGGGTTGTAAAGTTAAAGGGTTCGCAGCCCCGCAGGGGATGCAACCCTGGACAGAATTTATGGAGTTGTCGGGAAGGGAGAAGTTATCAAGTTTTGGAGATATTAGGTTTTATCTATTGAGATTAAAATGACGAAGCTATTTTTATTAGCTAAAATTGATATTGGATGTAACAACAGATTTCTCTCCGACCAGTTGTCGGATCGAAGTGACAAGCGAACTGATGAGATTTGGGGAGGTGGGATCGGCGCATAGCGCCGATCCCACCTCCCCCTCGCTCGCGTACTAGTCGTGTCATTTCGACCGAAGGGAGAAATCTATTTTCAGATAATTACAAAACAAAATTGAAAACTAATTACAAAACAAATTTGATTTCATGAAAAAATTCCTTTCCTTTCTTTTGGTATTGCTTTTCGCAATGCCAGCATTCCCACAGCAACTGCTCAACAATAGCCTGGGAAATTTAAAAAATGTAAAATCCAACAAGGCAAAGCAAACGTTTTCATTCGTTACTGAAAACGGAACGGCCAATGTTACCATTTACACACCCAATATCATTCGGGTGCGCATCGCCAAAACTTTCGATGCCGACGTGTCGTACGCTGTAGTGGGGGAGGTGACACGTGGTGACTTTGATTATGGCGAAGACAAAACCCAATATTTTATCACCACCGATTCGATTCGGCTGGTGATTGATAAAAATCCAGTTCGATTTACCTTCAAAACCAAAGATGGACGCATTATCTCGCAGGACGACCCCGCCTTTGGGACGTCCTGGACAGGCACTGAAGTTTCAACCTACAAATTGCTGCAGGATGGCGAGAAATTTATCGGCCTCGGCGAAAAGTCCGGTCACCTCGACCGTCGCGGCGAAGCCTACACCAACTGGAATACCGACAATCCGCATTACGACAACAACAGCGATCCGTTGTACGCTTCCATTCCTTTTTATATCGGGCTGCACCACCAGTTGCGCTATGGCATTCTGCTCGACAACAGCTACCGAACTGTTTTCAACTTTGGCGCTTCCAACGACAGGTTTTCTTATTTTTCGGCTGACGATGGCGAGATGGATTATTATTTTATCTGGCATACCAATGTAGCCGACATCCTGAAATCATACACCTGGCTCACCGGCCGCATGGAGATGCCTCCCCTGTGGTCACTTGGGTTTCAGCAAAGCCGATGGAGCTATACTCCCGATACGCAGGTGCTGAGTGTTGCCCGTACTTTCCGTGAAAAGAATATTCCTGCCGATGTCATCTATCTCGACATCGACTTCATGGATAACTATAAAATATTTACCTGGAATCCCGAAACTTTCTCCGATCCTGCCGGATTTCTGAAACAGCTTCGTGATATGAATTTCAAAACCGCTATCATCGTCGATCCGGGTATCAAAGTGGAGAAAGGCTACAAAGCTTATGAAGAAGGTGTTGCCAACAATTATTTTGTAAAATATCCCGACGGCAAATTCTGGACAGCGCAGGTATGGCCCGGCTGGTGTCATTTTCCGGATTTTACCAGCGAGCGAGTGCGCAAGTGGTGGGGATCGAAATTTAAAGAAAATGTAGATTATGGCATCGAAGGTTTTTGGAACGATATGAACGAAATTGCCACCTGGGGTCAGCAGCCGCCAAGCCTGATACAATTCGACTGGGAGGGTAATAAAACCACTTACCGCGAGGCCAAAAATGTGTATGCCAACACGATGGCACGCGCCACGTTGGAAGGCACCAAAAAGCTGATGAACGGGCGGCGTCCGCTCAATATTACGCGAGCGGGTTTTGCCGGCTTGCAACGCTACACCGCCATTTGGACCGGCGACAACCAGGCCAACGATGAACACATGCTTTTGGGCGTGCGACTGGTAAACTGTCTGGGCTTGTCGGGTATTTCATTTACCGGCTCCGATGTGGGCGGATTTGGCGGCAACCCCACGCCGCAGCTTTATGCCCGCTGGATGCAGATAGGCGCTTTTACACCTTTTTTCCGCGGACATACTTCCAAAAATACCGCCAGCAGCGAACCCTGGGTGTATGGCGAAGAAACCGAACGCATCGCTCGTAACTATATCCAGTTACGCTATAATCTGCTTCCTTATCTCTACACCGCCATGCGCCAGTCGGTGCTTACCGGCTTGCCCGTAAACCGCAGCCTGGCCATCGACTACACCGATGACGAAAAGGTGTTCTGGCGCATTTATCAAAACCAATATCTCTTTGGCCCCTCCATGCTCATCATCCCTACTGAAAGTACGCGTCTGGCAACGGGTGCCTATTTGCCGAAAGGCGGCTGGTACGATTTCTATGCTGATCAATATTTTGAAGGAAACCAAGAGATTTTTGCAGCCAGCCCCGTCAGCCGGCTTCCGGTTTATATTAAAGAAGGAAGCATGATACCGATGCAGTCGCCGGTGATGTTTACCGGACAGAAACCTTCTGACACGCTGATGGTGCATCTCTACCGAAGCCATTGCAGCCAGGATGTTTCGTGGAATTACTATGAAGATGACGGCGTGACATATCAGCACCTGGATGGGAAATTTTACCAGCGGAAAATGATTTATAAACCGGAGATCAACGAAGTAGTTTTTGGTGAGAAATCAGGGAATTACGAAAGTAAATTTACCTATATACAATTGATTTTTCATGGGTTTGATGATCCCGAAATGATGGTGAAGTTCGACGGTAAGCCACGCAAAAACCAGCCGGCAGCCTTTGATTTCAATCGTGCGGGCGAAAAAATAGTTCCTGCCGATGCCGCACTTTCCAATCTGCCTTCGATAGTATTTCCAAACGAAAATGGGAAGATGGTGGTGAGCTGGTGAGAGTGATTCAATCCTCTGGAGCGGCGGTGAGAAATTCTACGTTGCTCGCGGCTTAAGGCTCTCGAACAAAGCCAGGCATTCCTCTTTCAAAACCTCACCACGAATTGTGATTTCTTTAAAACCTTTGGTAACGATTTCTTGAGCCGAAATCTCAATCTGTGGATAAAACCTGTTGATTTCTTGCCAGGGCACGGAAAACACTACTTCGCCAATGCCCGCATAGATGATGGCGCTCATGCACATGGGGCAGGGTTCGCCGGTGGTGTAAAGTGAAAGACTGTGTGCTTTTATTTCGGTTTTGGCCAGTTGCCGGATGGCGTTCATTTCGGCGTGTGCCGAAGGGTCGCCACTGGTGCGTACAGTGTTGGGTGTTTCTACCACTATTTTATCACCATTTGCAATCACACAACCAAAAGGTGTTTTTGCCTCACGGGCAATTGCCAGCGCCCGCTGCATCATGCGTTTGTCACGAATTTCGGTTGAGCTTTCCATTATAAACAAGCTACAAATGTCAATAAATCAAATTCCTCGTTCGGCTTAGGCTGCGGTGGCTGAGCTTGTCGAAGCCCGCCCAAGCTGTATCTATTTTTGCAGGCCTGGCCCGCTTTTCCTTTACAGGATGTTGAAAACAGGCCAAGCCTGTAGAAATAATCTGGACGAGGCACAGCCTCGTCCAAACACCATCTTAAAAGTTATGGTTAGTGATCTTTGCACCATTTTATCCCCAGCCTAAAGAAAACCATTAATTAGTGTCTCTCCATTAACTCGCCATCCACCACACACCCCTCTAACTCCCCTGAAGGGGAGAACCAGCCAACGCACTACCAGCGCGAGGGACTTCCCCTTTAGGGGAATGAGGGGTAGCGAAGGCAAATTTTAAATATGTCTACTTTATGGACAGACACTAATTAAGCCCCTGCGGTACCAAATCTCGGTGCACGTAAATGGCCAGGGTGTTGAGTTGCATGTAGGGTTGTGAAACATATAAATATCCGCCATAGTCGTTGCTGTCGGCGTCCCACGAGTTTTTCACTTTGTACCACGTGTTGCCGTTCTGGTCTTTGGCCATGCCGATGATGTGCATCGAATGGTCGTCGGTGGTCGAATAGCTGTCGTAGGCTTGTTGCCGCATTTCGGCAGTTACCACGCGCTGCTTGCCAGCCACATCAAATACACTATCGCGTGACGCACGTGGAATATCGCTCCAATCTTTCTCAGGTACCAGCGCCAGACCTTTTTTATGACTAAATCCCGGATTGCTCACGTCGGCAGCCCACGCCACCGAGTAGCCGTTGTTGATGGCCAGATCGATGATGTTGGTGAGGTCTTCCATTTTTACATTATAATACATCTCATAATCCCAATTGTCAGGAATTTTAAGGATGAAATTTCTGTAATAAGGCTGGTGCGAATAAGAGGTAACCTCCACATAATCTGCCGGGTTAAGTTTGATAACTTGCTTAGCAAATGATTCGGGCGTGTAGCTTTTGCCATTCCAGGTAAATTGCTCCGGTTTGGAGCCAAGGTAAGCATCGAGGATTCCGTTGTAGGCGGTCATCCACACGGGCGTAAGTTTTCGGTTTTCGTTGTCGGTGATGGCTTTTACGAAAGTTTGCAAAACATGATCCATCTCACCATGCACATGTTTGTCTTCACCGTAGGTAAGGCCATTGTAGGCTTCTTCGGGCAGCATGCCACGGTCGGCAAGCGTTGCCATCACATGGTGCGGCTCTCCGCCGGGACCAAAGTTGAAGTTGCCATGCTGACGCACATAGCCGTCGGCGCGCTGCTCGTAAGCGTAGCGTACAGGCCACATCTCGGCCAGATCCAATTCAGGGCCGCCCTGCCGCAGCACTTCTGCTTCGATAAACGAGATGCCTGCGTACGACCAGCAGGTGCCCGACTGGTTTTGGTTTTTTACAGGCATGTGTGGCGCAATTTTAATATCCGTAAAAATGTAGCCGCCAACGGTGTCAGCAGCACTCTGGGCATGCAACCGGCTGATGCCGGAAAATCCTGCAACAACAATGAGCAGGACGATTAGAAAGTTTCGTTTCATTATTTTTATTTTAGTAATATTTGTAATGCAGGCAAAAATAATGTAAAAATGCAAGGCCGTTATCCGATTGAAATGCGAAATTTGCCCGAATAATCAATTTGTACAATTTTATGACACATTTGAAAGGTCTTTGGGAAATATCTCCCATCGATGGACGCTATCAAAATAAAACCGATAATTTGCGGCCCTATTTTTCCGAAGCGGCGCTCATGCGTTACCGGCTGTTGGTGGAGGTGGAATATTTTATCAGCCTGTGCACCTGGCCCTTGCCGCAGCTCTCAGATTTCGATTTTGATAATTTTGAAAAGCTGCGCGAAATCTACAGGAGCTTCGATTATGAGGCTGCGCAACGTATCAAGGAGATAGAAGCGGTGACCAATCATGACGTAAAAGCCATCGAATATTACCTGCGCGAGAAGTTTGATGAGCTGTCCCTTTCTCCGTTTAAAGAGTTTATCCATTTTGGACTTACCTCGCAGGACATTAATAATACAGCAGTGCCGATGGCGCTCAAAGAGGCCTGGCAAGACCAGCTTTGGGCGCAGCTCGAAAATTTGCAGCAGCAGATTTACACCTTATCCCATAAGTGGAAAGATATAACGATGCTGGCCCATACACACGGTCAGCCTGCCTCGCCAACCACGCTGGGCAAGGAGTTGTATGTTTTCAGCGAAAGGCTGGAGCAGCAGTTTACTTTGATAAATAATATTCCTTTCTCCGGGAAGTTTGGCGGTGCCACCGGAAACTTCAACGCACAAGTGGTGTCCTTCCCTGATGTTGATTGGGTGGAGTTTGCTAATAAATTCCTGGTCGACAAGCTGGGGCTCGAACGGCAAAATGTGACGACCCAGATTGAACATTACGACAACATGGCTGCCTTCTTTGATGCCCTGAAACGCATCAACACCATCCTGCTCGACTTGTCGCGCGACATGTGGAGCTACATCTCGATGGAGTATTTCCGTCAGAAAATAAAGGAAGGCGAAGTGGGTTCATCGGCGATGCCGCACAAAGTAAATCCTATCGACTTCGAAAATGCTGAGGGCAATCTGGGATTCGCCAATGCCATTTTTGAGCATCTTTCGGCAAAGCTACCGGTGTCTCGCCTGCAGCGCGACCTCACTGATTCCACCGTGAGTCGCAACATCGGTGTGCCCATTGCACACACTATCATAGCCGTGCAGTCGTTGAGCAAAGGTTTGGATAAGCTGGTGCTGAATGAGAAAAAAATCGTAGCCGACCTCGACAACAACTGGGCGGTGGTAGCCGAAGCTATTCAAACCATCCTGCGCCGCGAAGGCTACCCCGATCCTTACAACGCTTTGAAAACGCTTACCCGCACCGGCAGCAAAATTACCCGCGAAACCATGCTTCTTTTTATCGACACACTGGAAATATCAGATGCGGTAAAAGCGGAGATGAAAAAAATTACGCCACACAACTACCACGGCATCAGTCCTTTTTCAAGTTGAAAAAACAGTCTGACCGCTTTGTTTGTTACTGTTTAAACTAATAGAGATATTGTAGATTCCGGAGTTTAGTGTTTGTTTGCACAGAAAGAAGGATTTAATTTTTATTTTTGCCAAAATTTAAAACATCATATGGATTTAAAAAACATCTTATCAATATCGGGCAAGTCCGGTTTGTATAAAAATATCGGACAGTCTAAATCAGGTGTCATCGTCGAAAGCATCACCGACGGAAAACGTTTCCCGGCATTTGCCCACGAGCGCATCAGCTCATTGGCCGAAATCAGTGTTTTCACCCATGGTGAAGATGTGCCGCTTGCCGACGTGTTTCGCAAGGTTTTCGACAAGTATGAAGGTAAAGAAGTGCTCGATGCGAAATCTAACGGCGCTGAATTACGGGCTTTTATGCTCGAAGTGTTGCCCGACTACGATGAAGAGCGGGTGTACACTTCCGACATCAAAAAGTTGGTAACCTGGTACAATTTGCTTGTAGCCGGCAACATGATGGAATTCACCGACGAAGAAACCAGCCAACCAGAGGAGGAGGCTTCAGAAGAAGCTCCCACCGAAACTTCCACAGAAACTCCCACCGACACCGATACAGAAGCTGGGGACAAACAATAATCCCGATGTATCGGCACCTTGTTCGCCCCTTGCTTTTCCGCATCAACCCCGAGCGCATCCATCATCTGGTAGCGTCGGGTTTGCAGCTTACCCATGTGGTTCCAGGAGCAAAGCAGCTTATGAGTAGCATTACTTCGGTAACGCACCCTTCGCTGGAACGGGAGGTGTTCGGATTAAAGTTTCGTAACCCGGTGGGCGTAGCAGCAGGTTTTGACAAACAAGCCACGCTTTACAATCAACTGGCGCATCTTGGTTTTGGTTTTGTCGAAATAGGAACCATCACCCCGCTGCCGCAATCTGGTAATCCCAAGCCACGCCTTTTTCGGTTGCCTGCCGATCAGGCGCTGATCAACCGGATGGGCTTCAATAATATCGGCGCAGATCAGGCTGTCGAGAATCTTAAAAAGCGAAAGACCGATATCGTCATTGGTGGGAACATTGGAAAAAATACCGTTACACCCAACCACAAAGCTGTGGACGATTATGAAATCTGCTTCCGCAAACTTTTCGATTACGTCGATTACTTTGTTGTTAATGTGAGTTGCCCCAACATCAGCAATCTCAGCGAACTGCAGGATCAGGATAAGCTCATGCTAATCCTCAACCGCCTGCAGCAAATCAACCACAGCCACAGCAAAACCAAACCTATCCTACTCAAAGTATCTCCCGATCTGAACGATGGTCAGCTCGAAGAAGTGATAGATATTGTAGCCCAAACCCAGATCGACGGCGTAGTGGCTGTGAATACCACCGTTACCCGGCACAATCTCAAAACGCCTGATAAGCGGGTAGAACAGATCGGCAATGGTGGTTTGAGCGGCCTGCCGCTGCGAGATCGTGCTACCGAAGTAATCCGCTACCTGGCACAAAAATCAGGAAAATCGTTTCCGATCATTGGTGCCGGCGGCATTTTTACACCCGACGATGCCATCGAAAAATTACAAGCCGGCGCCGACCTGGTGCAGGTTTACACAGGATTTGTGTATGAAGGACCACTCATCGCCCGCAACATCAACCGGCAGCTGGTTTTAATGGATAAAATTTTTAAAAATGAAAAAAAATAAGGGATACATACATCTCTACACAGGCAACGGGAAAGGGAAAACAACAGCAGCAATAGGTCTGGCGATAAGAGCTGCCGGAGCTGGCAAAAAAGTTTTTATCGCTCAATTTGTAAAAGGAATGCACTATTCCGAATTGGACGCTTTAAAAAGATTTCCTGAAATTGAAATCCGGCAATATGGTTTGGATTGTTTTATAAAAAATGAGCCTACCCAAAAAGATATCGACGCAGCCCGAACCGGACTTGCTGAGGTTACTAAAGTAATAGCCGAAAACAGTTTTGATATCCTTATCCTGGATGAAATTTGCATTGCTTTGTATTACCATCTTTTTGAAGAAGAAGAAATTGTAAATTTGCTCAAATCCAGGCCAAAAGAAATGGAGATTGTTTTGACCGGGCGCTATGCCCCGCAGTCTCTTTATGAAATTGCCGATTTGGTTACAGAAATGAAAGAAATAAAGCATTATTATAATGACGGCGTAGAGGCCAGAAAGGGTATAGAATTTTAGCAGGCAAAATTTATCTCAGATGAAAGTATTCAGTCCATCCGAAAAACAAGATTCACTCGACGTTCTTAACTATCAGATCAGGGTTTGCACCAGGTGTGGCTTGTCGGCTACACGAAAACATGCGCTCACCGGCGAAGGAAATATTGGCGCCGTCCTTCTTTTTGTTGCGCTCTCGCCCGGAGCGAAGGAGGATGCCGGGAACAGGATGTTTATTGGTCCATCGGGTCAGGTTTTTAATAATTTGCTGCACAAAGCCGGAATTGAAAGGAAATCAGTTTTTATGACGAATCTGGTGAAATGCACTTTGCCACGAAACCGCAAGCCGGTTCCAAATGAAATTGAATCGTGCAGCTCTTTTTTGGAGGATGAAATTGCAATTATCCAACCTCAAATCATTGTTCCTTTGGGATCTTATGCCACCTATGCAATTTTGGCAAAGTATCAAACCGACCCTTCCGCACCAGAAATGGTTTTTAAAAATATAAATGGGCGATTGTTAGATTTGGGAGGAACAAAAATATTTCCGCTCACACATCCCTCGGCCTTGCTGTACAATCCATCCTTTGAAGCCGGAACTATCGAAAGCTACAAAAATCTAAAATCACTGTTGTGATACCACAAAGTGATATTTTTTATACTTTTGCACCCTCATTTTTGCAGATAATGGTTTTGATGCCTGAATATCAATTATCTGCATGTTAACAACGATGTAATAACCCGGATGATAAGGCAGCATCCACAACAATTTATTTTTTAATGGATAACGAACAAGAAAAGTTAAACCAGGAATCTTCTGAGGAGAATCTAACTTCTGCCGCTGCCGCTGGTAGTACAATTGAAGATGACGCAAAGCCCGAAGGTGCCATCACGCCCGAAGAGGCCGAAGAACAAGCCGAAGTACAGGCTGAATCGCAGATGAGCAAAGAGGAAGCCGAGGAAGTGGCAGCTGAGATGATTACCGAGTCTGCCGAGGCAGAGCCGCCTCATCCCGAAGCAACCGAAGAACCTTCAGAGGAGCCTATAATGCCCGCCGACGACGAGCCTAAAGGCAAGCCCAAGCATGAGCATCATGACACTCCTGCTGATCCCGGCGATTTCGACTGGGATGCGGCTGATAAAGGTCTGGACAACTACACAACATCAGAACGTGAAAAGCTCGAAGAGCTTTACGGCCAGACTTTCAGCTCTGTTGCCGAGCATGAAGTAGTTACAGGTACTATCTCTGCGCTCAACGACCGCGAAGCTGTGGTAAACATCAATTTCAAATCGGATGGTGTGATCCCCCGCGCTGAGTTGCGCTACAACCCCGATCTGAAAGTAGGCGACCCGCTGGAAGTTTATGTGGAAAACCAGGAAGACCAAACGGGTCAGCTGATTCTTTCGCACAAAAAAGCACGGATACTCAAATCATGGGAGCGTGTTAATGAGGCTTTCGAAACTGAAGAGGTGATAAAAGGCCACGTGAAGAGCCGTACCAAAGGTGGTTTAATTGTCGACGTATTCGGCATTGAGGCTTTCCTGCCAGGTTCACAAATTGACGTGAAACCCATCCGCGATTATGATATCTATGTAGATAAAGTAATGGAGTTTAAAGTGGTGAAAATCAATCACGAGTACAAAAATGTGGTTGTTTCGCACAAAGCACTCATCGAACGCGAACTCGAACAGCAAAAAGCCGAGATCATTGCCAAACTCGAAAAAGGTCAGGTGCTCGAAGGTACCGTTAAGAATATCACCTCTTACGGTGTATTCGTCGACCTGGGTGGCGTTGACGGTCTGGTGCACATCACAGATTTATCATGGGGCCGTATCAACCATCCCGAAGAAATCGTGGAACTCGACCAGAAAATCAAAGTGGCTATCCTTGATTTTGACGAAAGCAAAAAACGTATTGCTTTAGGCCTTAAGCAGCTTACCCCACATCCATGGGATGCGCTTGATCCTGAAATGAAAGTAGGTGATAAATTAAAAGGAAAAGTAGTTGTGATTGCCGATTACGGCGCTTTTGTAGAGATAGCTCCCGGAGTAGAAGGATTGATCCACGTTTCGGAAATGTCGTGGTCGCAGCACCTTCGCACCGCTCAGGATTTCCTGAAAGTAGCCGATGAGGTTGATGCCGTTATCCTTACCCTCGATCGCGAAGAGCGCAAAATGTCGCTGGGCATGAAGCAACTCATCCCCGATCCATGGGAAAATATCAAAGGGCGTTACCCTGTTTCTTCCAAACATAGCGCTGTGGTGCGCAACTTCACCAACTTCGGAATCTTTGTAGAACTCGAAGAAGGTGTGGATGGTTTGATTCATATCTCCGACCTTTCATGGTCCAAGAAAATAAAGCATCCTGCCGAGTTCACCAAGATTGGCGAAGCCATCGAAGTGATCGTTTTGGATGTGGATGAAGAAAACCGTCGTCTGAGCCTGGGCCACAAGCAGCTCGAAGAAAATCCATGGGATGTCTTCGAAACTGTTTTCACCGTTGGCTCTATCCACAAAGGAACCATTGCCACAGCTACCGACAAAGGTATGGTGGTGACGTTGCCTTATGGTGTGGAAGGATTTGCTCCCACGCGTCATTTGCAAAAAGAAAACAACAGCATGGCCAAAGTCGACGAATCACTCGACTTTAAAGTCATTGAGTTTTCTAAAGAAAATAAAAAGATCATCCTTTCGCACAGTCGCGTGTTCCAGGATGTGCTCTCTGCCGAGAAATCCAAAGAAGATAATGAACAAAAAGCTCAGGCCCGTTCCAACAAACAGGTTGTGAGAAAAATGAAGGATAACCTCGAGAAAACCACTCTGGGCGACATCAGCGAACTGGCTGAGCTGAAATCGGAGATGGAGCAGGCCGCACGTGAAAAGCTGGAAATTCGTGCCCGCAAGCAGGAAGAGAATGATCAGGAGAAAGCTGACGAAAGCCAGCTGCTTGCAGAAGCTACTGAAGTTCCTGAAGCTCCCGAAGATGCTGCCGAAACCGACGACGCTAAGGTAAAGGAAACTAAAAAATCCAAAGCTGGTGCGGATAAAGAAAAAGTAGAAGCCTCTGACGAGAAAGCTACCGACGAAAAAGTCGACGAACCGACAGAAAAACCTGCCGAAGAAAAGGCTGACGAACCGACTGAAGAACCTGTCGAAGAAAAAGCTGACGAACCGACCGAAGAAAAGGCCGGAGATGCTACCAAAGAAACCGACGAAGCCGACGAAAAGAAGAAATAATGCATCAGGCTATGCCGTGATATCTTCGCGGCGTCGATTTTATTCATAAATAAAAAAGCTGTTCTGCACTTTGTGGAACAGCTTTTTTTTATCTTCTACATTCAAAAACTATCTTTGCACAAAACAAACCCATGCAAGCACCCGTATTTACCGCCACTATTCTGGGCAGCAGTGCTGCCACACCCACTTCCACACGAAATCCGTCGGCAATTTTGCTCAACATGGACTACAAATACTATCTGGTAGATTGTGGCGAAGGCACGCAGATACAACTGCGGCGCATGCATTACAAGATTCAAAAGATCAATCACATTTTTATCAGCCACCTGCATGGTGATCATTTTTTTGGCGTCATCGGGCTTATTTCTACCATGCACCTGCTGGGACGCGACAAGGAATTACATTTGTTCGGTCCGTCCCGTCTCGAAGAGATTGTACAACTACAACTGGAAGCCTCGCAGACCGAGCTGGTGTATCCACTGATTTTTCATCCTACGCAAGCCGACAAAGAGGAAGTAATTTACGAGTCGGATAAGCACTTTGTAAAGTCATTTCCGCTTGACCATCGAATTGAAACTACTGGTTTTATTTTTGGCGAAAAGCCAAGACGACGCAAAATTGACAAAGAGTTTCTGCTAAAGGAAGATGTTCCGGTTGCCTGGATGATGCGCATAAAGAATGGCGCCGATTACGTTAGTCCTGCTGGCATTGTCTATCCCAACGCACAAATCACACGGCAGCCTCCGCCGCCACGCATTTTTGCTTACTGCTCCGACACACGTTACAATCCGGATATTGCGCAGTATGTGCAGGGTGCTGATCTGCTTTACCATGAAGCTACCTTTATGGAAGAACTCAAAGAGGTGGCCAGAGAGAAATACCACTCCACAGCCGCAGAGGCCGCTCTTACCGCCAGAGAAGCCGGAGCAAAGCATTTGCTCCTGGGGCATTTTTCGGCGCGTTACAAAAAGCTGGATGGGATATTAGAGGAGGCCACAGCTGTGTTTGCCAATACTTCTTTGGCAAAGGAGGGTGAAGTGACGGAGGTATGACCCCAAATAACAAAACCCCGCCAAAGGCGGGGTTTGAACACAAACATTATGAAAAACAAAAACTATACTCTTTTCTCTTTGATACGGGCTTTCTTACCACGCAGTTCGCGTAGGTAGAAAATACGTGCACGGCGCACAACGCCACGCTTGTTAACGACGATTTCCTCGATAAACGGTGAAGCTACCGGGAAAATTCTTTCCACACCTATGTTGTTGGAAATTTTGCGTACGGTGAATGTTTCGGTTGCGCCTTGTCCTTTGCGCTGAAGAACCACGCCTTGATATTTTTGTAAACGCTCTTTGGCGCCTTCCCTGATTTTGTACGTTACAGTGACGGTATCTCCTGCTTTGAATGCAGGCATCTCTTTAATTACGGTCAGGTTATCGACCAACGTTAATAATGATTTATTGCTCATTGTTGTAGCTTTTATTTTTCTCAAAAGGAGTGCAAAAGTAGACATTTATTTTAAAATAAAGCATTCCGGCTAGTTTATTTTCTAATATTTATTAACATTCGCTTCATTGGCGACAGAAATATTCTATTAACCTTCCTCAGGAAGTTGAGTTATCAACATTAAAAAAGTAAATACTGGGGTTGGTATTGAAATGAATTATCATGCTGTGCGTAAATCGAGAAATTGTTTTTGTGTTAGCTATTCCAAATCTCCCATGACTTCTCGGCCTGGAGGGTGAGCATTAGTGTATCATTTAATGCAGTGAATTTAACGGGTCGGGTAGAGTATTTGATCAGCCAGGGGGCAATAATTATTTATTTATTAAAAGATTTTGTTTTTGATAATTAATATTTTTTAACTTTGTTGCCTTAAAAAAAACGTTATGAACTAATTATTGTAGCAGGTAAATGAAAAGGCGTTCCCATATTTTTTTCCCACTTTCCGGAGTGGTCTCTGAGAGTCAGTTGTTTTGGGTGGCTAATTCATCTGGCATGCGGTTAACAGAACAGAACAGAACAGAACAGAACAGAACAGAACAGAACAGAACAGAACAGAACAGAACAGAACAGAACAGAACAAATAAAACATACCTACCCCCGCTATTTCAAAGTTGCATTTTCCCGATTGAAGTATCCTCCATAATCAGGTTGACAGCTCTCGCTAAGCACCGATTTCATTTTCAAAACATCATTTTTTCAAAACTTTTAAAATCTTATCTCTATGAAACAGATTTATTTTTTAATAGCTGCCATTTTGATTTTGGCGTCGGCAGCAAATAAGCAGGCCGTTGGACAACCGCCTGGCTCTTCTGAACCCCTCGTCATTAGCAGCGACACCTGGTTTACGGGCGAAATATTTGCCTGCAACGACATTATTGTGGAACCGGGGGTAACATTAACCCTGTTATCGGGCTGTGTTCTGCACATGCCGGCAGACCATAAAATGGTGGTGCAACGGCAGGCAAAATTATTCGTATTGGGCGCTACCATTACCGACAGCGGTGATGGCTACTGGGAAGGCATAGAGGTGTGGGGCAACAACAATGCATCGAGCCTGTTTTTCCAGGGATATGTTAGTTTAAGATATGGAGGTACGGTTTCAAATGCCAAATGTGCTGTTAAAGCCACCAGAATACGCGAAAACAGCGATGATACGATGTGGGAATATTCAGGCGGGTATGTGCGGGTTGATGACGGTAACCTGATTAACAATACAGTAGCAGCCTGGTTTTATCCCTATAGTGCAGGGTCGTCCTTCAGCGAATTTCTGAATTGTAACGTAACCATCAGCGATGGCTACGGCGGTGCCCAGCCACCCGATGCGCTGTTTAAAATGCAACTCATCAATGGTATTGGTTTTACCAATGTAACAATTGCTGACAACCGAATGGCTGCTCCTATGGTACTTACCGGCATAGAAGCCACAGGCTCCCGGTTTTTGGTAAATGGAACCAACAATGCCGGGGTTTACACCACTACTTTCAGCAACCTGTTGTATGGCATCAAGGTGCTGGGTACCCAGCCACTGAACAAGGTAACAGTGGACGAATGCGGATTTTACAACAACGTACGGGGCGTTTATTCCTCTGGAACAACCGGCGACAAAATAGTGCTGTGCCACTTTGAACCTTGGCAAAATGCAAGCCCCTTTTATGAGAACTATGGGGTGTATCTAGACCAGTGTACCGGCTACCAGGTAGAAGAAAACAGCTTTATCAACCCACAGCCTTCGGTGCGGCGGGGCAATGGTATTGTGATAAACCGCTCGGGAAGCAACCCCAACGAAATCTATCGCAACATTCTTGTGGGGCTTGACTATGGCATTGTAGCGCAAAACGAGAACCGGAGCCGCAGCGGCCTCACCGGCCTGTGCATAAAGTGTAACGACTTTGATGTGTGCAACAACGACATTGTGATCACGATCCCCACCGGCCTCGAAACGCCCGAACAGGGCATTGCCGCCCACCAGGGCGCCGGAACAGAAGATCCCAAGGATATGGCGGGTAACCTCTTTTATATCGAAAGCCCCAGACCCGATGGTGACTTTGACGACATTAACAACCAGGCCAATCATATAATTTACTATGTTCCTAATAATGCGTTACCCTCAAATCCAAGACTAATACCAGTGGATTATACGCGTCATTCTGTTACTGTTGTTGATGTCCTAAATGATTGGACTTTTGAATTGGGCTGCCCGTCACATCTTGTAGGAGGCGGCGGTAACAACAACACTGAAGCCTTGCTGGCCACTATAAATGAGGCTGCCAGCAATGCCGATTCATTGCAAAGCATCCTTGATGCACTAACGGATGCCGGCAATACACCACAACTGGAGGCAGAAGTATTTGGCAGCACGCCACCCGAAACTATGGAGCTGTATAGCCTGCTGATGAATACCTCACCCTGGCTTTCGGATACGGTGGTAAGTGCTGCGATAAATAAAGAGGAGGTATTGCCAGGAGCGCTGATGCGCGACATCATGGTTGCCAACCCCCACAGCGCCAAGTCGGAGTACCTATTGCAACAATTAGCCGACCGCTGGGAGCCTTTACCCGATTATATGATTGCGCAGATATTGCAGGGACGCAGCCTTGTATCGTTGCGCGAAGAAACAGGGGCAAAACTGGCAGCATGGCAGCTTAAGAAAAGCAGTGCTTTCAGCGCACTGGCAGCCTCCTTTCTGGCCGACACCCTCGATGCTGCAGCAGCGCTAACTGATTTATATATTTTGCTCGAAAGCGATGATGCACTGCACAGCAAATATCTGCTGGCGTTTTTGAAGCTACAGCACAACGCCACGCAGGCGGGCGCAGCCGTTTTGAGCGGCATACCTGCCTCGTTTGATCTGACTGCCGCACAACAACAGGCACATGAGCAACTGGCTGCTTACTACCAACTTCAGGCCGAATTGCAGGCAGATACCCTGCACGTGTTGCAACCCGATAACCTGGCGTTAGCCCAACTAAGCGGGATGGTAGCAGCGGGTAACGGGCTGTCGGCAGTATTTTCACGGAACGTGCTGCGTGCCTTGGCGATGACGGAATACCTCGAACCGGTGATTCTGCCGGATATGTACAAGGCTGCCGAAGCCGCCGATACCTATAACAAGCTGCTTGAGGCAAAGCCGCCGCAATACCTGATGGTGAAGCCTAACCCGGCAAAGGATTATGTGATACTTAGCTACCAGATGGAAAACGAAGGTATGGCAGGCATCGAAGTAAGGAGCCAGCAGGGCCATCTTGTATATGCCGGCCAAACCGGGAACATGCAGGACGAGCTAACCCTCGATACCCGTGGCTGGAAGCCGGGATTGTATGTGGTGTCGCTGATGCGCAACGGAAAGCTGATCGAAAGTACCAAATTTACTTTAGCCCGTTAGTATTAACCCGAATCCCGTGGCCACCGGCCACGGGATTCGTTAATAACATATAAAGATGAAAAATATCATATTTCAACTCTTATTGGTATGCCTGCCTACGCTGCTGGCGGGGCAAAACTACCGGTGGGAAGTTATCCACGGGGTACCCACACGCAATGAATCGGCGCGTCATGTCATGGAGGATTACGACAAGGGTTTGTTTGTTTCAGGTCGCAGTTGGATTGGCTACGAAGGGGATGCCTGGAGCATAAAGACGGATGTAAACGGAAACCTCCTATACGATAAAAAACTAAAGCATGAAGAATATACTCTGATAACCAATCAGGCTTGCTTTGATAGCGATGGGAATAAATATTTGTGTGGGATGGTACAAACAAAGACAGCCCAATGGCCCTATGTATCCATGCTGGATGTATGTGGCAACCTTGTGTGGTGTAAGATGCTGGATGATGATAATTTTAGCCATGGCTTTTCCCCTTCCCTGCTCATAAATAGCAACAATGAATTGATTGTATTGGTATGGTATGAAGGGAACTCTGACTTTAAAATTCATTTAGTAGCTTTTGATTTGTCAGGTAATCAGCTATGGAAGAAACCTTACGCTTCCAAGCATAAATATCCATTAATGGAGTTTCCCCACATAGAACACTTATTGTATTTTAAAGGGAGCTATTACATGGCTGGATATTGCTACTATCCATTTCCGAATAATCCTAATCATATGTGGCTACGCCCGTTGTTTATTGGCATAGATAGTTCCTTTAAAGAGAAATTCGTTATTCCTTTCATGGTTGAAGACAGTGTCATTGGGATGGCTGGCAGCTTGTTTCCTGTAAATGATAGCATTATTATGGCTGTGGGTGCAAGATACACTCTACCAGCGTTATATGAGATTGCTTCGTCCATGATGTTTATAAAAACAGATGGAAAGGAATTGAAGTATGTAGATATTCCAAACGACTCTATAGGTTCAGATGTAATAACCAGTTCCGCTGGCGAAATTGAAAGAATCAATGATTCTCTTCTTTTAATGATTTCCTTTTTTGGACCGGATAAAGTAGATAATCCAATTGGTGAAATTATTATTGATACTTCCGGGAATGTTTATAAGTTTCACACTGAATCATCATTTTATCCTATAACCATAGCGCTACATAAAACCTATGATGATAACTTTGTTTTAGCAGGTGCTAAGAAACAAAACAACTCTTTGTGGTTCGACATACTCCTGCGCAAAATAAATGCAGACCTGGAGTCGGTTGCTTTTGATACTACGCAGCGGGTGTACGACAGCTTGTGTCCGCACACCATCCAGTCGTCAACTTTAGACCTTACCGCCTGCCTTACGCCGGTAAATGTAAATGAGTTGCCACCACCGGATGTTTACTACGAGAGCCTGCGCTGGATACCGGTAAAGGCGTATCCCAACCCGGTAACACACGGAAAGCTAACGCTGGAGTTTGCCAACACCGGCCACCACCAAAATATGGAGCTGCGCTGCTTCGACAACCTGGGCAGAATAGTGCACAGCCAAAAGGTTTACAAAGACCAGCAGGATACCGAACTGCAGGTTTCAGCCTGGGCACCGGGTGTGTATCTCGCTATCGTTTTCAGCAATGGTGAAGCGAGAGGAAAGGCGAAGTTTATTATTCAATAAGATGGCGTAATATTTAGTGTTTCCAAGAAAACTATAACTGTTGAAAATCAGAATTTACCCCGACCCTAAAAAGGATTCTGATTTTCAACATTTTTTTTGCCGGGTCTAAATTCGATATTCCCTTTGGCTTGGTTCGGCTACGCTGGCTTCGACAAGCTCAGCCACCGCAGGGCAGGCTTTATTCGATATTCGTATTCAATTATAATTCTGAATTGCTACTCCAAATCTCCCATGCCTTCTCGGCCTGGAGGGTGAGCATCAACAGGCCGTTTTGTGTGGTGGCTCCGGCAGCTTTTCCTCTTTTTAGAAATTCGGTTTCGGCAGGATTGTAAATCATATCGAAAAGAAAATGTTGTGAGCCAAGCAGGTGATAGGGGATGGCCGGACATGCTTCAATATCCGGAAACATGCCCAGCGGTGTGGTGTTGATGATTAAAGTGTGGTTTTTTAAAAGTGAAGCATTCACATCGCGATAAGCTATTTGGCTATTGTTTTTTGGATTTCGTGAAACCGTCAAATAGTCGATTCCATTTTGTTGCAAAACATAGCGGGCTGCTTTTGCAGCGCCACCCGATCCAAGCACCAAAGCATGCTGCGCGTGTACTAATCCCTCGCAACTATTTTGAAATCCAAAAACATCCGTGTTGTAGCCCTTGAGCCATAAAGATTCCCCATGGCGCTTTATCACGATTGTATTAACAGCGCCAACTTTGCCGGCAACTTGATCCAGCTCGTCGAGCAGCGGCAGCACAGCTTCTTTGTAGGGTATCGTTACGTTGAGGCCCACCAAAGTTGGATCGGTATTTATAAAAGGAATCAGCTCATCGATTGAAGGAAGTGGTGCTAAGAGATGCCGGCATCTGGCAATGTTTTCGCGAAGGAACTTCTCATCAAAAAAAGCCTTCGAAAATGAGTGCGTCAGCGTTTTTCCGATAAGGGCGTAAGTTTTCATACTCTTTTGCGTGTGGCAAGCCATTCGATGGCTAAGATCAGCGGCTCATTATAATTCCGGCGTCGAAGTTTGTTTGCGTGTAGCAAGCCATTCGATGGCAAAGATCAACACAAAGCCCACTATGGCCAGCAAGATGGCGCCGTAAAGATGCGGATCGCCGGTATAGTTGTGTGGCAGTACGTTTTCCTGCAACAGCGGCTTGAGCACGCCGAACATCTCAATATCGTTTTTCCAGGGCCACACTTTGTTGAGTGAGCCGGCCATAAAACCCGCCAGGAGTGCGATGGTCTGGTGATGATATTTTTTTAATAAAAAAGCAAGCACATTAGAAAACGAAACAATTCCCACTACGGCTCCGGCGAGAAAAATAGCCAGGATGCCGATTTTTAATTCGCTCACAGCGCCCATGATGTAGGTGTATTTGCCCAGCAACAAAAGAATAAAACTGCCGGAGATTCCGGGCAAAATCATGGCGCAGATGGCGATGGCTCCCGAGAGAAAGATAAACCACCAGGCGTCGGTGGTTTCGGCGGGTGTGATTTCGGTGATGACGTAAGCAACCACAATGCCCGCCAGGAGCGAAAGCCAGGTGGAGAGATTCCAAACTTTAATTTGTTTGGCCACATAAATGGCCGAAGCCACGATAAGCCCGAAGAAAAACGACCAGATAAGCTCCGGGTAGTTTTCGAGGATAAAGGTGAGCAGCCGTGCCAGCGAAAGTACGCTGATGCCGATGCCCACAACGATGCTCAGCAGAAATGTACCATTGATGGCTTTCCAGAAAGCAGCTACTTTGCCCCGGAAAAGAAGTTTCAGATTTGGATAATTGATGCTTTTGATCGAAAAGATCAGTTCTTCGTAGATGCCTGTGATAAAAGCAATAGTTCCGCCGCTAACCCCTGGCACCACGTCGGCAGCGCCCATGGCCATGCCCTTGAGCACCAGGGTGAGGTATTTCATCATGCGTCTGTGTTTTTCTTGTATTGATCGATAAGATTGTGAAACTGAAGGTCCCGTTTGAGCTCCGGGAAGTATTCGAAGAATTGTTCATAAGCCGTAGCGTCCATGTGCAGCGCGATTTCAAAATTCTGATACGCTTCTTTGGTACGACCTTTTTTAGCCAGATACCCTGCCAGACGATAATATTGATCTGCGTTGGATGGCTGTGCTTCGATGCCGCGCATGATCACTTCGATGGCTTGCTTCAGATCTTGCAAATCGTACCACATACCCGAATATTCGAGCCACACATCCGGATGTTCTGCCTCGCGCTTGACGGCATCCTGATAATGGGTGATAGCCTCGTCAAGTTTACCATAACGAGCGCACATGTCGGCAAGTATTAGGGTGAAATCCATGTTGGATTCTTCTATTGATAAAGCTTTGCGGATATATTTTATAGCGGCCTTACCGTTGCCGGTACGATCGGAAACAATAGCCAGTCCGGCCCAGATATCAGAAACCTCGGGTTCGAGTCTGGCGGCAGTGCGGTAGTTGGTGTATGCATTTTCGAGATCATCCAGCTTTTCGTAACATTCGCCGATGTAATAATGTGTCATCCCGTCGGCAACTTCCATCTCCAGAGTTTCCTGGTAGTATTTGATAGCTTCCTGATATTGCTCCAAATTCGCCAGCGCATTGGCTTTGTTGAAATAAGCGGAAGAAAAATCAGGTGTTATGGCGATGACAAACTCGTAAGCATCGATGGCTTTTTCGTAAAGCTGTTGGTTAGAGTAGGCGATCCCCAGATTAAACCAGGCAATATCAGAATAAGGATTCTTGTCGAGAAAATCTCCAAAAAACGCAATGCCTTCAGCCTCGCGCCCAGCCAACTCATAGCAAAACGCCAGTTCATAAATCACTCCCTGGTTTTCGGGATTGAACTTGAGTGCTTTTACCAGGTATTCGATGGCCTGATCGTATTCTTTTATTTCTTCATACTCGAAAGCTATGCGGGTGTACAAATCATCTTTTTCATCGGAGTAGATAATGGCTTTTTCATACTCGCTGATGGCTTCTTTGTATTGCTTCAACTGGCTGTAAACAGCGCCTTTGGTAGCCAATATCTCCGGATTTTGTGGCTCAAGCACCTCTATCTTGTGCAGAATGTCCAAAGCTTTGGTGGTATTGTTTACATCAGCATAATATTGGGCTTTGCGCAACATAAAAACCGTCGACGATGGATGCTGCCGCATGGCATAGTCGATGGCCTTGCGTGCTTTTTTGGTAATATTTTGGTCGAGATAAAAGTCGATGATCTCTTCAAATTCCTCAACGTCAAAAAAATACATCTTATCCTGTCTGATCATTTCATCAAACTTGCCGACCAGGTCGTTTACATCGTGGCTGAAAGGATCAAAATCTTCTGTCATAAAACATTCTTTAATAATCCCGGCAAAATTAGCGATAATTTTACTTTTGCAAAAAAGTAATTATGGCACTTATCAAAAGCATTTCAGGAATCCGCGGCACAATCGGTGGCGCTCCAGGCACAGCGCTCACTCCGTTGGACATTGTACGATTTACGTCGGCTTACGCGCGTTTCATTCAGCATCAAAGCAATACGTCACGCATCACCGTTGTAGTAGGGCGCGATGCCCGCATCTCCGGAGCCATGGTAAATGCGCTCGTAACAGGCACTTTGATGGCGATGGGCGCTGATGTGATCGATACCGGACTTTCTACCACGCCCACAGTAGAAGTTGCGGTGACAGCCGAGAAAGCCGATGGCGGGATAATCCTCACTGCTAGTCACAACCCGGCACAATGGAATGCGTTGAAGTTGCTCAATCGCCACGGTGAGTTTCTCTCAGCTGCTGATGGCGAAGAAATTCTGCGACTTGCCGATTCTGACGAAATCCAATTTGCGGAAGCAACCGAATTGGGAATACTTGTTATGCGCACCGGCACCATCGATCAGCATATTCGTCAGGTACTCGACCTCGACTTGGTGGATGCGGAAGCCATTCGCAAGGCGGATTTTAAAGTCGTTATCGATGCCGTCAATTCTACCGGAGGCATTGCCATTCCGGCGTTGCTGGAGTCACTTGGCGTAAAAAAGATCAAGAAACTCTATTGTGACCCAAACGGAAATTTTCCGCACAATCCCGAACCCCTTCCCGAAAATCTCACCGAAATAGCAAAAGTGATGCGCGAAGGCGATTATGATGTCGGTTTTGTGGTAGATCCCGACGTGGACCGGCTTGCTATTATTTGTGAAAATGGCGAAATGTTTGGCGAAGAATACACGCTGGTGGCTGTAGCCGATTATGTGCTCAGCCATACGCCTGGAAATACGGTGAGCAACCTTTCGTCGTCGCGGGCTTTGCGCGATGTCACCATTTCGGCGGGCGGGAGTTATGAGGCTTCGGCAGTGGGAGAGGTGAACGTGGTGGAGCTGATGAAGAAAACTAACGCTGTAATCGGCGGCGAAGGTAACGGCGGCATCATTTATCCTGCGGCGCATTATGGCCGCGACTCGCTGGTGGGTGTTGCGCTATTCCTTACTTTTATGGCAAAGCAAAAAGCAACGCCTACCGAAATTCGCAAGCGTTATCCTGCTTATTTTATGTCGAAAAATAAAATCGAATTATCGCCAGCGCTGGATGTGGATTTAATTTTAAAGAAAATGGCTGCCCGTTACAGCCAGGAGCGCGTTACTACCATCGACGGCGTAAAAGTGGATTTTGAAAAAGAATGGGTACACCTGCGCAAATCCAACACCGAGCCGATTATTCGCATCTATGCCGAAAGCACGTCACCCGGACAGGCAAAGGTATTGGCAGAAAAAATTATTGATGAAATAAAATCCATTGCAGGAATTTAAAACCTGAATTACTACAAAACTCAGTTGTCACAATTTCGGTTTGTTAACAACAAAAAAACCAATTGTGGATAAGTAATAACGGGCTTTTGGGTGGGACACACGAGGATTTTCTATTTTTATGGCCGAAACAAAATGATCAGCTATGGCGCGTCAAAAAAAGAAAAAGCAAACTCCACATAAGTTTAGCACCGTCACCTTTAAACTCGGAAGGTTGCAGAAAAAGTCGCTCGACAAGTACTGTAAAGCGCGAGGACTTACCCGGATAAAGCTCATCAAAAAATCAATCGAACATTACCTGAACCTTCCCGACGACCAGCAGGTTCCCCAGTCATTTATTTCGCCCAACCAGCTCGATCTTTTTGAGGAGGCATTGCGCGCCAGCGAAGCCGAAGAAGAATATCAGAGGAACCCAATCGAAAAGCAAGAGTAAATCGCGGAGGCACGGAGACACAGAGGAAAAAATGAAGAAGAATAGCTTTATAATTCTCTGTGCCTTTGTGGCTTTTAGGTAAAAAACAATACGAACGGTAGCGCAGGTTTCAACGGGACATAGCATTTTCGTAAGGGTAACGCGTAATGATGGAGCGTCCCAGCGTTATCTCATCAGCATATTCCAGTTCATCGCCCACCGACACCCCGCGCGCAATGGCGGTTACTTTTACATCGAAATCCTTGATTTGTTTGTACAGATAATAATTGGTGGTGTCGCCTTCGATGGTGGCTGCCAAAGCAAAAATCACTTCTTTCACTTCTCCGGTTTGTAGTCTTTCTAGCAGACTATCGATGGTAAGGTCTTTTGGTCCGATGCCGTCCATGGGTGAGATTATGCCGCCCAGCACGTGGTACAAGCCACGGTACTGACTGGTTTTTTCGATGGCCATCACGTCGCGAATATCTTCTACCACGCAAATAATCTCGCGGTTACGGCGGCTGTCGCGGCAGATGTCGCACATTTCGCTGTCGGATAGGTTGTGGCAGGAGCGGCAGAATTTTATTTCGTTGCGTAGCGTCGTCAGAGAGTTGGCAAGTGCTTCAACGGTAATCTTTTCTTCGCCCAGCAGATGCAACGCCAGGCGCAGCGCCGTGCGACGCCCGATGCCCGGCAGACGAGAAAGCTCGTCAACGGCGTTTTCAAGAAGTTTGGATGAATATGTATTCATTGGTTTTGATCGTCTGGTTTTTGCAAAAGTAGTGCTTTGGTCTTGGGTGCTAAATAATGACCAAATTTTTCCGTTGTTTTGGTGCGATTATAAAAGAAGTTTTTTTATTACGCAAGAATCACCTGCTTAATTTTATGACAATGAAAATGAAAAATCTTTTGCTGATGATGAGTGTGGTTTTGATGTGGAATTTTGCAGCCATCGCGCAAACTTCTGACACGCTGAACCAAACCGACGCTCAGGGGCGCCGTCAGGGAACCTGGATAAAAAAAGATGCTACTGGGCGGCTGATCTACCGCGGACAATTTACCGATGATGTGCCTGTTGGCGAATTTATTTATTACGACGAGGCAGCGCGTATCAAGGTGCGGCAGATAATGAGCGACGGCGGAACGCGGGCAGCGACCAAATCATTTCATCCTGGCGGAGTGGTGCAGTCCGAAGGGAATTATCTCAATCGATTGAAATCAGGTGCTTGGAAATATTACGACCATTACGGCCAACTGCTTACCATCGAAAATTATCACAAAGACACGCTGCAAGACGACTTTTATATTTTTTATCAAAATGGTGATACTGCTGAAATCCTTCATTACGACCGCGGTTTAAAAGATGGTAAATGGATTCAATATTTTAAAGATGGAAAGCTAAAAACTGAAGGCGTTTTTGTAAACGACATCCTACACGACACTATCACTTTTTACCAGCCCAACGGCAAAGTGCGCGCTGCCGGCAGATACAACCACGGTTTGAAAACGGGAGCATGGGTGTATTATATCGAAAGCGGTGAGGTGGAACGCATTGAATATTTTGTGAATGGCATGAAAACTGGCCAGGAGGTGATGATTGAGCTGCCGGCCGAAAACTATGAGCCTATTGATGTTGAGGATTTCGACGATTCAAAATAAATGATGCGGGTTGCAAGAATAAAATTAATTGCTTTGGCTACATTCGGCCAAACGAAAACTTTTGCGTTTCCATATTTGGAAACTTTCAATATCTTTGCAACGTTGAACAAGGATAAATAAGATGAGGTATTTTGAAACTCGGTTTTTGGAAGAAGCAAGAGCATTTATAGCACAACTCGACTATAAAACTACCAAAAAAATCTTTTATAACTTGGATCTTGCAGAACAGACAAATGACTCTAAACTTTTTAAGAAACTGCAACATGACATTTGGGAGTTTCGGACTAAGTTTGCAGGACTTCATATTCGACTTCTTGCATTTTGGGATAAATCGGATAATAAAAAAGTTTTGGTGATTGCAACCCATGGTTTCATAAAAAAGTTTAGTAAAGTTCCTGCAAAGGAAATTAGCAAGGCATTAAAACTTAAGGATCAATATTTCGAAAGCAAATTAAAAAAGTAGTCATATGGCAGCCAAAGAAATAAAAACCTACTCGCTGGTTGAAATGAAAGACGAGTACATTGGTGAGGTTGGTACCACAGAAAGAGACGAATACGAGTACGAACTTCGCATGGATGTATTGGGTAAAATGATAAAATCAGCACGGCAGCAGCGTAACCTGACGCAAGAAGAATTAGGACAACTTGTGGGGGTTCAGAAAGCGCAAATTTCAAAACTTGAAAGAAGTGCTAATAGCGCAACCATCGACACCCTCATCAAGGTTTTCAAAGCATTGAAAGCTGAAATAAATTTCAACGTTAAACTTGAAGATAACTTTGTGAAACTGGCATAGGAATGATACAATTTTGATGGCTTAAAGCAGCTCCTTAAGACTTTCCAGCTTATCGATTACCAACGTCCCGCTTGCCTCTAAACGGTGGGCTGTTTGGTGTCCTCCCGAAAACAAAATACATTGCATGCCGGCACTTGTGGCTACTTCGTAGTCGTGCAGCGTATCGCCAATCATCAAAAGTTCACTAGCCTGCAATTCGCTGCTGGCCACCAGCAACCGTGCGTTTTCTTCTTTGCTGTGCGCATAATGATCGTTCAGCCCGTTGATACTTTCAAAAAACTTTACGTCGAGACACGCTCCAACAGAGGCCAGAAGCATTTGCTGCTGCATCGCCGAAAGGATAAATTGCCGGTAGCCGTGGTTTTGTAAATAACTGATAATTTGGTTGGCTCCGTTATGGATGCCGCAGCCGGGAAGCAAAACGCTGTAGTTATCAATGAACTCCATGGCAACAGCATCCCATTCTTCTTCATCGAAAAACAGGCCTGCCTCCTGATAATAATCACGCACCGGAAACGTAAAAATCTCACGGTAACGCTCCTGGCTCAAGAGTGGGAGCTGACGACTGGCGAGCATTTGGTTCATGGCGCTGAGGCTGGCGGCGATGTCGTCGAGCAGCGTGCCGTTCCAGTCCCACACGATGGCTTTGACGATGGTAAAATCTATGGGTCTTGTTGGTTTCAAATTGTTATCGGATTAGCGGTAATTTGTAAATTCGCAAAAATAATTTGAAAACCATTATGAAAAGTATCAATCCTTCCACCGAAGCGCTCATTCGCGAATACGAGGCATACACTATCGAACAGTGCAATCGGATAATCGATCAGGTGCAAGACGCCTGGAATCATTGGAAAACCACGACGATGGATCACCGCTCGCATTTGATGATGCGGGTGGCAGAAGTTTTGGAAAATCGGCGGGCTGAACTGGCGCTACTCATGACAAACGAGATGGGCAAGCCGATGCGTGAGTCGCACTCCGAAATAGAAAAGTGCGCCTGGGTGTGCCGTTATTATGCCGAAAACACTGCAACTATTTTAAAAGATGAAACCATTGTTAGCGACGCTACCCGCAGCTTTGTTGCCTTTGAGCCGCTGGGGGTGGTGCTTGCCGTTATGCCCTGGAATTTTCCATTTTGGCAGGTGTTTCGTTTTGCGGCTCCCGCGCTCATGGCCGGCAATGCTGGTCTGCTCAAACACGCCTCCAACGTAAGCGGCTGCGCGCTGGCCATCGAGTCGGTCTTTGAGCAGGCCGGTGCCCCGGAAAATCTGTTTCGCACGCTTCTCGTAGGCTCCGATAAGGTGGACGCGATATTGGCGCATCAAAATATACGCGCAGCAACGCTCACCGGCAGCGAAAATGCCGGCAGTAAAGTGGCCGCCACCTGCGGACGACTGCTCAAGAAAACTATGCTGGAGCTTGGTGGCTCCGACGCCTTCATCGTTTTGGCTGATGCCGATATGGAAAAATGTGTCGAAACAGCCGTAACTGCCCGCATGATCAATACCGGCCAGAGTTGCATTGCCGCCAAACGGTTTATTGTGGTTCGGGAAGTGTACGAAGATTTTGTGGCGCGCGCCGTCCGCAAAATGGAAAGTCTGAAAACCGGCGATCCCGCCACCGACGACATCGATTATGGCCCCATGGCACGCCGCGACCTAATGGACGCGCTTCAGGAACAAATTGACAAGTCTGTAAAGATGGGCGCCAAACTGCGCATGGGTGGACATCCGCTGCAGCGAAGGGGTTTTTATTTTGCTCCGGCTGTGGTCACGGATGTTACGGCTGGCATGCCGCTGTTCGATGAAGAAACCTTCGGCCCGGTGATGGCGGTGATAAAAGCCGACAGCGCAGCGCACGCCATCCAGCTCGCCAACAACAGCAATTATGGACTGGGCGGAAGCCTCTGGAGCCGCGACACCCGGAAGGCGGAGCAGTTGGTGCGGCAGATCGAAACGGGCAGTGTGTTCGTCAACGGGATGACGAAATCTGATCCCCGCCTGCCTTTTGGTGGCATAAAAAACTCCGGCTACGGCCGCGAGCTTTCCCACTATGGCATCAAAGAGTTTGTGAATATTAAAACCATTTGGATAAGATGAAGTGGTTTTTCTTTTGAAAACCTGAAAGGTTGAATTTAAAAAAAATGAATTATTATTTAAATTGACATTTCAAGAAAAGTAATAACTTTGTAACTACAAATTTAAAAGATTAAATATGGAAGCATCAATTGTTCAAATAGGAAACTCTAAAGGAATTCGATTTAGCAAGACGATTATCGAAAAGTATAATCTTCGTGATAAAGTTGAAATTATTCTTGAAAAAGAGCGGATTATTATTAAACCATTGGCAACACCAAGGAAAGGCTGGGGTTTGGCTTTCAAAAAAATGGCCGAACATGGCGATGACGTATTACTTTTTGATGATGTATTTGAAGACGAAATTTTAGAGGAATGGAAATAAACCAGTATCAAATCATTTTGGTTAATCTCGACCCAACGATTGGCGGTGAGATAAAGAAAACCAGACCTTGTGTTGTGATTTCACCAAACGAGATGAACTACTATCTTCGAACGATTGTAATTGCTCCCATGACAACCAGCACTAAGAACTACCCGACCAGAGTCGAAACAAAACATGACAATAAAGTTGGATGGGTTGTTATTGACCAAATCAGAACGATCGACAAACAACGAATTATTAAACAACTGGGATGGCTTTCAGATACTGAGATTAAAGTGGTGAAAAGTGTCATAAGAGAGACTTATGTCGATTGACAAGACATCCTTAGGATTTGGGATGGTAAAACAACTGTAAAGAAAATCACAGAGGGTTATCTACGATCAAAATGTATTTGGAAATTCCCTATGACAAACAAGAATTACATTCTCATAGTCTATTTGATTTTGCTATTTACAAATAGTGTTATTTCACAAGAACTGCAGGGCACGTTTTATGAAAAAGACAACAGTGAACATTCAGAATATTTTCATTTTGATAGCAGTTATGTTGACTTCGTGATCAGCAGTGATGGCTGTCTTAGAGTTAATTTTCGGGGTAATGGGTTTTATGAAATAGTTGAGCATTACCTGATCATTAAAACAGAAGAAATTAAGAATCCAGAATCGTTTTATGAATCCTTTCCCAATAACAAAAAAGTATCAAGTGTTAATGTTTTGAGTTTGGAAGGAGAAACGATTCCTTATGTCCAAATTGCATTTATCGATGAAGAAAACAAAATTATATCCGGGATCTTTACGGATATGGATGGCTTGGCATCTGTGAAACCTGATTTTGAAATTAAAAAACTCAAGGTTTCATTTGTCGGTTTTCAGGGATTAACATTTGACTTTCATGAAGGGATGGATTATGAAGTTTATCTGTCGGACGGGGTAATTCTCGAATATAAGGATGTTGTTTTCAAAATTAACTCGATGGGTCAGGATGAACTGAACCTAACTTTGCTTTCCATAGATTTCAAATACAAGAAAAACCTGAAGACGGCTTTGCATAAACTCGAAAGGAAGACGGCTAAATTAAGCCAGAGCCGAAGGAGTTATGTGAAATAGAATACATAGTAGCTTCACTTTTGGGAGCAGGATTTTAAGGAAATGGCTGAACGAGACGATAGATGATTGAAGCGTGTTTTTAGTGTTTATCAAAAATTTATTTTAAAATGACTAAGGAGACATCGATAAGGCTTTTTGGCTCAAAAAAAATAAGAGTTCAGTGGGATAATGAACAGGAGAAATGGTATTTTTCGATAGTTGATGTAATCGAAATCTTAACAGAAAGTGTTAATCCCAGAAAGTATTGGAGTGTTTTAAAAACCCGATTAAAAAAGGAAGGCAGTGAGGTGGCTACAAATTGTAGTCAACTGAAGATGCAATCATCAGATGGGAAATACTACAAAGGTCCAAGAGTGTTTCAGAGTTTTTTAAAGATTGGCTCCTCGTAAAAAAAAGTCTGTTAACTGATGGGTAATTGTTTCGATATCCCGCACGAGACCATACTACAAACCGCCAAACCCCTTCCAAAAAACATTCTTTCACAGAAGGAACCTCCTCCCCTGCAAAAAATCGATTTTGCTACCTTTGCCAAATGATGCAAAATTTTATAACAAAAAGCTGCCGGTTTATGAAACCAATGGTCCAATGTTGGGGCAGAAAATCAAAAGATATTCAGCGCATTGCTCACATCAAAACTACACTGTGATGCGTATCGACATACTCACCATCTTTCCAGAGATATTTGCCGGCCCTTTCGATCACTCCATTATCAAGCGGGCAAAAGCGAAGGGGCTGGCCGAGATCCATATCCACAACATCCGCGATTATTCCATCGACAAACACCGGCGTGTAGATGATTATGCCTACGGCCATGGCGCCGGAATGGTGATGGCCATTCAACCCATTGCCGACCTGATCGACAAACTGCGCGGTGAACGGGATTATGACGAAGTAATTTTCCTTACACCCGACGGCCGGCTCTTCGACCAACCCACCGCCAACCGGCTTTCTACGTTGCAAAACATCATCCTGCTCTGCGGACATTACAAAGGTATCGACGAGCGGCTGCGCGAGCATTACATCACCCTCGAAATTTCCGTTGGCGACTATGTCCTTTCGGGTGGCGAGCTGGCGGCAGCCGTGGTCACCGATAGCATCGTGCGGCTCATCCCCGGCGTGCTGGGCGACGAAACTTCGGCGCTTTCCGATTCGTTTCAGGATGGTTTGCTTAGCCCGCCGGTTTATACCCGCCCGGCTGATTACAATGGTTGGAAAGTTCCCGAAATACTTTTGTCGGGAAACGAAAAAGCCATTTACCTGTGGTCGATGGAGAAAGCCATCCAAAAAACCAAATCCCGCCGGCCTGATTTGCTGGATGAGCAGGAAAGCAAATCGTTATGAATCGTCACGTTTTATTATGGAAATAAAAGATACTTACAGAACCCTGAGCCGAAAATCGGAGGGCAGCTATAAAGACAAGGGTAGCAAATTTATAGCGCATGCCATGCCGATGCAAAGCGAGGAGGAAATAAAAGAGGAGTTGGAGCTGTTGCGCAAACATTATTACGACGCGCGTCATCACTGCTATGCCTGGATATTGGGACATCATCAGGAGGAGTACCGCGCCAACGACGACGGCGAACCTTCGGGTACTGCCGGAAAACCCATCCATGGCCAATTGCTTTCCAACGAACTGACCAACTGTCTCATCGTGGTAGTTCGGTATTTTGGTGGCATCAAGCTCGGTGTGCGCGGACTTATCAACGCCTACAAATTTGCCACTGCCGACGCCATCGCCAACAACGAAATTGTAACCCGGATTATCAAAGATACTTTTGAAGTGAAATTTGACTATGCCGATATGAACGACGTGATGCGCATCATAAAAGAAGAAGACCTGGAGATTGTGGCGCAGGATTTCCAGATGACGTGCAGGCTTACCTTCGCCGTAAGGCAAAAACTTTCAGAAAAAGTACAGCAACGTTTCACAGATTTTCACAAAATAGAGATAGAGAAAATGTAGCTTGTAATAAAGTGCCTTGTGTTGCAAACTCTCACAACTTTACGCAGTAGAGCTCCCATCCCCGCTGGCTTGCGGGGAGTGGCCGGAGTGAGGTCTAGGGTCGGTGTGAGATCAAATCCCCCCCCCCCCAATTAGCAAAATAAATTTATCTAAAAAATTATGAAAGTGTATTAATAAAATACCCTACTTTTGAAAAAGCTTTTAAAAGTAAAACATAAAACAAAAAGTTTATGAAAACACAATTACTCACACTTGTATTCCTGCTGGCTTTCCTGACGGGCATGTCGCAGATAGTTTCGACGTATGATTTTAACAGCCTTGATGCCGGTGATTTGAATGGCCAGGACAACTGGAAGACCATTGCTCACAGCGCAGCAGCCTCTCCCGATTTCGAGATTGGCTATGCCAGTGGTACGATTGTATCGCCCGATGGCAGCCAGTTTGTAATTT
The DNA here is from genome assembly GCA_035647615.1 of Bacteroidales bacterium. Lineage (NCBI taxonomy): Bacteria > Pseudomonadati > Bacteroidota > Bacteroidia > Bacteroidales > Bacteroidales bacterium. The sequence continues at coordinate 160,802 of DASRND010000036.1, read as the reverse complement.
ACCCACACGGTGGCCCCAACGTTGGGCGCACGGCTACCCGGAAATCGACTGCTAATTTTGAATTCGACTTTTCGGATGGCGTGATCGAATTAGAGGTAGATATGCACAGAAACTGGTGGGGCGTTTTCTTTGGTGTTGGCTTCGATGCCGACGGTGACGGACATATTGCTCCCGGCCTTTCCACCGAACCCAACGATGGGGGAGTGTATATTTATTTGCGCGAAGCAGCCCCTGCCAGCAACAAGCTTGTGCTGCCTTCAGGCACCGAAATTAGTTTTGCGGCCAATACAGAAGGGTGGATACGCTATAAAATGGTGATGGATTTTACGGCCAACGGCGGCGTAGGAACCATCGCTCTATTTTACAAATTGGGCACTTTGGGCGATTGGCTGCCAGCAGCCGAAATTCAAGGGATAAGTATGGAGCTTACGCCCGGTTCCGGAACCAAAACCGATAATACGGTTTGGGATGGGATATTCTTCCATTCGCAGGGAGGGGTAGGCGGCTTTGATAATATTTTGGTACGTCAGCCCGACCTGAACGGACTTTACCAGTTCATCAACTTTCCGGCTATTGGCAACAAACTCACCACGGATGCGCCTTTTCAACTTCAGGCAACTGCCAGCTCCGGTTTACCGGTTGTTTATACAATTATAGAAGGACCAGCTGCCGTTTCCGGTAACATTCTTACTCTTGCCGGGGAACCGGGAATAGTAAAAGTAAAGGCTTCGCAGCCCGGCGACGATGTGTATGCACCGGCCAACGAACTCATCAATGAGTTTGAGGTGGTGGATGCATCCTCTTATTCCGCTACGCTTAAAGTAAGAAGGCCTGTGGACGGCAACAAGGTTTATATGGATGAGCTGAAGCCGGTGATGTTTGTGGCCGAATCGGAGGTGGAGCATCCGGAGGTGCTTTTTGTCGAATCACTTACATTCAGTCTGGAAGGCCAATTATTGCATGTTATCATTCGTGATAATAACCACTATACCACTTACTGGACACCGCCGGCCTTTGGAAATTACAGCATGACTGTAAGCAGTGCCATCACTGGCGGTAACGTTACTACCAAGGTGGTGAATTTTGAAGTTACCAATGAAATTTCAGATATGGAAGTACAGACATTTGCCGGCGATTTGGTGAATGCTGACGAGCAAATCGTTTATGGCACCTTTGTTTTTCCAACTTTTACAGGGGCGTTTTCTACTATTAATTCAGTTCTCACCATTTCGTGTCCGGAGGGCGGCTGCGATCCTTACGACCGCGTTTCGCATGTGGAAGTAAAAGACCTCGACGGAAATTGGATTGAAATGTACCGCTACCTAACACCGTTTGGTGTGGGCTGTAGCGATGAGGCCGACGTTACCGATTATGCTTCGTTGCTTCAGGGCGAAGTGGATGTGCGCTACCATTGCATTACCTGGGACAAGGGGCTTTTGATTGATATTCTTTATGAGTTTACCAAAGGCACTCCCGAATATCTCTACTCATGGGTTACTCCAATCTGGAGGGGAGAATATTCTTTTGGAGATATGTCCAATCTGCAACCGGTTCCTCCGGCAGTTTATAATTTCCACCCTGATGCAACCGCCGCAACGCTAAAGGTGATGACTACCGGACACAATTGGGGTGAAAACAATACCGGCAATGCCTCAGAATTTTATCATGCTACCCATTTTATAAAGGTGAATGGAAGCCGCACTTTTACGCAGGATTTGTGGTCGGTGTGCAATCCCAATCCTGCCGGTTGTCAGCCGCAAAACGGCACCTGGATTTATAACCGTGCCGGCTGGTGCCCAGGTTCTATCGGACGTATCTTTGATTTTGATATGACGAGCTTTGTGGGCACTTCAAACCTCAACCTGGAATATGAATTTGATCCGAATTATGTGGATTTGTGCCATCCATCAAATCCTGACTGTGTTACAGGGATTACCTGTCCCAATTGTGAGGATACTTTTAACCCCCTGATGAACGTGACCACCCATGTAATTACCTATAGCAATATGATTTCGGTTTCGGTGCCGGCTCTGGAATTGACAGGTCTGCGTGTTGACCCCAACCCTGCATCCGACTTTTTTACACTGGAATCCTACCAGCCTGACCGCAATCAAAATTCAACAGTTGAATTTATTAACCTTTCGGGAAAAGTAGTTTCAAGATTTGCCTGGAACGGAGAACGCATGCAAGTGGATGTGCGGTCATTCTCTACCGGCCTCTACCTGCTTAAAGTTACAAGCAAAGCGGGTGTGGATGTTAAAAAGGTGATAATCCAATAAATCAGATTAAATTTAAAAATAGCTCCTTCTTCGCCTTTTGGTGGAAAGGAGCTTTTTTTATAGCCTTATCCCCGATGCTTACCCGACACGGAGAAGGGAGCTCACTTTCGTGGCATTATGGTAGAACCTAAACGAAGCAAAACATTTCCCAAACACTCTCAATGCCTGGCAGTAGAGCTCCCATCTCCTTCAGGAGAGGGGTCGGGGGTGAGGTCTGAATAGTCGGAGGTAAGATTAAAAAATAGCTTCGCAATCTTTCAAACATTGATGCTGATAAGCTCCCAATTCCCAAGTCTGATCGCCGAAAAAATTATCTTTGCACCCTTTTCACACATGGGCGTTATGATCAAAGAAATTATACAAAGCAGTATTGACCTTCGGCAGGCACTTCTGGCTGACGACAAATTACCGGAAATGCTGCAGGCGGTTGCCGATGCGATGACCGCGACATTTGCTACTGGTGGGAAGGTTCTGTTTTGTGGTAATGGTGGCAGTGCTGCCGACGCACAGCACCTGGCGGCAGAACTTTCGGGTCGTTATTATTACGATCGTCCACCGCTTTATGCCGAAGCGCTGCACACCAACACCTCGTTTCTTACGGCTGTTGCCAACGACTATAGTTTCGACGAGGTGTACGCCCGCATGGTAAAAGCGGCAGGTCGCGAAGGCGATGTGCTGGTGGCCATTTCTACTTCCGGCAACTCTCCCAACATTATCAAAGCATTGCTCGCTGCCACCGAGGCAGGTATGGTCACCGTTGGACTTACCGGTAATGATGGTGGTAAGATGAAAACCCTTTGCAGCCTGCTGCTCACCGTACCTTCCAACGATACGCCGCGCATCCAGGAAGTGCACATTATGCTAGGACACATTATTTGTCAGTTTGTCGAATCAACCCTTTTCCCACGATGATAAAAGAAGCCATTATTCTGGCCGGAGGGCTTGGCACACGCCTTAGCGGAACCATTGCGGAGGAATTGCCGAAATGTATGGCGCCGGTAAATGGCCGCCCGTTTCTCGATTATCTGTTGCAATACCTCGATGATTTGGGATTAAAACGCGTAATTCTTTCGGTCGGTCATAAACATCAGCTTATCACGGAACACTATGGAAATGTTTTTGCCGATTTGCAGCTCGACTATGCCATCGAATCAGAACCGTTGGGTACCGGAGGAGCACTGCGACTGGCGATGCAGCAAGTGCAGGAGCCGCTGGTGCTGGTGATGAATGGTGATACCTTTTTTGAAATGGACGTGCCAAAACTTCTTAACGCACAGCGCAGCAGCGAGGCTGTGATCACCCTTGCATTGTATGAAGCGAACGATGTGAGCCGTTATGGCAGCGTGACCATGGATGAAGAGCGCCGGATTACCGGTTTTGCTGAAAAAAATCAATCTACTGGCAAAGGATTGATCAATGCTGGGATGTACATGATCAACAAGCGATATTTTAATTCAAAACAGTTGCCGGAGAAATTTTCGTTTGAGCGCGACTTTTTGCAAAAATATTACTCCGCCGACAGAATCTTTGGTTTGATATGCCGCCAGTATTTTATCGACATCGGCATACCAGCCGATTATCAAAAAGCACAAGATGACTTTAAAGAATTTGCATATTTCTAAATCCTGGACGCTTTTTCTGGATCGCGACGGCGTAATCAATGAAAGGATTGTGGGCGATTATATAAAACAAACCGATGAGTTCAGGCTGTTAAGCGGGGTGGGGGAAGCCATAAAAATCTTTAGTGAAATCTTTGGACGCATCGTAGTGGTTACCAACCAGCAAGGTATTGGTCGTGGGCTGATGACAGAAGAAATGTTACATGAAGTTCACCGGAAGATGCTTCAGGAGGTGAAAGCTGCCAGCGGAAGCATCGACAGGATTTATCATTGTAGCGGGTTGGCCAAAGATCGTCCTTTCGACCGCAAACCCAATGTGGGCATGGCACTGAAAGCGCGGAAAGATTTCCCGGAAATTCGTTTCAAAAAATCCATCATTGCCGGCGATTCCCGCAGCGATATGCTCTTTGGCCGGCGCCTGGAGATGACCACCGCTCTTATCGGCGAAAGCCACAGCATTGCCACCGAAAATCCAAGGCTGGTGAATTATTATTTTCCGTCGCTCCTCGAAATGGCGCAGGCGATAATTGATCCCAAATAACAAGCTGAAAATGATGAATAAATCAAAAGAAAGAAAATTTAAAACAGAAATCACCGGAAACCGATTTGGTTATTGGGGTTTGGATGTAATGATGACAAATTCTAATCAGACCATCCGCTAATTTATCTTTGTATTAATACCCAAAACAAATCTACCAACCTCTCAAGTTTACTATGTCAGCCTCGCTCATTTTCATTTGTTTGCTTGCCTACACACTGCTACTTTTCATCATTGGTTATTTCACATCACGTAATTCCGACAACGAGTCGTATTTTCTGGGCAACCGCAAGTCGCCATGGTTTGTGGTGGCCTATGGTATGATCGGGGCGTCACTTTCGGGGGTTACTTTTATCTCCATCCCGGGCTGGGTCACCGACAGCGGGTTCTCGTATATGATGGTGGTGATTGGCTATTTGTTTGGGTATTTCGCCATTGCAAAAATCCTGCTGCCGCTTTATTATCGCCTGCAACTCACCTCCATTTATACCTACCTGCTCGACCGCTTTGGCTATTGGTCCTACAAAACCGGAGCTTTTTACTTTTTGCTCTCGCGCGTCATCGGTGCATCTTTTCGCATGTTCCTGGTGATTAACATCCTGCAGATATTTGTCTTCGACAGCTTTGGAATTCCGTTTTGGTTAACCGTGGTGTTGTTCATGCTGCTGATCAATCTTTACACTTTTAAAGGCGGCATCAAAACCATTGTCTGGACCGACACGCTCCAGACTACCTTTTTGCTGGCCAGCGTCGGCATTACTTTTTATATTGTCCGCGATCATCTGGGGCTTACGCTCGGTGGATTGGTCAATAATATCTTCGAAAGCAAATACTCGCAGATGATCTTTACCGACTGGCACGACAAGCGTTTTTTTCTCAAGGAGTTGATTTCGGGCGCTTTTATAGCCATCGTAATGACGGGTCTGGATCAGGATATGATGCAGAAAAACCTGAGCTGTCGTAATCTGCGTGATGCTCAGAAAAATATCATCACCCTGAGCTGGATATTGGTGCCGGTAAATCTGTTGTTTCTGATGCTCGGCGCAGCGCTGGCAATGTACGCCGATCAGATGGGTATTGTTATGCCGGGCACCTCCGACACACTTTTTCCCGAAATAGCGCTCAACCACCTTGGCGTGGTGGCGGGTATCGTCTTTATCATTGGCCTCATAGCTGCCGCCTACTCCAGTGCTGACAGTGCATTGACGGCACTCACCACCTCATTTTCCGTCGATATATTGGGCATCAATCGCAACGACAAACTTACCGAGCAGCAGCGGAAACGAATCCGCTACACCGCACATTTTGGCATTGCCGCACTGCTGATTCTGGTTGTTATTGCTTTTAAAGGGATCAACAATGAGGCTGTTATTAAAGAACTTTTCACGGTGGCCGGTTACACCTATGGGCCGTTGCTGGGGCTTTTTGCCTATGGGCTTTTTACCCGTCGCCCGGTGTCCGATCGCTGGGTGCCTTTCATTGCATTTCTTTCGCCGCTTTTGTGTTATCTGCTGAGCAGCTTTTCGGTGGAGCTATTGTCGGGGTACAAGTTTGGGTTTGAATTGCTGATCATCAACGGGCTGCTCACCTATGCAGGGCTGTGGCTTTCGTCTTTGCGGATGTCTTCAGCCGGAAAAGTTACCGGATAATCAAATCCATATTTTTTATAAAATCATTACCTTTTTATTTTTGGGGCTAAAGCCCTACTGATTCTCACATCCTTTGTTCCCCGGCCTGAAGGCCGGAGTTAGTATTCCTTGCACCATTTTATTCGTGTGTACACCTTAGCCAATTGGAGAGAGGTCGGGGGTGAGGCTTTAGGGCTGTTATCCTTTCGCTGCGCTCAAGGCTTGCATCCCACTGTTTTTAAAATTCAATAATATAATTTTGATCCTCAATCTTTATTTGCTACTGTAACTTCTACCGTCTGCCGACTGCCACCTGTCTACTACCGCGTTGCTTTTATCTCATCCAGGTTTTCGTCGATCATGCTGATGAGATAGCGGCGCATCTGTGCGTTGGCCATAGGTGTGCCGTCGAGGGCTTCTTTTACTTCACGCGTATCAAAACAAAAGCTTTCCACGGCGGTGGTATGGCGATACACAAATTCGACTTCGGGCCGCGATGCTGCCAAATCTACAATCACACTGCTGATTTCGCCAAGCGGCGGACGGTCGATATTGTTTAATCCAAATTTTGCTGTTACCGTGGTCCCTTTTCCTACCTCTGATTCGATAGAAATCCCACCGCCGGTTTGTTCGGCATTTTGCCGAAGCAGCGGCAGACCCATGCCCACTTTTCGGGTAGTGCGCGAGGTTGTGTATGCATCGGTGACGGTTGCCAGCATGTGGGGAGGTATGCCCCGGCCATTGTCAGTTACGGTGAGTGTGAGAACATCTTCATCTTCGCTTTCGCGGATATCAACCTCGATGAGTGTGGATTTGGCGCTGATGGCGTTGTGTACGATATCGAGGATGTGCAGGGCTAGATCTTTCATCAATAATAAGTTAGAAATTATTTTTCTTCGGCCACGAAGCGTCCATCTCTGTTATGAAGTGCTAATTTAATTTCGTCAAAGGATGGCTCGCGAAGGTGGAAAAGTGTGTGGCAACGTCCGATGTCTTCAACATAATGCGCATCGGAGCTGCGAATAAATGTTTTGTCGGCAAGTTGTGGGTAGGCTTTTTTAAAATTTTGGGTGGTGACGTGACGTGACAGTTCCAGCGCGTCGTAGTTGAGGTCGGGAGGCACAAATCCCAACTGACTGATGAGGCCAAATGCCGGGCGGTTGATGTGTGCCGGAATGAAGATTCCGTCGAGTGCGTGTACCTGCTGTTCTATTTCATCTATATCCTGATCGATGGCCATAATCAGCAGGCGCTCTTCCTGATAAACGATCTCTTCGTTTTCGTCCACCTGCACCTGGTCGCCAAAAGCTTTAGGGTCGTTAGGAAAATCCTGCATGTGCTCCTGGAGGTAGTTTTCGAAAAGATCGAGCCGCTCAAAGTCGGGCATAAAAGCCAGACAATGCACCTCCTCGCTCGAAGTGACCTCGGCGCCGCAAAGCACAGCGATGTTGCGGGCAGCAGCCAGCTTGTGAATCACCTTGCAGTGGCGCGTGCTGTTGTGATCGGTGATGCCGATAATATCGAGGTGACGTTCTGCGGCAATATCCACAATGGTGCGTGGACTCATATCCAGACTGCCACAGGGCGACAGCAGGGTATGCATATGCAGATCGGCGCGATAATTTTGCATCTTGTTATCCTTCTTCTATTTTTTTAGTAATTCATAAATTTTGCCACTAACCTCAAAAGCGGCAAGCGAAGTGCCCAGGATAGGAATATCCTCCTGGTTGCTTTTGTTGATGGCTTCGGGTTCGGGTTCAAATCCTTTCACAATTACAATGGCTGCCAGGTCTCGTAGCGAGGCGATGGCCATGATGTTGCGATGTGTCTGCAAGGTTACCCAAACGTCGTTTTGGTTGCAATGTCCCATTACATCGCTCATCAGATCGGAGGTGTAACCACCTTTGATCTCATTTTCGAGCCCTTGTTTGCCACTGAAAACTTTAAGTTCCAGGGCTTCTACTAAATCTTTTACGGTCATTTTCTGTAATTATTTATTTTCGTTATCAATTTTATTGGCACCCCATATTTTTTTAACAATCTCAATAGAGACTTCGGGTTTGAGCATTCCTTTTTGTTCATAGCGGCGCTGGATGAAGATGCAATTCTCCATCATGGCGCGACCCTGAACGATGTCTTCGGCCAGAGCCTGACATCCGGGTGAACCGCAGGCGCCACAGTCGACCATGGGCAACATCTGCATGATCTGGCGAATCAGTTTCATTTTGCGCAAAGCTTCGCCCATGTCTTCATCGAGTTTCATCATCGAACGGGGTTTAATATCTTCGATGGTGAGCAATGGGAGAATCTCCTTGTCGAAATAAAGCATCGCCGAAGGCTGCTTTCCTGATTCATCAGCGGCACATTTGCGTGCCCGGCTTCGCATACGTTCGGCGGTGAGAAACCGGTTTTCGGTAGTAAGCACGCCACCGGCACAGCTTTCGTCGCAGGAACGAAGTTCCAGAAAGTCGAATGCCGGATGCTCTTCCTGCTCCAGCTTCTCAAGGAAGTTGGTTACATTATGAACCCCGTCGATGGCCATGTGTTTCCCGGTAACCTGGCTTGCCTCTCCGTTGGTAAGGCTCCACAGCACATCTGCGGAGCCAGGCATGATAGCTTGCTTTTCGTTTCCTTGTAAGAAATCGCCCTCATCTGCCTGCAACTTTGCCGACACCTTATTATATATCTCATCCATGTTGATGACACCCGAAATAGGAGAGGCTTGACCCTCGGCGGGACTTTTGATGGCTGCAATTTTGGCGGCGCATTGGGTTATATAAAAAATTCCGGTTTCCTCCTGGCTGGCACCCTGCTGCTCCAGGTGATGCCTGAACCAGATAGCGGCGGCATCGAGTGGTGGCTTGAGAAGCATGAGATGATGCACCAGCGCTGGAAATTTAACCTGAACAAGCCGGACGATGGCCGGACAGAAAGTAGAGATCAATGGCTTTTCTTCCCTATCTTCGGCCAACAATTTCCGGGTCTCCTGGCGGATAAGCCTGGCGCCGTTTTCGATCTCGAATACGTGTGTAAATCCTAACCCCAGCAGTGCATGTGTTATTCGTCCAATACTATATTTAGTAGGAAACTGGGCAAAGAAAACTGCCGGTACAAGCGCCACACGATATTTGAAAGGAAAGATACGGCTAAAGTCGTCCTGCTCGATAATGATGGCGCTGACAGGACAAATCTTATAGCATTCGCCACAATCGATGCAGCGGTTGTCCATCAAACGTGCCTTGCCGTTTCGCACACGGATGGCATGCGTGGGGCAGATGTTCATGCACTTGGAGCAACCGATGCACAACTCGTCGATAATTTTGAGTGCATGGTGGAAGTCACTCATTTTTTTGCCGGTGGAGTTATCGGAGCTATTCATTTAAAATTCACTATGATTTCAAGGCGTGTTCCCACACCTACAGTACTTTCTATGTTGAGTGAGTCAGCATTTTTTTTGATATTTGGCAAACCCATTCCTGCGCCAAATCCCATTTCGCGCACGCGCGACGAAGCCGTGGAGAATCCGGCTGTCATGGCAGCATCGATGTCGGGGATGCCAGGCCCCTGGTCGTCGAGAACCATCACGATCCGATCAGCTTCAATGTCGGCTGTTAAGGTACCTTGACGGGCATGTGCCACGATGTTCACTTCGGCTTCGTACAGCGACACCACCACCCGCTTGATGATGGTGTAGTCAAGGTCGAGTTGTTTGAGCGCCTTTTTGATGTCGCTTGAGGCACTGCCTGCGCGGCTGAAGTTGCCTCCTTCTATCTCATAAGTGAAAATCATGACAGGTGAAATGTTTTATTAATAAACTGGTTTTAATCCATGGTTGTATAGAATGCCGCTGCTTTTGAAGATGGAATAGGGCGTTTCGAGCATCACCATGTCGTTTTGGCGTGCAAGCTCAATCATCTCAGGTGTTGCTTTTTTGCCACGTGCAAGCAATATGGTATGGATGTCGGCCATCTCGGCGGTACGTATGGTTTGTATGTTCGACAATCCTGTTATCAGCAGCGGGCTGCATGTATCCAGGGTCAGCACGTCGCTCATCAAATCGGATGCAAAAGCGTGCTCAATGAGGCGATGATTCTCCGCATCACCACACACCAAACGGGCTTCGAGTAATTGCATCAGCAAAGGGATTTTCATAGTATCGGCAGTTAAGATAAAAGTCAAATGGGGTTTTCTGTTGTTACTAATTTTAAAAATGCTGTTTTACTACCATCAGACAAAAACAAAAATAGACTGTTCGCGCGAAAAACTTTGTTGCGTAAGGTTTTGTAGCTGACACAGGTTCTGTACTTGGGTTTTAATAACGAAGTTTGCATACCCGATTTTGGTTCTCAATTTATGTCATTACAGTAGTAATTGCAGGTGGTGATGTAAAACAGAGCGCTTCTGAGGGATGGATTATTTTTTACTTTAGCGAAACATTTTTTTATCAAACCATAAAAAATATTATGATGGATATAGATTGGAAAAACCTACCATTCGGCTACTTCAAAACCGACTACAACGTGCGCTGTTACAACCGCAACGGTAAGTGGGGAGAGCTGGAAGTGTCATCTTCAGAACACATCAATCTGCACATGGCAGCTACTGCTTTGCACTACGGGCAGGAAGCTTTTGAGGGCATGAAAGCTTTCAGAGGTGAAGACGGAAAAATACGCTTGTTTCGCTGGGAAGAAAATGCCAAAAGAATGCAGCGCTCAGCACAGGGCGTAATGATGGCCGAAGTTCCTGCCGAGCTTTTTAAAGAAGCGATTTTTAAAGTAGTGAAGCTTAACGCTAAATATGTTCCGGCTTACGGCTTTGGCGCATCGCTCTATTTGCGTCCTTTGCTCATCGGATCAGGACCTGAAGTAGGCGTGAAGCCTTCGGGCGAATATCTGTTTTTGGTATTCGTAGGACCAGTGGGACCCTACTTTAAAGAAGGTTTCAATCCCGTCAACCTTCAGATAATTGGAGACTACGACCGTGCAGCACCCTTTGGAACAGGTCACATAAAAGTTGGTGGCAACTACGCTGCCAGCCTGCGCGCATTGGTACGAGGCAAAGAAGAAGGCTTTTCAAGCGTAATCTTCCGCTCTTCGGCCGATCGCAACTTAATCGATGAAGCCGGTCCTGCTAACTTCTTCGCCATCAAAGGCAACAGCTACATTACTCCCAACTCACCATCGGTGCTGCCCTCTATTACCAATATGAGTCTGCGTCAGCTTGCTGCCGATATGGGCCTGAAGGTAGAATTGCGCAACGTGGCTGTGGACGAATTAGGTGATTTTGACGAAGTTGGTGCCTGCGGTACTGCCGCGGTGATTTCGCCCATCCATAAAATTGTTGACCGTCAAACAGGAAAAACTTACGAATACTGCAAAGACGGAAAAGCTGGTCCTGTAAGCACCAAGCTTTACAATAAACTGCGCGCCATTCAAGAAGGTCGCGATAAGGATACTTACGGCTGGAGTCAAATCGTGGAATAGACACCATATTATAATATTAATAGAAAAAGCCTGATGGTCAATGTGCCACCAGGCTTTTTTTTGTGCACCGTTATCTCATTGCAGCGGGTGGGCAAAGACAGAAATTGTTATCTTAGCCGCCTGTTACAAAAACAAACATTTTGATTCTCGGATGCACACCAATCCTGAAAATATTCATTTGGAAGAACAGATAAAATCTCTTAGCAATCAGGCCGAAGAGATGCGTGTGATTGTGAAAAATCTGCAAAAGGAGAACTCTGACTACCGTCAGATTATCGAAAATTCGCGCAGTGTCATTATCAAGATATTATTCGACGAAAAGATAGAATACATGAATCCGCTGGCGCGCAAAATTTTTGGTGCGCCTGAACGGAAACAAACGCTTGGTAAAATCCTGCAAGCCATTATGAGTCTTCCTTCTGATCAGCAACAACCGCCCAAAGAGCTGATTCGTCTTTTGAAGCATCGCAAGTTGCATCTGCATAACCACGAAAAAAGGATCATGCTTTCTGATGATAAAATCGTCTGGATTTCGTGGACAAACCGCCTGCTCTATGATGATAGCAATAAAGCCAAAGGTTTTGTCATCATCGGTGCCGAAATTACCAAACGCAAACTGGTTGAGGAGGAGTTGCGCGAAAGCGAATTTAACCTTACCAAAGCGCAGGAGATAGCAAAGATAGGAAGCTGGGCACGCGAAATCGACAGCGATTACATTCACTGCTCTGAGTATTTTTTCAAGATTTTCGGCATCGAAGCATCTACCAGCTACAGTTCTCTGCTGCGAATGATGAACAGGATGATTTTTCCGGAATACCGCGATTACATCAGCCAAAAGATAAACCGTGCTGTGCAGAAGGGAAGTGCCGAATCGTTTACCTATCGGATTCTCCATCCCTCAGGCGAGTTGCGCTGGATTATGGAAGAGGTATCGCTGCTGGGCGACATCGACAAGAAGAAGCAAATGCTCATCGGTACCATTCGCGACATTACCGAGGAGAAAAAACAAGAAGACAAGTTGCGCGAATATTTGCTGATTGTATCTTCTTCCAGCGAACTGATGTCGCTTATCGACAAAGATTATCATTATGTAAATGTAAACCAGGCCTACCTGGATGCTTATCTGAAAGTAGCTTCGGACGTAGAAGGTAAAACCATTGCCGAAGTGTTTGGTCACGAAATTTTTGAAAACATTCTCAAACCCAACATTGACCGTTGCTTGCTGGGCGAGCATCTCATCGACCAGTATTGGTTTACTTTTCCTAATGACCGGCGCTGTTTCATGGACGTAACCTACAATCCGGTACTTGAAGTGGATGGAACTATTTCGGGTGTAACGGTGAGCGCGCGCGATATTACCGAACTAAAGAGGACCGAAGAACAACTGCGTATTTTTAAACTCTTTGCCGAGGAGTCGGGTGTAGGCTTTGGTATGGCCGACCTGGAGGGGCAAATTACCTATATTAATAACCGGCTTTGTACCATGGCCGGCTTCGTTGACCCATGCGATCTTACCGGGAAAAGTATTTATAATACCTACCTGCAAAACCATGAACACCGGATTAAAAATGAGATTATCCCTACCATCATCAAAAAAGGTCAATGGACCGGCGAAATAGACCTTCGACGTAGCGACGGGAAAATTATCCATACCATCGAAAACTTCTTTATGATTCGTAATGAAGATGACGAGCCGATGGCTTATGCCCTCACCGTTACCGACATTACTGACCGTAAGCAGGCCGAGGAAGCATTGCTGCGTAGCGAGAGCAATTTCAGGATGATTTTTTCAAATGCAGCTATCGGCATCGACGTGGTGGACGACAACGGCCGCATCCTGCAGATAAATAATGCGTTGGCGCAAATGCTCGGTTACAGTCGCGAGGAGTTGTTGGAAATGAATATTTTCGATGTAACTTATCCTGACGACCGCAGCCAAAGCGAGAAGTGGTTGTCAAATATTGACGAAAGCGCAACCCAGAATTATCGTATCGAAAAACGTTATGTGCGGAAAAATGGTGAGGTTTTTTGGGCCGATCTGGCGGTTACACAGTATAACGACCTTGCCAGCAACCGCAAGCTGGTGATTGGAACCATCATCGACATCAGCAGATCGCGCACATTGCAGGAGGAGCTGCGCCACTCGCGCGAGGAAGCCATACAAGCCAACAAGGCCAAATCGGAGTTTTTGGCCAACATGAGCCACGAAATTCGCACCCCACTCAATGCAGTTATTGGATTTACCGAGCTTCTTGAAACCCTGGTAACCGACCACAAGCAGATAAATTATCTTGATTCGATAAAAAGCGGCGGCAAAAACCTGTTGCTACTCATCAACGATATTCTCGACCTTTCTAAAATTGATGCCGGCAAAATAGAATTTGTCTATGAACCGGTAAATCCTTATAATCTTATCGATGAGATACATCAGATTTTCTCTTTAAAAATTGAAGAAAAAGATCTGGATTTTGTAGTGGAAGTTGCTGACGATATTCCTGAGAGCGTGATTTTGGATGAAGTTCGCGTACGTCAGGTAATTTTTAATCTGATTGGTAATGCTATAAAATTTACCGAAAGGGGATTTGTAAAATTTGAGGTTAAAAAGATGACCTCTCAAAATGACAACAGCCGCATCGATCTGATAGTTTCGGTAGAAGATTCAGGCATCGGAATTCCTTACGAGCAGCAGGAGCAGATTTTTGATGCATTCCGCCAGCAAAGCGGACAGAACACCAGAAAGTATGGCGGTACCGGGCTCGGGCTTTCTATTAGCAGGCGGTTGGTAGAAATGATGGGTGGTACAATTTCGCTGAAAAGCACCCCGGGTAGCGGATCAGTTTTTTCGTTTGTTCTGCGCGAATTGCCTATTGGCGCTACCATCGATACCGATGTAGTGGCCGAAGGACCCGACATTTCAACCATTGTTTTTGAACCGGCACGTATTCTCATTGTCGACGACGTGGAATCGAACCGTCGGCTCATCAGCGAAAATTTTGCGTCGCCCAATATTTCCATCCTCGAAGCCGAAGATGGGCACAAAGCTGTGCTGCTCGCCAGCCAATTTATGCCCGATTTGATTTTTATGGACATCCGCATGCCTGTGATGGACGGCTTTGAAGCTGCACGAATGATAAAGACCAAGCGTAAAACCAAGAATATTACCATCATCGCCCTCACCGCATCTTTGCGTATCGACGAGGAGAACGAAGATTATGAAAAATATTTTGATGGATATTTGCGTAAGCCGGTTACCAGACGCGAACTGTACCAGGAGCTGATGCGGTTTTTGAAATACATAATTGTTGCTCCTCACACGATTTCGAAGCCCAAAAAGGAAGAGGAAATAGAAGTAGTTGAGATGCCTGAACTTACAGCTCTACAACAATCGGAACTCAAAGCTTTGGTAAGTGGTGAGTTGTATGAGAAATGGGATAAGGCAATGACCTACCAGATGAGTGATGAAATAGAAGACCTTGCCAAAATGATTCTGCAGACTGGCAAAGATTTTACCCTGACACCTTTTACTTTTTTAGGTGAAAAACTTACCGAAGCCATCGACCGTTTTGATTTGGATGAGATGGAAAGATATTTGAAAAAGGTGCCGGAGTTGCTGCAGTCAACTGAAATATTATTGCAACAGAGTGAATAAAAACCGGTTTAGATTGTTATCTAATTGTTTTTCATACTTTTGAGGCCTTCACGGCAAATTTAGCGAAAGCGAAAAAATGTACTGCGTGCAAACACATTCGAAAATATTACTTGTCGACGACAACCCTATCAACATCAGGGTTGCAGCAAAGATATTGCGCAGCAACAACTACAACATTTCGTTTTCACAGAGCGGAAAAGAAGCGCTGGAAAAATCAAAAAAAGTTCCGTTCGACCTCATCCTGCTCGATATAATGATGCCCGACATGGATGGCTACGAAGTATGCCAGCGGCTGAAGGAAGATCCGGTGACGGAAAAAATCCCGGTAATTTTTCTTACTGCCAAGACCGAGCCTGAGAGCATTGTAAAAGGTTTTGAAGTGGGAGGGGCTGATTATGTCACCAAGCCTTTTCACGGGCAGGAGTTGCTGTCGCGCGTTGAGACACATATTCGATTGAAACAGTCGCTCGAACATCTAAAGCAAACCAATCTGCTCCTCACCGAAAGCAACGAGACCAAAGACAAGATGTTCAGCATTATCAGCCACGACTTGTTAGGGCCTTTTGGCAATATTCGCGAATCGTTGGAGATGCTGGCTACCAATCAGGTGGTGATGGATGATGACAGTATGCATCGTTTTGTGAAAGCAATCTGGCAGTCTATTGGCAACGCCTATTCACTACTCGAAAATTTGCTTTATTGGGCGCGAAATCAGCAGGGAGAGATGATTTACAAACCGCGAATGATCAATATGAATCAGGCGGTGCATGAGACCTACGATTTGCTCGAGGGTATGGCAATGATCAAAAATATTACTCTCAAGAGCAATCTCATCGACAACTATACAGCTTACGCCGATAAAAATGCGGTGAAGACAATTCTGCGCAACCTGCTGGCCAATGCCATCAAATTTACCAATCCCGGTGGCACCATTACCACGCGCATTATCGAAAAAGATAATCAGTTTATCGAGGTAAGCGTGCACGACAACGGGATAGGAATGAGCGAAGAAACGATGGGAAAACTTTTTTTGGCTAAAGCCAAAAACGATCCCAAATGGGGTACCAGCGGTGAAAAAGGTGTTGGATTGGGATTGATTATTACTAAAGAATTTATAGAGAAACACAACGGAACTATCCGTGTAGATAGCTCGCCCGGAGTGGGCTCAACTTTTTATTTCACACTTCCAAAAAATAACTGAAGACTATGGAAAATCTATCCAAGAAGAAAATACTCATTGTTGACGACGTGCCAAAAAACATCGAACTGGCAGCCAACATTTTGCAAACCAAAAACTACAACATCACCTTTGCCAAGAGTGGTGCATCGGCTTTGGGAAAAGTGAAATCGATCGACTTCGATTTGATCTTACTCGATGTGATGATGCCCGAAATGGACGGCTTCGAGGTGATACGGCGGCTAAAGGAGGATGAAGATACACAGGACATCCCGGTGATTTTCGTTACAGCCAAGTCGGAATCAGAAAATGTGGTAAAAGGTTTCGAGTTGGGTGCTGTGGATTATGTGACCAAACCATTCAAGACTGAAGAACTGCTGGCACGCGTAAAAACCCACATCGAACTTCGCGAAAAACTTCTGGAGAAGAAACAAATCGAAAAACAGTTGCATGAGCTTCAGTCTGCCACTGGCACCGATGACCTGGATCGTGAGGCACTCGAAGTGCGCAAAGCTGAGCTCGAAAATGTGACTCTTTTCTACGAATTGCGTAGCCAGCTCGACAAGCTAATCCTTGAGAAAAATCCTGTGGCACGCATGGAGATACGGCACATAAAAGAAATGATCTCCAACTTGTTTATCGATAAAAGCAACCAGGAATTTCATCGCTCATTGAAGAAAAATTTCCCCAAACTCACCTTCGACGACCTGCGGCTGTGTTCTTATCTTAAGCACCGGTTTCTCAACGTGGAAATTGCTGAGTTTTTGGAAACCTCGCCAGAGGCTGTTTACACCAGAAAGTCGCGCCTGCGTCAAAAGCTCAATTTAGGAAAAGACGAAGACATTAGTGAATTCCTGTCAAATTACGAGTTTTAAAAAAAAAGTACATTTTTTAAAACTTCCCAAAGCTAACAATACGACTGTTCCCGCTCATCAATAGCATTTTTGATGCAGGATATGCTATCGGTATGTAAGATGCCGTAAGTTGTAAAAATGAAGTTTGGGCAATTTGGCTATGTTTTTGCAGTTAATATTTCGGGTTTGTTTTTAAGCTGAACATCCCCCGCCTTGATACCGGGTTAGAATAACAGGTATTTTTTTTCATAAACGTTAGGTTAGGAACCCGTCGAAAGGCGGGTTTCTTTTTTTTTAATAAAATTTAACACATAGAACAAAAAGCGCTTTAAAGCGTTTCATAATAAGTTGAAATCAAGATATTAAGATACCTTTTCAGGTAACATGTAATCCTTCTTTAAGCCCCGGTGATTAATCCTCCCGGGGCTTTTTTATTTGTAAAGCAGAAAAACAGAAGGTCGTTTGTGAAGGGTTGGTTTGTGCTGCCGCCACCACGAAACGGGTCGGGTTGATATCCATTCCGTGTCGAGAGTAATATCGGTAGCAATGCAGAGCCGGGTTTGTGGCTGGCAGTGCGAAAGGATGTTTTCGATAAGTTTATCGTTGCGATAAGGGGTTTCGATAAAGATCTGAGTTTGGTCTCTTTGATAAATACTGGCTTCGAGTTCACGCAATTTTTGACGTAGTTCAGGTTTTTGTATGGGCAGGTAGCCATGAAAAGCAAAGTTTTGTCCGTTGAAGCCCGAAGCCATTAGCGCCAGCAGCAGCGAGGAAGGTCCCGTAAGCGGAATTACGCGCAATGAATGCTGGTGACAAAGTTGAACCACCACTGCACCAGGATCGGCAATGCAGGGCACACCGGCTTCGGAGAGCAAGCCCACAGCTTTTCCGTTTTTAACCGAATCAAGAAAAGGGGCAAGTTCCTCCGGTAGCGTATGTTTATTGAGCAAGTGAAATTTTACTGTATCAAAATTTCGGGTGTAGCCGGATTTCCTCAAAAACCGACGGGCAGTGCGCTCATTTTCCACAATAAACTCTTCCAGTTCCCCAATTACATCAAACACTTTTACCGGCAGTACCAAAGCAGGTTCCTGGTCTCCCAGAGTTACGGGAATAAGATAAAGTGCATTTTCAAGCATTATGACATGAGCCAGGGTAAATGATCCAAATCAACGTTGCCGCCTGAGATGATGATGCCGATGCGCCGGTTGCGACAATCTATTTTATTTTCGAGCAGCACAGCCAAAGGCACTGCTGAGGAGGGCTCGATGATAATTTTCATACGTTCCCACACCAGACGCATGGCCGCTATTATGTTTTTTTCAGAAGCTGTAACTACCTGCTCCACATGATCGAGGATAATGGGAAAAGTAATGTCGCCCAGCGAAGTGCGCAAACCATCGGCAATGGTATCGGGATGAACCGATGGTACAAATTTCTTTTGTACAAACGACTGCCAGGCATCGTCGGCTTGCTCTGGTTCTGCAGCAATTACTTTGAGATCAGACGCAAGGTAATGTGCCGCTAACGCCGAGCCGCTCAGCAATCCGCCGCCGCCAACGGGAACGATGAGCAGATCGAGATCAGAAACATCCTCGATGAGTTCTTTGGCTGCAGTAGCCTGTCCGGCAATGATGGTGATGTTGTTATAGGGATGAATTTCGACAGCATTCGTTTTTTTAATTACCTCTTTTAGTGTGCTTTCGCGCGATGCCAGAGTAGGGGAGCAGAAGGTGATCTCTCCTCCGTAATGTTTTACAGCCGCAATCTTTACAGCGCTTGAGTTGTCAGGCATCACGATGTATGCTTTTGCATTGCGCAAAGCAGCAGCCCTTGCCAGCGCTGCGGCATGATTGCCAGAAGAGTGCGTGGCGACGCCCTGCGTGATTTGTTGTTCAGTGAGCGAAAAAACAGCATTAACAGCCCCACGTGATTTGAATGCACCGGCTTTTTGGAAATTCTCACATTTAAAAAACAAATTGCAACCTAACAGTTCGTCGAGATTCCGACTTTGCAATACAGGCGTCCGATGTACATATGGAGCTATTCGTGCGGCCGCCTGTTCTATTTGTTGTAGCGTGGGTCTTGCGCTTGAAGGCATCAGGATGTTGGTTTTTTAATTTTCTTGATGATCTCATCGCCGGCCATGTTGATCATCCGATACACATTTTCGAAACCTTCTGGGCCTCCATAATAAGGATCGGGAATCTCCAGATTTTCGTGTGGCAGTGCTTCATTCATCAGCAATTTTACCTTGGCTTTGTCTTTTTCGTTGCGGGCTTTGTTCAGGATGTTCCGGTAGTTTTCCTGATCCATGGCGTAAATGGTGTCGTAGCTGTCGAAGTCATTTGTATGAAATTGCCTGCCGGTATGGCTGGTGATGTCAATGTTGTGTTTTCGTGCTGTTTCTATGGAACGTATGTCGGCAGGTTCGCCGATGTGGTAGCCGGCAGTTCCGGCCGAATGCACCTCCGCATCAATGCCATGCATTTTCATCTTATGGCTCAAAATGCCGGCAGCCAGTGGCGAACGGCAAATGTTTCCCAAACATACCATAAGAATTTTGTACATGACAACTTAGGATTTTAGCTAAAGCTTGATTCGCTTTTGAAGGTCTTCCACATAGCCGCGGAAGCTCTTGTCGGTGTCGCGCAGATTTTTTACCGTTTTGCAGGCATGCAGCACGGTTGCATGGTCTTTATTGCCACAGTGCAGTCCGATGGAAGTGAGTGAAGCTTTGGTGTGTTCTTTTGCAAAAAACATAGAGAGTTGCCTCGCCTGCACTATGTTACGTTTTCGGGTATTAGAATTCATGGTTTCGACGCTGAGACCAAAATATTCTGAAACAATTTTCTGGATGTAGTCGATGGATATTTCCTTGTTGGTGTGCTTAATGAAGTTATCCACAATCTGCTTGGCCAGCTCCAGGGTGATCTCTTTTTTGTTGAGCGAAGCCTGCGCAAGTATCGAAATCATGGCGCCTTCGAGCTCCCGGATGTTGGAGGTGACACTGTAGGCCAGATATTCCACCACGTTGTCGGGCATAGTAATCCCGTCGCTATAAAGACGCTTTTGCAGTATAGCAATACGCGTTTCCAGATCGGGCAATTGCAGATCGGCCGTAAGTCCCCATTTGAAGCGCGACAGCAGACGTGCTTCCATATTATCGATTTCTACAGGTGGCTTATCGCTGGTGATTATCAATTGCTTGCTATGCTGATGCAGCTGATTGAAGATGTGAAAAAATATGTCCTGAGTTTTTACTCTTCCCGAAAGGAAATGAATATCGTCGATGATCAATACATCGATGAGCTGGTAGAAATTGGTAAAATCATTCGTATTGTTGTTGCGCACCGACTCGATGAATTGTGTCATAAATTGGTCGGCGGTAACGTAAAGTACAGTTTTGTCCGGAAATTTCTCTTTTATTTCCAGACCGATCGCATGCGCCAGATGCGATTTGCCCAGCCCCACCCGGCTGTAAAGAAATAGCGGATTGAAGGCTGTCTTTCCTGGATTTTTGGCAATAGCCAAACCCGCCGAGCGCGCCAAACGGTTGCAATCGCCTTCGATAAAGTTATCGAATGTATAGCGTTCGACAAGCTGTGAGTTGACTTTTACTTTTTGTATGCCGGGAATTACAAAAGGATCAGGGATTTCTTTGCCGTGCGTGTTGATTCTAAAGGGCATACTTACATCCTGGGAACGCGTTCCACTGCGCCTGGAGGTAGGAACGATAATTGTATGAGGTTCCTGCTTGCGGTTGAAGGAGTTGTCCATTACGATGCTGTATTCCAAACGTCCGTTAGTACCCAGCTCTTTTTTTATGGTACGTCGAAGCAGGTCGATGTAGTGCTCCTCCAACCATTCGTAAAAGAATTGGCTCGGCACCTGAATGGTCAGCACATCATCAACAAGTCGTACCGGATTGATAGGTTCAAACCATGTTTTAAAACTTTGATTGTTGATGTTGTCTTTGATGATCCTCAGACAATTGTTCCATACTTTTACTGCAATATTATCTTTCTGATCAACCACTGTTATTGTTGTTTATCTTATTATTAAATCGAAAAAATAGTCTGGCTTGGAAAAGGTTAACGGAATGCTGCTTGCCGTGACTCCCAAATTTGTCAACAAAAGTCTATTAAAAATAGTGAATAAAATCTTTTTTCTTTCCTTGCTTTTTCAATATAAAAGGTTAAGGTGAAAAACCCGCCTCTTCGTTTTTTAGTCACCAAGAAGGTTAAGATGAAATGATTAATCAACATTCGGAGATTTCTTAATATGTAGCCAAAAAAAATCTAACTTTCTTTTGCTCTCGCTAATCGTATTCCGGTTTTGTTGTACCTGATTCCACCTTATCATTATGCTATCTTTGAGGCTCAAAAAACTATTCCTTTAAGCAATTTTTGAAAGAACAAAGTTTCCGAAAGTATAACTTTACCAGACACAAGAAGTGTAAAATAACATTTTTTTTGATTGGTCAAAAAGTACAAAGGCTTTACTAATATTGCAGTTCAAAAAAAGCGCAAAATGACTGAATGATGTATTTTTGTACCAAATAAAAGTTGCATGGATCTATTGATATTCAAAGATATTACCCTTCTTTTCGGCATAGCAGTGCTGGTGCTTTTTGTTTGTCAACGATTGCGTATTCCTCCCATTATTGGCTATTTGGCAACCGGGGTTTTGGCCGGTCCAAATGGTTTTTCGATGATCAGCAGCGTGCATGAGGTTGAGATGCTTGCAGAGATTGGCGTAATTCTTTTGCTCTTTACCATCGGCATAGAATTCTCTTTGAAAAGCCTGCTAAAGATGCGTAAAACGCTGATGATCGGTGGCGGTCTTCAGGTGGTTTTGAGTATCCTTTTTTTCTACGGCGTTATGCATCTCGATTTGTTGGGTGTTCATCAGGGTGAAGGGTTTTCGGAGTCGTTGTTTATGGGGTTCTTGATGGCGCTCAGCAGCACAGCCATCGTGCTGAAGTTGTTGCAGGAGCGCGGTGAATTCATTACGCCACATGGCCGTACAACATTGGGCATTCTTATTTTTCAGGATATTGCAATTGTGCCGATGATTTTGGTGTTGCCATTTTTGGCAAGTGGTGGCGGCGAAAGCAGCAATGTTTTAGAAGTTTTAGCCAAAGTGCTTGGCGTGCTGCTGATTGTTTTTCTGGGAGCCAGATATGTTGTCCCCAGGTTTTTGTATCAGGTGGTGAAGACACGCAGCCGCGAGCTTTTTCTTCTTACCATCATCGTGCTGGCATTGTCGGTGGCTTATCTTACCTCTCTGGCCGGGCTTTCGTTGGCGCTGGGAGCATTTCTGGCCGGGCTTATTATTAGCGAAAGCGACTACAGCCAGCAGGCATTTGGTAATGTTCTTCCATTTTTGGATGTCTTCACCAGCTTTTTCTTTGTCTCTATCGGCATGTTGCTCGATGTAGGATATTTTATTGCAAATCCTGTCATTATCCTTGTGCTCACTTTGGGAGTAATCGTTGCAAAAACATTCATTGCTACCCTGGCCAGCCTGGTTCTGGGATTTCCGCTGCGTACCTCGCTCATGGTGGGATTGATGATTAGCCAAGTGGGGGAGTTTTCGTTTATTCTTTCGCGCGATGGCCAGGCAATGGGTTTGATCAGCGAGGTTAATTACCAGTTGTTTTTGAGTGTTTCGGTGCTAACCATGGCTGTTACACCTTTTATTATAGCTGCAGCTCCTCGCATCGGTCAGGCTGCCAGCCGGCTGCCGCTGCCACGATGGCTCATTTCAGGTTCGGGTGCCGAAGCGCCCGAAGAAGTGCCGGAGGTTGTCGAAAATCATCTGGTAATTGTAGGTTATGGTGTAAATGGTCGCAATGTAGCCAGGGCAGCGCAGTTTGCAAGTATTCCTTACCGCATCATCGAAATGAACCCGTCGACGGTGCGCGAAGAAAAGCACAAAGGAATACCCATACTTTTTGGCGATGCCTCGCAGGAAGTTGTGCTCAAGCATGCACATATCCAGGATGCAATGGTGCTTGTGATTACCTTGCCTGGCTCTCCGGTAATCCGGCGCATTACCCAGTTAGCGCGCAGTCTCAATCCGCATTTACACATTATTATACGTGCTCGTTTTCTTACCGAGATGCAGGACTATTATCAGCTGGGTGCTAATGAGGTAATTCCTGAAGAGTTCGAAACATCTATCGAGATTTTTACACGCGTATTGGCCAAGTACCTGGTGCCTATTGAAAAAATCGAAAAACTTGTGGCAATGGTGCGATCGGATGGATATGAAATGTTCAGAAGTTTATCGGTGAACAATACAGGAGTTGAAAAACTCTCTGTAAAAGTTCCTGATGTCAGCATCAATACCATCCAGGTGGGTGCGCAGGCGGCAGTCAACGGAAAAAATCTGGCCAAATTAGAATTAAAAAGTAAGCACCGTCTCAATTTGCTGGCTGTAAGCCGCGGTAATCATATCATCGCAAATCCCCCCGAAAAATTCATTCTTCACGAAAATGATATTTTATTTTTTCTGGCTTCCAAAGATCAGATAGCACATGTGGCCGGGATGTTCAAATCGCCTGTGAGTGATATTAGGCAGTCGCAAGGGTGATTTTTTTGGTCAGAATATTTAAAAACGACACTTCTCATTTGATCCATCCTTACGGAGCAATCCTGAATTAAAACGCTTCTATTCTTACCATCTGATCAAGGCGCTTGTTGCGGCCTTTAACTTTATCCGGTGGAGGATTGTCGAAGGTGAGGTTGGTGATGTTTTTGAGTACAAAAGGTGCAACAGTTTCCACCGGGCGGTAGAGCAGCGATTTATTTTTAACATCAGACTTGAGGATGTTTTCTTTGATGTCGATCATATTAAACAACAAAATGAACACGCTCATAATAAAGATCCCTTTGAAGATTCCAAAGAGCAATCCCAGAACCCGGTTGATAATGCCCATCAGGGCCAGCGAAGCAATCTTGTCGAGCGCGCGGCCGAGCAGCGACACAAGCAGCACCACTGCCACAAAGGTGAGAATAAAAGCGATGATAAAAATCCAGCGATGACTGATTTCGACATATTTTATCAACCAGCCGGCAACTATATCCGAAAACATAACTGCCAGATAGATTCCCAAAATAAGTGCGGCCAGACTGGCCAGCTCTTTTATCAATCCTTTGCGAAATCCCATTATCGCCAGCAGAACGATAGGCAGCGCGAGCACCAGATCGAGGTAGTTGAATGTCATTTTATTTTTTGAGCTAATTTGCTGGCAAACACAAAGTCGTTGATTTCCTGATTGCCCGTGGTCAAAATCTCCTCTTTATTGCCTTCCCACCACACCTGGCCTTTGTTGATAAAGAGGATGTGGTCGCCGATTTCCATCACCGAGTTCATGTCGTGGGTATTAATTACTGTGGTGATATTTAATTCCTGAGTGAGTTCATTAATCAATTTGTCGATTACGTTGGAGGTTTGCGGATCGAGACCTGAGTTGGGCTCGTCGCAAAAAAGATACTTAGGCTCCATAACGATGGCGCGTGCAATGGCAACACGTTTTACCATTCCGCCGCTCAGCTCGCTGGGCATGAGCTTGTTTACTCCGGGCAGATTAACCCGTTCCAGGCAAAAGTTGACGCGATCTAGCCGTTCTTTTAGTGTCATTTTGCTGAACATGGTTAGTGGAAACATCACGTTTTCCTCCACAGTCATGTAATCAAACAGCGCGCCTCCCTGAAATAGCATGCCTATTTCTTTTCGGATTTCTTTTCGTTCGTTCCAGGTCATATTAGAGAAGATGCGATCGCCGTAATGGATTTCACCGCTGTCGACTTCGTGTAGACCCACAAAGCATTTTAGCAAAACGGTTTTGCCGGAGCCGCTCTGGCCGATCACCAGATTGGTAATTCCTTTTCTAAACTTTACAGTAACGTCTTTCAGTACATGGTTGTCACCAAACGATTTGTTGATATTCCGCGCTTCGATCATGCCAGTAGAAGTTTGGTAAGGATAAGGTTTGAAGTGATGATAAGGATGCTGCTGTAAACAACAGCGCGGGTGCTGGCAGCGCCGACTTCCAGCGCGCCTCCTTTTGTATAAAATCCCTGATAGCCCGACACCGAGGCGATGATAAAAGCAAAAACCGCCGTTTTGATCAGCGCGTAAGTAATGGTGTAGGGGTCGAACCAGCTTTGCAATCCAATAACATAGTCGTGCGTGGTGACCACGTCGGTGGTGAGTGCCACCAGGTAGCCGCCAAACAAGGCGAAGGCAATGCTGAAGACGATCAAAATGGGGTTGATAAAAATAGATGCAAAAACTTTGGGCTGAATCAGATAGTTGGCTGGGTTGATGCCCATGATTTCCAGGGCGTCTATTTGTTCGGAAACGCGCATGGTGCCTATCTCGGAGGCAATGCGTGAGCCTACTTTGCCGGCAAGTACCAGGCTGAGCATGGTGGGCGAAAACTCCAGGATGATGCTCTGCCGCACGGTAAATCCGACCATGGTGAGCGGGATTAAGGGTGAGTCGATGTTGTAGGCAGTTTGGATGGCCACCACAGCGCCTACAAAAACGGAGATGATGATGGTGATACCCAGCGAGTCGATACCCAGATTTTGTATCTCGATGAGTATCTGACGAAAGAATATTCGCACCTTGTCAGGCTTGACGAATACCTGTTTCATCAACAAAAGATATCTTCCCAGATCAGAAATGAATTTCATGATTTTGATTTAGTGGCGCGAAAATAGGGATATTTTTTAATCCGAAAATCAGAACTTTCATCTTTAATCGTGAGTTCCATTTCGCGCTGTTGTTGCATCGTTGGTTTGTTTAGCTATGCCGCCTGCTGCGGTTAACGGTTCTTTTAACACGGCTTTGCCGCCGGCTGTTCATTTGGTTAGGAGTTGGTGATCTGTTTTTTATGATGCAAAACGGATTTGGTTTTTAAAAGGTTCTCTGTTGGGGTGATATTTTTATAAT
The DNA here is from genome assembly GCA_035647615.1 of Bacteroidales bacterium. Taxonomy (NCBI): domain Bacteria; kingdom Pseudomonadati; phylum Bacteroidota; class Bacteroidia; order Bacteroidales; species Bacteroidales bacterium. The sequence continues at coordinate 134,605 of DASRND010000036.1, read as the reverse complement.
GGAATGAGTGTGGTAAACATTTTGGATGGGGTGCACGTTTGGTTACACTCAAATTGCCGGATATGTCAAAGGTCATTTTAATATCACTCTTTCTTCTTGCGGCCGCTGCTGCATATGCACAGCCACACGAGCAAGTGCCTGTTTACGATTTTGAAGGTTTGCATCCTTTGCTGCAAAAGCAAAACGACACCACTTATTTTATAAATTTTTGGGCTACCTGGTGCAAACCCTGTGTGGCCGAGCTGCCTGCTTTTGAATATTTAAATGTAAAATATCATGATCAAAAGGTAAAAGTGCTGTTGGTGAGTCTCGATTTTATCAAAAATTACGAAAGCCGATTGCTCCCTTTTATTAAAGATAAAAAAATACAATCGCAGGTAGTGCTGCTCAACGATCCCCGCAGCAACGAGTGGATCGATCGTGTAAGCCCGCAGTGGAGCGGAGCTATTCCGGCTACTCTGGTTTATCGCAACAACCAGCGTATGTTTTACGAACGCTCCTTTACCGCTGGTGAACTTGAGGCCGAGGTGCAGAAATTTATTAAATAAAAAATCAGATTTTTATTCATCATCATTAAAAATTAAAATTATGAAAACTAAGCTTTTAATACTCCTTATCGGAATATTGGCTTCAGGCGCAACGTTCGCTCAGGATGGCTACGAGGTTGGCGACAAAGCCATGAATTTCACGCTCCAAAATGTAGATGGTCGTGTGATTTCTTTGTCGGATTACGACAATCAGAAGGGCGCCATCGTGATCTTTACCTGCAACCATTGTCCTTATTCGGTAGCTTACGAAGACCGCATCATCGCGCTGCATCAAAAATATGCACCGCAGGGTTATCCGGTCATTGCCATCAATCCCAACGACCCGACGCTGGAACCCGAAGATTCTTTTGAACTAATGGTAAAACGTGCGCAGGAAAAAGATTTCCCGTTTCCGTATCTTTTTGATAAAGGCCAAAAGGTATTTCCTGAATATGGCGCCACACGCACCCCGCACGTCTTTTTGCTGATGAACCGTGGTAACTATTTCGAGGTAGCCTATATCGGCGCTATCGACGACAACTTCCAGAATGCCGACGAGGTGGAGCAGTATTATGTGGAAGATGCACTGGCAGACCTTCAAAGAGGCAAAAATCCACGCCCTAACTTTACAAAAGCCATTGGCTGCACCATAAAGACCAGATCGGGAAATTCCAAAAATAAATAAGATAAAAGTCAAATAAAATTCAATATCCAAACCTCAATAGGCCAAACTTTCAGGCGTTTGAAATTTGTAATTTGGTGTTTGTGGCCCGGAGCTTTGTTTCAGAATTTCAACGATTGTCTTTTTAGCTTTGCTTACATCAGAGGATCATTTTGTATTGCATGGCGCAACCCAAGCGTGTGAATTGTCATCTTTAGGATTTTGTCAACAATTTTACAAAAATCTGCGCGTTTGCCAAACATCCATTTTTAAACCTGTTTTACTGGTGACTATGAATAAATATCTCATCCTTTTTTTTGTTAGCATATTGCTGTTTTGTGGATATTCAGCCCAGAGTCAGATTGGTGGCGATGGCGTGTACCGTTTCCTGAATGTGCCTGTTTCGGCCCGGGCAGCAGCAATGGGTGGTAATTTTTTGGCTGTGAAAGATGGCGACATCACCCAGGCCTTGTTCAACCCTTCGTTGATTAGCCCTGAAATGAGTAACAATCTGGCACTGAGTTTTGTGGATTACTACGCCGACATCAATTACGGCGCTGCCAGCTATGCGCGCACCTTTAATAAAACAGGAACTTATGTGGCCACCATGCAGTACCTCAACTATGGCGAGTTTACTTATGCCGATGCGGCAGGACAAACCTTTGGAACATTTACGGCCAACGACCTGGCGCTGAACATAGGGTGGGGGCGCGACCTTGATTCGTTGTTCTCGATCGGAGCCAATCTGAAGCTAATCTATTCCGGACTGGAAGATTATCAGTCGTTTGGTGTGGCGGTGGATGTGGCCGGAAGCTATTATAATCCTGAGCAGCAATTGACGGTTTCGCTGGTAGCACGTAATATCGGCAGCCAGCTCAAGCCTTATCGTTCGGGAAATTACGAAAGATTGCCTTTTGAGATCAATATTGGCGTTTCGCAACGGCTTCGCCACCTGCCTTTCCGCTATTCTATTTTGCTCACCAATCTGCAAAAATGGGATTTGACTTATAAAGATCCCAACGATCCAGATCAGCAGATCGATCCCATCACCGGCGAGGTGAACGAAAAGGATGGCTTTGCGGATTTTGCTGATAAAGCAATGCGCCACATTGTGATTGGCGGCGAGTTTATCCCGAGCAAATATTTCTCCCTCAGAGTAGGTTACAACTATCAGCGGCGTCAGGAGATGGGTGTTTATAATAAAATGGGAACGGTAGGATTTTCGTGGGGGTTGGGATTAAAGATTTCCAAGTTTCAGATTGAATATTCGCGGGCTACTTATCATCTCAATGGTTCGCCCAACTATATCACCATCCGCACCAACCTGTCGGATTTTTCCAAAAATTAGCAAACTAAATTATAGAATTTATAAAGAAAAAGCCGGTGCAGACAATATGCTGCACCGGCTTTTTTATGAGGCGAAACGCTCGATTATGCTAGTACCAGTTTTGGGCTAATAATCGATACATTCAGGAGGTTATCGGCAACAGGGCAGCGACTTGAGATCTCGCTGATAAGTTGTTCTTTTTGTTCAGAGGTGAGCTCGGCGGTGATGGTTACATAGGAGCGGATATTGGTAAATCCTGCACGTCCTTCGGTAGTTTTTCCCATCAGATAATCTTTGTCGAGGTCGCCTTCTACGTCCACGTTGATTTCTTTAATATTCAACCTGCGCTGGGTAGAAATTATGCGTCCGATAGCGCAAATGCATGCTCCCAAAGAGCTGAGAAATAACTCCAGCGGGTTTGGGCCTGCATCTTCGCCGCCGGCGGATGTGGGCTGGTCAATAATAAATTCATGGTTTGAAGCTTTGACAAGGGTCTTAAAACCCTGTTTTATGTTCGTTGATACTTTCATTGTGCTAAGTGCCATTATTATAAGTTTTTATAGTGAATAATAAATTTCTGATTAATAACCTTCAACAGCCTGGTTTAGTTTTTTGTTTAAAAAGTTAACTTATTGAAAGATATGCCTTCAGGAATTAGACAAAGTTCTAAATCACTGTTATGCTGGTGTTTAATTAGCTGGCGAAAGCATCTTCCAAAATTTTACAGAAAAGACAGGTGCAGGGTTAACAATTTTTAATTTTTGAAGCAGGCACAGAGCGGCGGCATTGGTTACTTTTGCAATTCAAATTCGTTCTAAATAAATTATCCGCTATGCCACATTATCATACTCTTGGAAAGATTCCCCACAAACGTCATACACAATTTCGCAAAGCTGATGGAAGTCTTTACGCTGAGCAGCTTGTTTCGACTGAGGGTTTTTCGGATGTTTATTCCTTGGTTTATCACACACACGAGCCTACGCGCGTAACGAGTATCGATGCTTCCTATTCGGTAGCTCCCAACATCGCTATTGATAAAAATATGCAGCACCGGAGTTTTCTGGGTTTTGATGTGCAGTCTGCCGACGACTATCTGGAGAGCCGTAAATATGTGTTGGTGAATAATGACGTGTACCTGGCCCTGGCAGCCCCGCGCAAATCGATGACGGATTATTTTTATAAAAACTCAGGCGCCCATGAGCTGGTGTTTGTCCATCGTGGCAAAGGGATTTTGAAAAGTATGTACGGAAATATTCCTTTTGAATATGGCGATCATCTGATCATCCCTAAAGGCGTTACCCATCAGTTTGAATTTGATGGCAGCGACAACCGTCTTTTCATTATCGAGTCCAAAGAGCCATTTCGCTTTCCAAAACGCTACGTGAACCATGCCGGCCAGCTTCTGGAACATTCGCCCTTTTGTGAGCGCGACATCCGCAAGCCACAGCAACTCGAAACACATGATAAAACAGGTGATTTTCTTATTAAAATAAAACGCGACGATACCATCTGGCCTTATCATAACCAAACGCATCCCTTCGATTTGGTGGGGTGGGATGGTTACCTTTATCCGTATGCTTTTTCCATTCACGATTTCGAGCCTATTACCGGGCGCGTGCATCAGCCGCCACCTGTTCACCAAACTTTCGAGACTTCCTCTTTTGTGGTTTGTGCCTTTGTGCCGCGGCTTTACGACTACCATCCGCAGTCGGTGCCTGCGCCTTACAACCACAGCAACGTCGATAGCGACGAGGTACTTTATTATGTGGATGGCGACTTTATGAGCCGCAAACATGTGGTGCAGGGAATGATTTCGTTGCATCCCGTTGGCATCGTTCATGGGCCTCATCCCGGAACCGTCGAAAAAAGTATTGGCAAAAAAGAAACCGGTGAGCTGGCTGTGATGGTCGATACCTTCCGTCCTTTGAAGCTTACAACGGAAGCTTTAGAGATTGAAGACAAAAACTATTACAAAAGTTGGATTGAAAATGATTAAGATCAATCATTAAAATATTGATAACGAATAACAAAGCAATACTCAAAACTATAACAACAAAAACCTAATGGCAAAATACAAACTGGAAGAAGATTTCCTTCCGATCAACGGAACTGATTATGTCGAATTTTATGTAGGCAACGCCCGCCAGGCTGCGCATTATTACCAAACAGCTTTTGGCTTTCAGCCACTGGCGTATGCCGGACTGGAGACAGGACTGAAAGACCGTGCCTCGTATGTACTGAAGCAGGACAAAATCCGGTTTATTTTCACCACAGCACTTACGCCCAATGGCGACATTGCCGAGCACGTCAAACTTCACGGCGACGGTGTAAAAGTGGTGGCACTGTGGGTGGACGATGCACGCAAATCGTACGAAGAAACCACGAAGCGCGGAGCCAAATCCTATTTTGAACCAAAAACTGAAAAGGATGAAAATGGAAAAGTCGTCACCGCCGGCATTCATACCTACGGCGATACCGTGCACATTTTTGTCGAGCGCAAAGATTACAAAGGCGTGTTTTTACCTGGCTATCAGAAATGGGATCCACTGTACAAGCCATCGTCGGTGGGATTAAAATATGTGGATCATATGGTGGGCAACGTCGGTTGGGGTGAGATGAATAAATGGGTGCAGTTTTACGCTGACGTGATGGGATTCAAACAAATCGTTTCGTTTGACGATAAAGATATCTCGACGGAATTTACAGCTCTAATGAGCAAAGTGATGTCAAACGGCAACGAGCGCATCAAGTTCCCGATTAACGAGCCTGCCGAAGGCAAAAAGAAATCGCAGATCGAAGAGTATATCGATTTTTACCACGGTTCGGGTGTGCAGCATGTAGCCATGGCTACCGACAATATTGTAAAGACGGTAACCGAATTGCGCGACCGTGGCGTGGAGTTTCTGCGTGTTCCGAATACCTATTACGAGACTTTGCTGGAGCGCGTGGGCAAAATCGACGAAGAGCTGCTGCCACTCAAAGAGCTGGGGATATTGGTCGACCGCGACGACGAAGGCTATCTGCTGCAGATTTTTACCCGCCCGGTAGAAGACCGTCCCACAGTTTTCTACGAAATCATCCAGCGAAAAGGAGCACGTTCCTTTGGAAAAGGCAACTTCAAGGCGCTGTTTGAGTCGATAGAGCTGGAACAGGAGCGAAGGGGAACATTATAAAAATCGAATTTTGTATACTGAATTTTGAATCTTGAATATCGAATAAATCCTGCCCTGCTGTGGCTGCGGTTTGTTGCTGTGGTGGCTGAGCGTCGGTTGATGAGCGTTGGTTGGTGAGCGTAGTCGAACCAAGCCGGACCAAGTCGAAGCCAGCTTTTTGAAAGGAATTTCGAATTTTGAATATTATAGAAAAACACTGATATGATTAAAGCAAACAACACATCGTTGCAGTCGTGGCTCAAAGTGCCGCGCAACAGCGACTTCCCGATACAAAATATTCCTTTCGGAATTTTTAAACCCAAAAATCGTACTACTCCGCGTGCAGGTACTCGTATCGGCAACCATTTGATCGATCTGGCTGCCATCGCCAGTAAAGGCTATTTTAAAGATGCCGGCATCAGCAAAGATGTTTTTTCGCAACCTGTGCTCAATGATTTTATTTCGTTGGGAAGGCCGGTGTGGCGGGCAGTGCGTGATCAGATTTCTGCAATGTTCGACAAGCAGAACGAAGAGATATGGAATACCGAAGATTTTAAAGAAGACATCTTTTATGATGTGAAGGAGGTGGAAATGCTTCTACCCGTGCGTATAACTGACTATACTGACTTTTATTCGAGCATAGAGCATGCTACCAATGTTGGCTCGATGTTTCGCGATCCCGACAATGCTTTGCTTCCCAACTGGCGTCATTTGCCGGTGGGCTATCATGGGCGGGCCTCGTCAATTGTCGTTTCAGGTACTAATATCCATCGGCCTGTGGGTCAGACCAAAAGCAACGACGATCCTGCTCCGATTCTGGAAGCTACTCGTCAGCTCGATTTTGAGCTGGAGATGGCTTTTGTGGTTGGGAAAACCACAGATCTGGGCAGCCGCGTTTCGCTACCGCATGCAGAAGAACACATTTTTGGACTGGTGCTTTTTAATGATCTATCGGCCCGCGACATCCAGAGATGGGAATATGTGCCACTGGGACCATTTCTGGCCAAGAACTTTGGCAGCGTGGCTTCGCCCTGGATCGTAACCCTCGATGCGCTGGAACCTTTCCGCGTTGAGGGGCCACAGCAGGAACCCAAAGTTTTGCCCTATCTTCAGTTTTCAGGAGCAATGAACTTTGATGTGAATCTGGAGGTGTTGATAGAAACCAATGACTTTCCGGCGCACAGCGTGTGTCTGTCCAACTTTAAATACATGTATTGGAATGTTTTTCAGCAACTCGCGCATCATACCATCAACGGCTGCAACATCAACGTGGGCGATATGTACGCTTCCGGAACGCTGAGCGGGCCGGAGCCGGAACAATACGGTTCGATGCTGGAACTTAGTTGGCGTGGAACAAAACCACTCACCATGCCCGACGGCACCCAACGCAAATTTATCAACGACAACGACACCATCATTCTGCGCGCTCATGCCGAAAAGGACGGCGTCAGAATTGGATTTGGCGAAAGCCGCACAACGATTTTGCCGGCAAAACCTTTGTAGTGTTTGTACATAAAAACAGAAATGATAAAAAAGATAATTCCTTCAACGCTCGCCACCACAGCACTTCACCGCTTTATTCTGGGAGCTGTGGCACCGCGCCCCATTGCATTTGTCAGCACCGTGGATGCACAAGGCAACAGCAATCTGTCACCTTTCAGCTTTTTCAATGCTTTTGGTGTTAATCCTACCACACTCATCTTTTCGCCATCGCGGCGCGGGCGCGACAACACGACCAAACATACCTACCAAAATATCAAAGAGGTTCCCGAGGTGGTAATCAACGTGGTGAACTACGACATCGTGCAGCAGGCAAGTCTGGCAAGTACCGAGTATGCCAAAGGTGTTAACGAATTTATAAAAGCCGGTTTTACGCCTTTACCATCGGAAACTATCCGCCCTTTTCGTGTGAAAGAATCACCCGTTCAGTTTGAATGCAAAGTGAGGCAGGTGATCGAAACCGGCGACGGCGGCGGCGCGGCCAATCTGGTGATCTGCGAAATCACTATGATCCATGTGCATGAGAATATTCTCGACGAAAACGACACCCCCGACGCCAATAAGATAAGGCTGGTAGGACGACACACAGGCGACTATTATGTAAAAGCATTTGGCGAAAGCCTTTTCAAAGTAGCGAAACCGTTGATGCGGCTGGGCATGGGCATCGACCAACTGCCCGAGCACATCAGGCTGAGCAAAATACTTACCGGCAACCATTTGGGGCAGCTGGGAAATATCGAAACGATGCCTGAAGCGGAAGACATCAAACGAATCCGGCAGTCGAAGGATGTGAAACTATTATTTAAAACGCTTAAGGACGAATCCGTGGAGCTCGAGTATCAGCTGCATCGATTGGCGCAGCAATGGCTCGACGATGGCCGCGCGGAAGATGCGCTTGCATTGTTAATGATTGAAATCCCTCTGTGATGAAAAACTATGATTATATAATCGCCGGTGGCGGCGCTGCAGGACTGAGCCTGGCCTGGTATCTGAGTCAGACCACCAAAGCCAATGCCAGCGTGCTTATCATCGACAAAGACAAAAAACAAAACAACGACCGCACCTGGGGATTTTGGCATCGCCAGGCCACGCCATTTGAAGAAATCGTAAGCTATCGTTTTGATAAATTGGATTTTTTCAGCCGTTATTTCAACCAAAGAATTTCGATGGGCAGCCACCAGTATTCCGTGATCCGGGGCATCGACTTTTATAACTTTATCCGCAATTCGCTGGCAGCTTTTCCCAACTTTGAATTTTTGACCGCTAATATCGAAGAGCTGCAAGACCAGCCCGATGGCGTCACAGCCGTTACCGATCAGGGCAGCTTTAGCGCAAGCTGGATTTTTACGAGTATTTATAAAGAAAAAGATGTGCTGGCTGCGGCCGGAAAATCATTGTATCTGCGGCAGCATTTCAAAGGATGGGTGATCGAAACTGACGATCCGGTTTTTGATGCCAGCAGTTTTACGATGTTCGATTTCAGGACGCCCCAGCAGGGTGCAATGCGATTTTTTTACGTGATCCCACATAATTCCAGGCAGGCGCTGGTTGAGTACACGCTGTTTTCGGAGCATTTACTGCCAAAGTCCGAATACGATTCTGCCATCAAAACCTACATAGACGAAGTGCTGAAGATAAAATTGTATCGCATCATCGACGACGAGTTTGGTGTGATTCCCATGACGAATTATCATTTTCCGGTGACGCAGGGACGGCATATTGTGCCAACCGGATCGGCAGGTGGCAGCTCGAAGCCCTCGTCGGGTTATACTTTTATGCGCTTACAAGCACATACAAAAAAGGTGGCGGCGGCGCTGGCTGCCGGGAAAAGTCCGGCGATACCGGCAGTTTCGACTTTGCGCTACAGGTTTTATGATGCTGTGTTGCTCAATATTTTGAAAAACGATCCTGAGAAGGCTGAGTTGCTTTTCTCTAAAATGTACCAAAATAATCCCATGGCGCGGCTCTTCGACTTTCTGGATGAGAAAGGCGGCTTAACCAACGACCTAAAAATGATCACATCATTGCCACCGTGGCCTTTTCTGAAATCGACCGGGCAGTTGATGTTTCGGTAATCTTATTAAACAAAATTAAAAACCAAGCTTTTATAATGGTATAATCTCAAGACCCATGATTATGAAAAATAAAATTTTCCCGGCTCTATTCTTTGCAATGATGGTATTGATGCTCACCGGCTGCGAGGTTTCACCGCTCACCGAGAGCGACAACGGATCCACTGTTGAGTATTCCATTGGCGCGCAATTCGAGGTGCAGCTCAAAGGCAACCCGAAGGCAGGATTTCTTTGGAAGACGGTAGGTTTGGATCGTTCGGTTCTTGAGCAGGTGGGAGAGGCTGTCATAAAATCCAAAAGCAGTGATGGGAGCCGGGATGCTACGTACACTTTTATCTTTAAAACTAAAAGTGCCGGCAATACGCTGCTGCGGCTGATTTATTACAACAAAAACAACGAAGACCCAAAACCCGAAGATGTGTTCGAAATACATGTAATTTCAGGAACCATGGGCAGGATTACTTCCTGATGTTTAATTCTTGAGTTTAGCGGGAGGATAGCAGCGCAGGGATTTCTTTATTAAACACTTATCCGTATTCCAAATTCAAAGACCACTCTAAAGGCAATCAGAAAAATGATGGCGCTGACAAGGGCCACTTTGTCGAGCTTGATGGTGATGGGGAATTCGTCGAAGAAAAACGTGGGCATACTTTTATAACGCAACAGGATGGGCAGGGCAAAAAGCAGTCCGGTGAGCAGAACGAACAACTCGTAGTAGGCAATCTTCGGCAGCTTAACGAGGATCATGATAAATGTGCCGGCGATCAGCGGAAGGATAACTCCCGCAAAGGTGAAAAAGGAACGGTTGTATTCGTTGAGCTGATTAAAATAGGAGTTGGCCGAAAACAAAAACCATTTCACTGTAAGAGTCGAGACAAGCAGGAGCATGGTCAGCGCTATCAGCGTCATCACCAGCTTTCCGGTATCTTTTATATAAAAATACATCACTACATAACCAAAGCCTTTGTCGAGGATGGTGCCGGCGAGCATGGCGCCAAACGACCAGATAATAGCGTAGGCAAAGCACCACAGGAAGAAAATCTTGAAATAAGCCAGCGAATCGTACATCTGTATATAAATGAGCAAAGCCATGATTCCCAAAAACAACCCCAACCCGGGAGCTATGCTGTACAGCATTTTTACGGCATCTGACGTCCAGGCGCGCGAGTCGATGCCCCAAATCAGTGAGTAGTAATAAATGACACTGTTAAAATCGAATTGCATGGCTGCAATGGCTACGGCAAATTGCGTGATCAGATACATGAACAGGAAAGCTATCACCAGCCAGGAAAGCGAATTGCTGAAAATGATCAGGAAGTTTCGGGGAGTACGTTTGTTTCTGTCGTCGGTGACATCTTTAGAACGTGCACGTTTTAAATTTCTGAAAGTAGTCCGTGAATTTGGGGCAGTAGGTTTGTTTCCGTCTTCTGTGACATCCATAGAAGGTGCTTGGTTTAGATTGGGGGCAAAGATAAAAAAACCCGTGTGGGTCACGGGTTTTTTTTATTATGAAATCATTAAAACTATTAATGGTCAGGTGCTAAACAAGTTTGTGTGCGTCGAACATATCTTTCTGGGAGTATTCGCCGGCGTCGAGTTTGCGGCGCACTTCTGCGAAAGCGTTGATGGTGTAATTGGCATCTTCAATCGTATGTGATGCAGTAGGAATGAGGCGGAGTAGGATAACCCCTTTGGGAACCACCGGATAAGTAACGATGCTGCAGAAGATGTTGTAATTTTCGCGCAGGTCGTGGGTGATGTGTGTGGCTTCTGCTACGCCGCCCTGAAGCATTACAGGTGTAACGGGCGAAGCAGTATTTCCGATGTTGAGGCCTTTTTCTCTGAGTCCACTTTGAAGCGCGTTGACCACTTTCCAGAGATTTTCGCGCAATTGCGGTTGGGTCTTGACGAGTTCCAGACGCTTTATGGCTCCAATTACCATGGGCATGGGAAGCGATTTGGCAAAAATCTGTGAGCGCATATTGTAGCGCAGATATTCGATCACTTCTTTCTTGCTGGCTACAAAAGCGCCTATGCCGGCCATAGCTTTTGCAAAGGTGCCGAAATAAATATCAATCTCATCCATCACACCCAGGTGTTCGCTGGTTCCGGCGCCGGTAGACCCCATGGTACCAAATCCGTGTGCGTCGTCCACCAATATTCTGAATTGGAATTTATCTTTAAGTTTCACAATATCTCTGAGGTTGCCAAGGTCGCCCGACATGCCATAAACGCCTTCGGTTATCACCAAAATGCCACCACCGGTTTGGTCGGTGATTTTGGTGGCACGCTCGAGTTCTTTCTCCAGGTTGGCCATGTCGTTGTGCGGATAAACGAACCTTTTGCCAAAATGCAGACGGCATCCGTCGATGATGCAGGCGTGTGCTTCGGAATCGTAAACGATAACATCGTGGCGGCTTACCAGCGATTCCACTATCGACACCATACCCTGATAGCCGTAGTTGAGTAGGAAAGCATCTTCTTTTTTCTCGTACGCTGCCAATTGGCGTTCGAGTTCTTCGTGATATTTGGTGTGTCCCGACATCATGCGGGCTCCCATCGGGTAGGCCAGGCCCCAGTCGGCGGCAGCCTGAGCATCGGCTTTACGTACTTCGGGATGGTTGGCCAGGCCCAGGTAATTGTTGAGAGACCAGGTGAGCATCTCTTTTCCCAGAAATTTCATGCGTGGCTCGATTTCTCCTTCCAGCTTGGGAAACATAAAATATCCGAAGGCTTCGCGGTTGTATTGACCCAGAGGCCCCATGTTGGTGAACTTTTCAAAAATATCCATGTAATTAGCTATTATTGTTTTACGTGGCAAAATTAAAATAATTAACCGGCAACTTAATGCTGTCGGCGTTTTCTTCGCCTTACAACTTTGGTCGTGTGCAGCACAGGAGGTGGCTTAAAAAATAATTGAGGATGATGTGCGTTATCCCAACCATCCAAAAAGTATTACTTTTGCGCCCATGTTTAAAAATAACATCTTCATTCTGTTACTGTTGGCATCGCTGGTGATGGCATCGTGCAGCAATCATCAGAAACTTCTCAAAAGTACCGACAATGAAGCCAAGTACGAAAAAGCCATGGAATATTACGAGAAGGGCGATTTCTACAGGGCTTTACAGCTTTTTGAGCAGCTTATGCCCGTCTATCGTGGCACCGCCAAAGCAGAGAAGCTTTATTTTAACTATGCCAACGCTTATTACAAAGAACGCGAATACGTCCTGGCCAGCTATTATTTTAAACGCTTTGCGCTAAATTTTCCCTCCAGCCAGTGGGCCGAGGAAGCCAATTTTTTGGCAGCCTACACCAAGTACCTCGACAGTCCGCGCTATAGTCTCGACCAGACGGTGACACGTGAAGCCATCGACGAATTTCAGCTTTTTATTAACAGATATCCTTTCGGAGAAAAAGCCAAAGAAGCCAACGAACTGATAGACAAATTACGCTATAAGCTGCAGATGAAAAGTTACAACATTGCCAATTTGTATTATAAAATGGAGGATTACCGTGCAGCCATTGTATCGTACGAAGGCATGCTCAAAGATTATCCCGATACCGAATTTAAAGAAGAGATACTTTACAGGATCATCCGATCTTATTACCAATTTGCTTTCAAGAGCATCGAAGAGAAGAAAAAAGAACGGTATGAGGCTGCCGTGAAAGCCTATTTCGATTTTGTGAGTCTTTATCCCGAAAGTAAATATATTAGCGAGGTGCAGCGCATGCGCCAGCGGGTGGAAGACGAACTGTTGATAATTGACGTTGAACCATCATAACCTAAATAAAACTATGGATTACAAAAAAAGCAAAGCTGAAACTTCTGCCCTAACAAGAAAGATGCGGCAGTTTGATAAAGAAACCGGTAATATCTACGAAACCCTGGCCATCATCTCAAAACGTAGCAACCAGATTTCGCTGGAACTCAAAGACGAACTCAACAAGAAAATATCGGAGTTTGCTACCACTACCGACAGCCTGGAAGAGGTTTTCGAGAATCGTGAACAGATCGAAATCGCCCGTTTCTACGAAAAGTTGCCCAAGGCTACACTACTTGCTGTTGAGGAGTTTCTCGACGACCAGGTATATTATCGCAATCCTTCCAAAGAGGCTGCCAATCCTCTTGCCAGCGACATACTAGAATAAGGAGTGCTAAAGAATAAAAAAATAATTATTGGCATTACCGGCAGCATAGCAGCCTACAAGATTCCGCTGTTGGTGCGTCTGCTCGTAAAGGAAGGCGCTGAAGTGCAGACCATTCTTACGGAGCATGCCCGCGATTTCGTTACCCCACTCACCCTATCTGTTTTGTCGCGTCGCCCGGCACTGACTATACCTTTCGATTCTGCCGACGGCACCTGGCACAGCCATGTGGATATGGGATTGTGGGCCGACCTGATGCTGGTGGCGCCGGCATCGGCTGCTACACTTAGCAAAATGGCTTCCGGCTTGGCCGATAATCTGCTCCTCACCACCTATCTCTCGGCCAAATGTCCGGTGTTTTTTGCGCCGGCCATGGATTTGGATATGTTCAAACATCCTTCGACGGGCGAAAATATTAAAAGGCTCACTAGCCGCGGCCACAAACTGATAGCTCCACAGGTGGGCGAACTTGCCAGCGGACTCACAGGCGCCGGACGAATGGAGGAGCCCGAGAAGATGCTGGAGATAATTCGGCAGCATTTCGCCGCTGCGCAACAATTTGTCGGCAAGCATTTTCTCATCACTGCAGGCCCTACTTATGAAGCCATCGACCCGGTGCGCTTTATTGGCAACCAATCTTCCGGACAAATGGGTTTTGCCCTGGCAGAAGCTGCAGCCGAGCGTGGCGCCACTGTTACGCTTGTTGCCGGACCGGTGCATCAAAGCATCCATCATCCAGGCATTAAGCGCATCGACGTGGTATCGGCTGATGAGATGCTGATGGCTGTTACCGATAATTTTGCTTCCGCCGATGTTACCATTATGTCGGCTGCTGTAGCTGATTTTAAGCCACAAAAAGTCGCTATTGAAAAGATTAAAAAACAGAACCAACCGTCCGAAATTATTTTGCAGCCTACGGTGGATATCCTTTCTAAACTTGGTAAAGAGAAGAGGCCGGATCAGTTGCTCATCGGCTTTGCGCTTGAAACCGAAAATGAGCTGGAGAATGCGCTGCAAAAATTAAGTAATAAAAATCTGGATATGATCGTTTTAAACTCCTTGCGCGATAAAGGTGCGGGTTTTGGGACGGCTACCAACAAAATTACCCTTATCGATCGCAACCGGAAAGTTTCCGAATATGAATTGAAAGCCAAGTCGAAAGTTGCAGCTGATATTTTGGATGCAGTGGCCACGATGGTTTAGCGCTGGCAGGCATCGATCGATACATTGTTTATTATTTTACCAGACTCCCGATATGTTGAAATCTATTTTTTCATTTTTATCAATAATTGCTTTTGCAGCAACGCTTTCGGCGCAGGAGTTTAACGCCTCTGTGCAGGTTTCGGCGCCGCAGATACAGCAAACCAACCGCGAAAAGTTTAATGAATTGCGCAAAGGTCTTTACGAATTTGTAAATGAAAAGCACTGGACCAACTTCACCTACAAAATCGATGAACGCATAGAAGCAACCATTGCCATCACCATCGTCGACGAACTTTCATCGGATGAGTTTAAAGCTCGCATCAATCTGGTGCTGCGTCGCCCGGTTTATGGCACATCCTATAATTCACCGCTTTTAAATTACATCGACAACGATTTTCAATTTCAATGGCAGGAGGGGCAGTCTATCGATTACAGCGATAACTCCTTTTCGTCCAACCTCACTTCGGTGATCGCTTATTATTGCTACATTTTTCTGGGTCTCGATTTCGATTCCTTCCAGTCGATGGGAGGCACGCCCTATTTTGATAAAGCACAACAGGTCGTCAACACAGCACAAAGTGCGCGTGAGTCAGGCTGGAAAGCCTTCGAGAGTATGAAGAATCGTTATTGGCTTTCCGAAAATCTCACCAACAGCTCTTATTCCAATATTCGTAAAGCGATGTACATCTTTCATCGCCAAGGATTGGATGTGATGTCGGATAATCTGGAGAATGGCCGCCAGGGTGCTCTGGAGGCTCTGGAGTTGCTGCAGCGCGCCCATCGCGAAAAGCCGCGCCTGTTTTACATGCAACTGGTGATGGATGCCAAACGCGACGAATTTATCCACATCTTTAGCGATGCTCCCCCCATGGACAAAACCAAAGCCGTGAACATCCTCAAAGAGATAGACCCCTCACACGCCAACGATTACCAGAAAATCATCAGCAGCCAATAAATCTCTTGCTGCATCCTGATATTTTTCCCACGGCAATTTCTGTTACTTTTGTCACGCAAACCATTGTAGTATATCGAAATTGTTAAAACAAATTTCCATAAAAAATTATGCGCTCATCGACCAGCTCGAAACTTCTTTCGAAGCTGGCTTTTCTGTGCTTACCGGCGAAACAGGTGCGGGGAAATCCATTATTCTGGGAGCCCTCTCGCTTATCCTGGGCCAGCGTGCCGATCAGCAGGCCGTTAAAGATAAAAATGAGAAATGCATAATAGAAGGTATTTTCGACATCAGCCAACAAGACCTGCGGCTTTTTTTTGAAGAAAACAATCTCGACTATCAGCCCGAACTCACCATTCTGCGCCGTGAAATATTGCCTTCCGGAAAATCCAGAGCTTTCGTCAACGACACGCCGGTGATGCTCAACCAGATGAAATCGTTGGCTGATCTGCTCATCGACATCCATTCTCAAAACAGCATTACTCTTTTGCAGGATGCTGCCTTTCAGCTCGATGTTCTCGACAATTTCTGTAATAATATCGGGGAACTACGGAGTTACAGGTCACTTTATCATTCGTATCGCAGCAAAATGCAGCAGGTGGAAATATTGCGCAGTGCGGAAGAACAGGCACGTACTGAACAGGATTTTTATAAATATCAATACGATGAAATTGTAAAGGTAGCTCCGGCAATGGGCGAACAGGAGGAGATAGAGGAGGAGCTGGGCATGCTCAAACATGCCGAAGAGATCAAAAGCCGGCTGTTCAATGTAAGCCAGTTGCTGGAGTCCGATAACGGAATAGAGCAAATTTTTGGAGAAATCCTCACAGAATATAAACCATTGCGCAGCTACTCCGCCGAGCTAAATGCCATTGGCGAACGCCTCGAGAGCAGCCGCCTGGAGTTGATGGACCTGGCAGCAGAAGTTCACAAAGTAGGCGCACATGTGGAAGTAAATCCCGTTCGTGCTGATGCGCTCACCGAACGGGTAAATCTGATTTATCAGTTGCAGCACAAGCACAAAGTGGCCGATGTGGAAAGCCTTCTGGCTGTGTGTGATGAATATCGCCACAAAATGGACGACTACGATTCGATGGCCGATAAAATATTTGCCGGTGAAAAGGAGCTGGAGCTGATGATGAAAAAGCTGCAAGAGCAAGCCACAGCACTTTCTGCAAGCCGAAAAAAAGGCTGTACCGGATTGGAAGCAAGGATAGTGGAAACTATTTCCCAGCTTGGGATGCCCGACGCGCGGCTGAAAGTGGAAATAACACCGGCGCGCCAACTCACCGAAAACGGAATGGACACGGTGGTTTTTCTTTTTAATGCCAACAAGGGCGGCACACTGATGGAGATGAGTAAGATCGCTTCGGGCGGAGAGCTTTCACGATTGATGCTGGCCATCAAATCGTTGATAGCTTTTAAAAACCTCATTCCCACCATCATCTTCGACGAAATCGACAGTGGCGTCTCGGGTGAGGTGGCTGGAAAAATGGCAGCCATCATGCAAAATATGGGCGAACGGATGCAGGTAATTACCATCACCCACCTCCCTCAAATTGCAGCAAGAGGCACCACCCATTATTTTGTGAGCAAACGCACCACGGGGCAAACCACACAAACCACCATTAGCAGGCTAAGCCAGCAACAACGTGTGACGGAGATAGCCAAGATGCTTTCCGATGCCACTATTACCAACGCAGCTCTGACCACCGCCGCCGAGCTGATGCAGAATTGATGGCAACAATATGCGCCATTTTCTGTTTTTAAATTATCTTATTTTTGCCTTTGTTATTTATCCATTAAAACTCAAAATACCGCTATGGCTTACAATTTATTAAAAGGAAAAAAAGGGATCATTTTTGGAGCCCTCAACAACTTATCGATAGCCTGGAAAGTGGCTGAGCGTGCCCACGAGGAAGGCGCTGAATTTGTTCTTAGCAACACTCCGGTGGCTTTGCGATTTGGTGAACTCGACGAGCTGGCCGCCAAAACCGGTGCGCTGGTGATACCTGCTGATGCCACCAGCGAGAAAGACCTCGAGAATCTCATCAAACAAACCATGGAGCATTTTGGTGGCAAGGTCGATTTTATCCTGCATTCCATTGGCATGTCGATGAACGTGCGCAAAGGCAATCCTTATAACGACCTTAACTATAACTACCTGATGAAAACCCTCGACATCTCGGCGGTTTCGTTTCACAAGGTGATGCAGATAGCGTATAAACTTGACGCGATCAATAATTGGGGCTCGGTGGTAGCGCTGTCGTATGTGGCAGCCCAACGTACGCTTTATCGTTACAATGATATGGCCGACGCCAAAGCACTGCTCGAAAGCATTACGCGCAGCTTTGGATACATCTTTGGCCGCGAGCGCAGAATCCGTGTCAACACCATTTCACAATCGCCTACCCGAACCACCGCAGGCAGCGGTGTGAAAGGCATAGAAGGGCTGATGGATTTTACCAACCGAATGTCGCCGCTCGGAAATGCCACCGCCGATGAATGCGCCGACTATGTCGTAACCATCTTCAGTGATCTTTCGCGCAAAGTGACCATGCAAAACCTCTATCACGACGGCGGCTTTTCGAGTATGGGCATGAGTTATAGCGCCATGCAAATTTACACCCGCAGCCTCGACTGTAAAGATTGTCCCGACTACAGCGATGAGGAAGAGTTTCCGATAAACGATTAGTCGCACTAACCGAATAAAGCATTTTTCTTAATAAAGCAACCCATTGTGGTTGCTTTTTTTATGCGTTTTTATTTAGAACACATATAAATTAAGGGGTTTAAGTAAAACTTCTGTTCATTACTCCTTAGCTTTTATCAATGATAATGTGGCACTTAACCAATCTTTGCTAATACTCTTCATTTCTATGTCTCCCTTTAATTTTACCTATTGTTCCAATGGATTGTTTTTTTATATTTTTAACAACGCAAAATCCCTTCTCCAATTATAAAAAGCACCGGGCTGTTTTGATTTAAGAAATAACCTCACGATTATATCGAATATTAAGTCAATCCTTGCGAAGAGTAGTAAAAGGAATTCTGACCTTGTCGTTACAGCAAACATCGATAACCGGGATCTTAAATTAGCGGTTACTCAGGAGATGGTTAGAATTCCGGCACGACGTAATTGCGAAATATGGAAGAAATTGGTTGAGCACCGAAAGTTAGCTGAGCAGATCAAAACGACGTTATCATCTGAAAATGACCTGAAGGAAGCAAAGAAAACCTTTGAACGGCTTAAAGCTGAATTACTTGAATTTCATCCTATTTGCGATAGAGATTCATTACAATCGGGTACTCAGATCAAATTATTCAATATTAATGAATTAGCAGCAAGGCATGTTTTCAGGCAATACCCACCCGATCGGTTTAGACCTGTCGTTTCAAAAAATGATGCCCCGATTCATATTTTGTTAATCGGGTTCAGTCAAATGGGAGAAGAGCTGCTTAAACTTTGCTTACAAAATTGCCATTTCATCAATGGTAGTAAAAGCAGAATCACCCTATTGGGAGAGAATATTCATCTGATTGAGAATAAAATGAGGAATAAGCGAAAGGATATGAAAAGGTTGTTTTTTATAAATTTTGTTGAACTCAATCCCCACCACCTTACTTCGGAATGTGCTACCGGGAAAAATATTGAAGATGTTGATATCATTTATATTTGTAGTGATTCAGATGGTTTGCAAGCATCCTATTCAATTAAAGCAGTAGAAGTTTTTGATAAAAAAATACCCATAATTCGTTGGTTTACAAAAGATGTAATGTCGGGAATAACTGTTGAAAAACCAGAAAACGCCCATACAGTTGAGATTTTTAACGTCGTTGCAAAGCACGAAAATATTACGGATCTGAATATTGATAAGATTGCCATTGCTGTTCATCACCGCTGGCTAAAACGGGCAATAAAAGATTATGTCGAAAAAGTTGATGCTAATTTAACTCCATCCGGCAAGCTGCCGGAAATGAAGGAAACGATGTTGCCCTGGCACCTGTTGGATGAAGAAATACGTGATGATAACCGTTCGGTCGTTGAGCATTGCTTTATCAAATTCAGGGCAATGAATCAGTTTACCGACCCGAGATATTTTCTAAACCCATGGGAAGCAGCTGTCGATTTTGGATTTCTTAATGATCAGCAAAATGTGTTGCAATTAGCTGAAAAAGAGCACAGGCGTTGGATGGCTACAAAGTATTATTATGCCTGGAGCTACAATCGCAAAAGGAACGAACCAAAAAAGGAACATAAAAATCTGGTTAATTTCAATAAATTGGATGAAGGAACAAAAAAATACGACATCGATCAAATCCTTGAGCTTAAAGAAATATGGGAATTAATCAAAAAACAAAACCCGGATGGCATGCAGAAGTCTATAATTTAGGTTAGGCGATCATGACAAAGCAAACCAAATTTTCCGTGTGTGTGAATTCCCCCCCCCCCCCCATTATATCGTAATCGAGGATGGAGAGTGGCGTCCTACGTAAGAATGCAATCATCAGAGTAGAGAAATTTTGTGAGCATTATGCACCTGCTTACAGCTTGTGGATTTGAGATCGGGGATGAATTGTGCTCTGAATTAGAAAACATGCCAGCATCAATCATCCCCCACCTTCTCCCGCACAAAAAGCGCATAAACAATGGGCAGCAGACCAAAGGTGTGAAGGATAAAAGTGGAGAGAAACCAGGGTGTCAGTCGATTTGTTCGATAAGTTTTTCCATAGAACACCACAATCGCTCGGAAGTTTTTTGCCAACTGAACATTTTTCGTCGCTCGCGTCCTTTAATAATCAAATCCTCACGCAGGTCAGCGTTGGTAGCGATTTGCTGCAATGCGTCCGTTATGGATGGTACCGAGAAAGGATCGACCAGCAGGGCGGCGTCGCCGGCTACTTCGGGCATAGAGGTTACGTTGCTTGTAATTACCGGCACATCGCAATAGAAAGACTCGACAATGGGGATGCCAAAGCCCTCAAAATAACTAACGTAAGTGGTGGCCAGTGCCGAGGCCAGCACGTGGTGTAATTCGTCCACGCGCAGTCGCCCGGAGAAGATCACTTCGTCGCGGTATTGCATGTTGTTGTATGCATCCTCAATTTCGGAAGTCCACCACTTTTTTTCTCCAACTATCAGCAGCTTGACGCCCTGATTGTCGGTAGCTTTAAAAGCATCGTAGGCCGGGAAAAGTCGCGCCAGGTTTTTGCGTGGGTGCAGCGATCCGATGAAAAGAAAGTAAGGAGCGCCAGCGGTATATTTTTTTCGGGTGGCGTCGCGTGTTGCCTCATCCAGCGGAACAAACAGTTCATTGGCACCATTGTAAACCACATCTATTTTATCTTTTTCTACACCATATAGCTTTACGATGTCCAGTTTTGAATATTCAGATACTGTAGCAATTCGTTTGGCTTTGAAAGCATATTCCGGAAAATAGTTTCGGTAAAACCGGCGCTCGGCACGCGGCAGATCTTGCGGGTAGTGCTCGAAGTTGAGATCGTGAAAAACATTCATCGACGGCACCTGGGTTTTTAACGAAAGATATCCGTCTGGTGAGAAGAACATCTGCGCCCCAATTTTCTTGAGTGCCCGTGGCACCGAAAATTCAAACCACACATAATACAGCAGCGGATGCCGCGCTTGTGGTGGGACTACCAGCGGAATTACATTGTCGGCAAAAATAAAAGAAGGATGAAATTTGCGATCAAACAGGAAGTAAAAGGTGTGCTCGGGATGCTGCGTGGTGATGCGCCGAAGGTTCTCGTAGGTAAACCATCCGATGCCTTCGAGCTTGTCTTTGATCAAAAGTCTGGTATTTACTGCTATTTTCACGGCTTTTGTTTTGCCGCAAAGGTAGGGGATTTTCGTATAGAGATGCAGATGATTTTTTTAGAACTAACCGCAGAGGCGGAGAGACACAGCGTTTTATTATAAAAACCGCAAAGACGGGGAGACACAGAGGTATTTTTGTTTTCTCCGCGCCGCACCGTCTTTGAGGTTTATTGTTATTAGGGAATCTGTTGCTGAAATTTGTGTGCTGTGAGCATAAATTTTTAGGTATGGAAATCACCCTACGATTCAGACTCCCGTTTATTTGTCATTTGGAATTTGCTTTTTGTTGAAGCTTTATTTCTTGTGGTCTGCATGAAACTTCTTCAGGCGATTTTCGAGGTCACCAAACTGGTTGCGGTTTACCAGCGACACGCATGCGCGGATGCCCTCATGGCGTTCGCTTCCGGTGATGTCGAGGGTAATGGCTGAAACGCCATAATAGAGCATCTCTTCCAGCAGCTCGGCGCCGGTCATGCCGGGATAAGCAAAGGTGAAGTAAAACCCGTCGGCGATATCCTGGTCTTCGTCTTTGTCATAAACGATATAAAAACCATTGTTGGTGAATAATTTCTTCATAATCTTCGCTTTCTCGCCATATTCTTTGACGATTTCGACAAAATCCAATTCGCCATTGTTAGCGGCTTTCAGGATTGCAGTCAGCGCATATTGTGCCGAGTGGTTTGTGCCGGAGCTTAGCGAGTAGAGAGTTTCGAAGACGATGGCGTAGCCAACATTTGTCGATTTGTAATAGCGTTTCAGGTCAGGAGCAGTGGTGTTGAAAAGCTTGTCGGAAAGCACCATCATACCAATTCTTTCGCCGGCATAGCTGAATGCTTTTGAACTGGAAATCAGAAGTACATAGCTGTCGGTGTATCTTGCCACCGTAGGCTGATAGGGCGGAACTCCCGGTTTGGAATAATCTTTACGGAAGTCCATAGCAAAATAGGCCAGGTCTTCTATTACAATTACATTGTACTTGTTGGCCAGTTCGCCGATGGTTTGCAGTTCTTTTTCTGTAAAGCAAATCCAGGATGGGTTGTTGGGGTTGGAATATAAAATGGTGCAAATCTTACCTGTTTTAAGATACGATTCGAGTTTATCGTGAAGCTTGTCGCCACGGTAATTGTAAACGTCAAACGATTCCCATCCCTGACCCAATACGCGGAGCTGCTGTTTGTGTACCGGGAAACCGGGGTCGATAAACAATGTTCCTTCGCGGTCGGCATGCATGCGGTTGAGGGTCATAAAAGCAGCAAAGCTTCCCTGCATCGATCCAACAGTTGGTAGACAGCCTTCCGGACTCACGTCGATGCCCATGAAATTTTTGACAAATTGTGAAATTTGTCCTTTCAGCGGAGCAATGCCAAAGATGTCGGGATAGATAGCGGCCACTCCTTTGTCGAGGGCTGCTTTTTGTGCATCTACGCCAATTTGTGTGGGCGGCAGTCCGGGTATTCCCATCTCCATGCGAACGTAGCGCTCGCCGGTAGCTTTCTCGAGCTGATCGATAAGTTTTTTAATTTCCCGGATGGAGGCGTTACCAACTTTAGGTAGTCCGCTTTTGCGGATGGTTTCTTTTACAAGCTCATAGTTTATGGGCGTATCTTTCATTATATCAATATTTTAAAACATGAATAATTGTACTCTTTTTCGACAAACAAAAGTAGTCAAATAACTCTTTGCAGGTAGTTACGAGCAGGTTTTTGGGGGAGGGTGTTACCTTTTGTAAACAATCATTACCTCACCGCCAGGCTAATGTGCACAAGCTTTTGCAAAAGTTCATCGAGCAGGTCGAGGTGTAGCATATTGGCGCCGTCGGAGAGGGCTTTCGCAGGATTGGGGTGCGTTTCGATAAACAATCCGTCGGCTCCAGCAGCGATGCCGGCTTTGGCAATGGTTTCGATCAGGTCGGGACGTCCACCCGTAACGCCTTCCTGTTGGTTTGGCTGCTGCAGCGAATGGGTGCAGTCGAGCACCACAGGAACCTGGTTCTTCTTCATCTCCGGAATGTTGCGGAAATCCACAACTAAATCCTGATAGCCAAACATGCTGCCGCGTTCGGTGAGCATCACCTTTTCGTTGCCTGCTTCGCGAACTTTTTCCACTGCAAAACGCATGCTTGCACCCGAAAGAAACTGTCCCTTTTTGATGTTGATGGTTCGCTGCGTTTTTGCAGCTGCCACCAGCAGGTCGGTCTGACGACACAAAAAAGCGGGAATCTGCAGAATGTCAACATATTCAGCAGCCATTTCAGCCTCGGCAGCCGAATGAATATCCGTTACTACCGGCACCTGATAGCGCTTGCGGATGTCGGCGAGGATGCGAAGTGCAGCTTCGTCGCCAATGCCCATGAAACTATCCATACGGGAGCGGTTGGCTTTGCGATACGACGCCTTAAAAATGTAGGGAATTCCCAGTCGGTTGGTGATTTCGATAATATGCTCAACAATAGCATACGGTGTTTCGTGATTTTCGATGACGCACGGGCCGGCCATCAAAAAGAAGTTCCCGATGGGGAGATGTTTTATTTGTGGAATTTTATCGAGGGTCATCATGATTTCGGGAGTAAATTAATAAATGCTTTGGTGATTATACTTGCGTCAGATTGTAGCGATTCCAATATCAGTTTTCTGAAATGTCCCAACCATTTCCTCCAGATGTTGAAGAAGGGGCTATCTTTCATTGAAAAGCAGGAAATCCAAACGAAGCGCTCTGCCTGGCGAACTCGGATAAAGCCCGGCAGTTGTGCTCCCCTCTCCAATTGGAGAGGGGTCGGGGGTGAGGTAAAAAGAAAGAATTCCTCCATGTTCTTAAGAATCAAATATTCTAAAATTTAAAAATTTATCTGGCAAAATTACTCTTTTTGAATGGGTGTGCTTCGGTGCTCAGGACGTGCTCATCCAGAAAATGATCGTATTCATCACTGAAAGTCAGATAGAGATATTTGAGTGTTTCGGCAAAGAAAAAAGTCGGTAGCTCGTCGCTGCGCTCTTTGGTTTTTACGTTGGCAATGGAAGTATAGGCGACATCGTATCGGCAATGCTCTAGCAAATCCTCAAAAATGGTGACGTTCATCTGCATGTATTTTTCGTCGTTGGTGTAATAATAAAGGTAATACGCCGACTCAACAATCTCAGGGTTCAGGTCGTAAGAAGGATGCGTGATGCTGTCGGTGCCGTAGTCGTAAACCATTGGCTCAAGCCCATTTTTATTCCACAGCCAAAACCACGAATCCTGAAAGTCGGCGGCCTGATTTATTTTTTGGCTTAAAGCCAAAACTGCCGGAAAGAAGGCGTCGTAGAGCGTTACCACTCGATTAATGATTTCACCGGTGTTCATGTCGACCTGTCCATACCATAATCTGCCGTTTATTTTTTCGGTCAGATGTCTGTTGATAGCTTTCAGACTTTGCTTCCACATATCACCCAGCTCTTCGTCGCCAAAAAGTAGCGATCCTTTACAAAGATATTCGTAGTAGCTGTCGATGCAGCAACCGATGTGACTTCGTTCATCCGTCCATTCGCCGCTGACGATGTTGATGCGTTCGCCTATAAGCCCGATGGGCGAGCGGCGGCTAAAAATTGCCATCGAAGCGGCCTTGGCTTTTTGATAATAAATCGGATTGCCGGTGTAGTGGCTCAGCATGCCCATTTCGATAAGATAACTGCCGGCTTCAGCAACATTTACTTCGTCACCTTTCACGGCTCCGGTTTTTAGGTTGACCCAATAGTATGGTATGCCGGTGGGCGAATCGAAAGCAGGAAGCATCCGGTCACCAAAGTCGATAGCCTTGGCAAGCAGCGCTGTATCGTTGGTAAAATCAAACATGGTGAGCAGTCCGCCGAGGATGCGGATGTTGACTTCAAAAGTTTTAACAAAAATATCTTTATCAAAATCCACTTCCTCCTTCACGTACTTTTCCACCTCGGCGGCCTGCTCCTCCAAGTGCATCACCTTCATGGTGCTGTAGGCATCGATGGGGGATATGTGCAGCGAATGCTCGTACCAGTCGGAATAGCTGCGAGAAACAGGCTTGAGTAGATCGTGCGGCCAGGCGTAGGTTTTATAATCGTCCCAGGCACGAACAAACTCCGCCTTCACCTTTTCCGCCATTTCGGGATTCTGCGCAGAGGCTGTCCTGATGGCGAAGAATCCAATCAGCGTAAGCAGAAATAGTTTTTGATAAAATGATTTTGAAACGTTAGGTTTTATTCTCATTTTTCTTTTTTTTATAAAAAAATATAAACTTTCTTTTTTCTTAATGTCCTATTTGTTAGTTGATGCGACATTGACCAATGGCCAAAAGTACTTTTTTTGCAACGATTCAATCCAGGGCTAACGCCGCCAAAATCCTGTGTCCTTTTATCCCCCGGTCTAAAGGCCGGGTTTAGCGAACATCCTGCAAATAATCAAGATTCTAATCGAAACACTTCCAAAGCTAAAATTGAAAGTCGACTGATGCCTCCGCAGATTTTTATAATTTAGCAGCCGGAAACTCATCTGGTTATTTTGGCTACAGCCAATTTCTGTTTTCTTAAAAAAAATGATATGAATCCAGACTCATCGTTTTACGAAATTTTATTGCTGATTACCACAGCCTCGGCTGTGATGTTGTTTATCGCAACTTTTATTACCACCCTCAATCTTCAGTATTGGTGGGTGCGCATCTTCGATTTCCCGCGCATACAAATAAGTCTGCTACTTGGCGTTGCGTTGGTGGCAGCTTTGTTTTTGTATGATTTCTCTTTTTGGTGGCATTATCTGATAATTGCAGGCATTGTGGCTTCGATTATTTATCAGGCTACAAAAATTTTCCCTTACACGCGGTTAGCTAAAAAGGAAGTTTTGGATGCCGGCCAGTGCGATCAGAAAGATGTGATTGCCATTATGGTGAGCAATGTCTTGCAATCCAATCGCAATGCACAGGCTCTGGTTGATTTGGTGCGTAAACGTAAGCCTGATATTTTGCTTACCCTTGAAACCAACAAATGGTGGCAGCAACAGCTCAAAGTATTAGAAAAAGATTATCCAAATAATAAAAAGGTTCCGCTCGAGAATCGCTATGGGATGCATTTGTATTCCAAATTAAAGCTCGATGATGTGCGTGTGGAATATCTGATTCAGGACGACATTCCTTCTGTCTCGGCTTATGCAACTTTGCGCAACGATCAGCGTGTAAAGATTCATTGTTTGCATCCGCGGCCGCCAAGTCCTACCGAAGCCGACAGCTCCGTGCCTCGTGACGCGGAGCTGCTGCTTACAGGTCGCCGCCTAAAGCCCGATAAAGAGTCAACGCTGGTTTTTGGCGACCTCAACGATGTGGCATGGTCGGGCACCACACGACTTTTTCAAAAGATAAGTGGTATGGCTGATCCGCGAAAAGGTAGAGGCTTTTTTAATACTTTTAATGCCATGCACTGGTATTTGCGTTGGCCGCTCGACCACTTGTTTCATTCCACCGATTTTAAGATAGTTTCATTGGAACGCTTGCCATCAATAGGCTCCGACCACTTCCCGATCCTCGTCACCCTTTGCTTTGTTCCGTCTGCGCGCTTGCAGCAGGACACGCCTGTCGCTGACCAGGAAGATCGTCAAGAGGCCGATGAGAAAATTGAAAATGGGAAAAAAGAGGCATGATGAAATCTATTGTTGAGGCTGATTACACTCATTTTCTGGAGCCATTTCAAAATTGTTCGCTGTGCCCGCGCCAATGCAACGTGGATCGGCTGACGGGAGCTGCCGGCTGGTGCCGAAGCGATGCCGGTTTTAATATCGCTTCCATTTGTATTCATCATGGTGAAGAGCCTGTGATAGGAGGGGAGGCGGGTATTTGCAACGTTTTTTTTGATCATTGCAACCTGCAGTGTGTCTATTGTCAAAACGATCAGATCAGCAGCAACAAACTAAAACATTCTGTTCGCTACCCTTCGCTTCAGGTAGTAGTGGATGATATTTTAAAATGTCTGGATCAGGGATGCAAAAGCGTGGGTTTTGTCTCGCCGTCGCATTATGTGCCGCACGTGAAGATGATTGTGACGGCGCTGAAAGATTTGGGACGAAATCCGGTTATCGTTTATAATACCAATGCGTATGATCGGGTGGAAACCCTGCGCAGCCTCGAAAACATCGTGGATGTTTATCTACCTGATTTTAAATATTTGGATGCTGCGCTGGCAAAGCGTTATTCGCGGGCAAAAGATTATCCCGAAGTTGCCATGAAAGCTTTGCGCGAAATGTACCGCCAGAAAGGCTCTTCACTCATCACCGACGAGGAGGGTGTGGCTACAAGTGGAATTTTGGTTCGGCATCTGGTGTTGCCCGGACAAATCGAAAATAGTGTGGCGGCATTGCGCTTTCTGGCCGAAGAAATTTCTACATCTATCCACATCTCGCTGATGTCGCAGTATGCGCCCACGCTGGCTGTACAACATTTTGCCGGACTCAACCGTGGCATCACTCAGGAGGAGTATCGCCAGGTACTCGAAGCTTTTGATGAACTGGGCTTCCGCAATGGTTTTATCCAGGAGTTGGAGAGCGGAGCTAATTATAATCCGGATTTCGATAGAGTGCATCCTTTTGAGGGGATATAAAATAGATTGGAAATGTCAAGTCCTTTACTACAAAATTTGGTATTCGATGTTCCTTTCGAAAGGCTGGTTTCGACAGGTTGACTTCGACAGGCTCAGCCACCGTAATCACCGCAGGGCAGGCTTTATTTGATATTCTTTTTTTTAATTTAATTGATTACAATTTTTCTTATCTTATCCGGCAAAGCTGTTTTAAACTTAGCTTTGCGCAAAATTGTTGATGAATAAATATCAACCTGTAAAACAAAGGAGTACTATTGACTTTTTCTGATTTCAAACTGCATGATGCCGTGATGGAAGGCATAGAAGCCATTGGCTACGAAATACCCACAACTGTTCAGGAGCAAGCCATTCCGCACATCATGGCGCAAAAAGATGTGATAGCCTGCGCACAGACAGGCACCGGCAAAACCGCCGCTTATGTGTTGCCACTGCTTCATAACCTGCTGACGCATTCTTCCGGCGGCCACAGCATCCGCGCACTGGTCATCGCCCCCACACGCGAGCTTGCCGTGCAACTCGACCAACATTTCGAAGGCCTTGCTTATTACGCCGGCATAAGTTCTCTCGCAGTCTATGGGGGAGGTACCGGTGCAGATTTTGAAATTGAGAAAAAAGCTGTTAAAGAAGGTGCAGATGTGATCGTTGCTACTCCCGGCCGCTTGATTTCGCATCTTAACCTGGGTTATGTAAAGTTGGACAAGCTAAGCTGCCTAATCCTCGACGAAGCCGACCGTATGCTCGACATGGGCTTTTTGCCCGACATCCAGCGCATCATTAGCTTCCTGCCCAAGGAGCGACAAACGCTGATGTTTTCGGCTACCATGCCCGAGGAGATTCGACAGATGGCGCGAAAGGTAATGCACGATCCCGTGGAGATCAGTCTGGAAGTATCGAAACCTGCCGAGAATGTTCTGCAGGCTGCCTATCTGGTGCACGACAGCCAGAAGACAAAACTGCTCAAGACTTTGATACATGATAAAAAAGAACTTGCTTCGATATTAATTTTTTCAGCTACTAAATCCAGTGTGAAAGACCTCGAAAAGGAGCTCAAGCGAATGAAGATGGACGTGAGCGCCATCCATTCCGACCTGGACCAAAACGTGCGCAAAGAGGTTCTCAATGATTTTAAAAATCGTCACACGCGCATTCTTGTAGCCACCGATATTGTTTCCCGAGGCATTGATGTGGATGACATCAGTCTGGTGCTCAACTACAATGTGCCACAAGATGCCGAAGATTATGTACACCGCGTGGGTCGTACTGCCCGTGCCGAAAAAACTGGTATTGCCATCACTTTTATCAATCAGAAAGAAGTGCGTAACTTTCAAAAGATAGAAAAACTCATCGGCAGCGAGGTGCGCAAGATGCCGCTTCCCGAAGAACTGGGCGAGGGACCAAAATATGAAGTGTCGAATCGGAGCTTTGGAGGTGATCGTGGTAGAGCTGGCGGCGGTAAACCATTTCGTAAAAAACCAGCCAGCAAAAGTGTTTCACGCCAAAAGCGCAAGCCACGCCCACCGAAAGCATAGGGATAATCCGTTGTAAATTTTACCTATTTTTGCGCTGTACGATTTATTAATAATCATTCATCAATGAGTGTTCCTATCAAAGAACTTAGCTACGACGAGATTAGCAACATCCTGAAAGAGAAGGATAGCCGTGTGCTTTTCCGTAAAACCAACATCATCCCCGACGACGAGGATCTTTTTGCGGAGCTGCAGACTTACGTCAACGATAAGAACATCCCCCATAAGTCAGTTCTGGGTGTCGATATTTACCAGTACAGCACCGGCTACAGCCACTTTGAACAGTCGCTCATACCTTTCTTATTCCGCCGTTTTATGGAGGTGGCCATAGAGCAATGCTTTGCCAACCACAAGTATATTTTTCAGAAATACGATCAGGAAAAGATCAACAAGCATTTCATCAGCACCGGCGACGGCGGCTTTTTCATCTTTGATACACCCCTGCACTCGTTGCTTTTTGCCATCAACATGGCCATCATACTGCGCGTTTATAACGCTTTTCATTTTTATCCCAAACTACGCAGTATCATCGGCAGCATCAATTTGCGTTATGCCATCACTTACGACAATATCTACAAATTTGGCGACAACTTTTTTGGCCGCGCCATCATCAACTGTGCCCGCATCCTGCAGCGCGACAATCTGAACCGCTGCCTGATAGACCAAAATGTGAATAAATGGTTTTTGGTAAACATTGGTGGGCTGGAAAATCTGCAGGTAATCACCATGACCGAAATTTCAAATATTGAGGAATTTCTCAACGATTACGAATGCAACATCCTCGACGATTATCCGGACGAGATATTCGGAATTATCGAAAAACGTACTTATGGAATTATCAATTCCGACATCCTAAAAATCGGCATTATCAAATCAAAAAATACCGAGCTCAACATTTACCTCCTTCATTTGCAGGTAGCGCTCAAACTCATCAACGACGACGATCCCGAACAAACCAAGGTATTTACTATCAGTCTGGGAAATCTTAATACCACCGGGATTTAATTGTTTGTTTTTCCCTCCGACAGGCTGGTTTCGACTTGGTTCGGCTCCGCTCACCAACCGACGTCAGCCACCAAAGAGCAGGTTGTTTTTCGTGAAATCTCACAGTATTATTCTGTGTAGAACACGGTGCTAATCCATGTAAATACCTGAAATTTTGGTATTTGAAGGCTGCCGACTGAGAACTGAAGATTGCCTTTAGATCACTCCGTTTTCGATCATGCGCACGATCACTTCGATGTTGCGGTCTTCGCCTTCGGGTTCGTAATTTATTTTGAGGTTGTAACCAAATATCCGTGCAAACGACTGATAAAAGAAGGCGACAAACATTCCTCTAAAGTCCTGCACCAGGTTGTAGGAGGTGTTGCCCGTTTCGCGGTCGACAAGTTTTATGAGTATTTTGCCCTGGCTGATGGTGAGTTTGCGCAGTTCGCCACCATATTCTTCGTGTATCTGTTTTTCGATCTCTT
This sequence comes from Bacteroidales bacterium, assembly GCA_035647615.1. NCBI lineage: Bacteria > Pseudomonadati > Bacteroidota > Bacteroidia > Bacteroidales > Bacteroidales bacterium. Next base: position 103,641 of record DASRND010000036.1, on the reverse strand, counting down.
TCATAATTTGTCGCTTTTCGCGATCGCTCTCTACGTGGCTGAGCACGGTTTCGTATTCCACAAGTTTTTGTCCGGCGAGTTTGGCCCAGGGATACACACGCTTTACGTTGCGGATAAGCCTGTTGTTTTGGCGCACTTCACGCTGGGTTTTAAATATCCGGAAATCAAAAACTTCTACCGGCGACAGGTTGATGTATGGTAGCGTGTCGCCATCGACAACGCGGACGGGAAGGAGATGATATTTGGATTCCTGTGCATGCAGCAGGGGAGTTGCAGCGAAAATTACAAATATTACAAAAAGTATATTTCGCATAAATTGGTTTTTTAATGCAAAATAACGCAACAAACGAGCCGAATATTTGAGGCGCAGGCTAAACTGCTGTCTAAACGAGCGGGAGGCTAAGCTACACGCATGCCTGCAAAGCTTTTGCTTTGAAGACGCTGCGCAGCGTATTTGCCGGTGACTTCCAGTTTTTTCACATTCTTTTTATCGGGCAGTTCAAACATAGCATCCGTAAGGATAGCTTCCATGATGGAGCGCAATCCGCGGGCACCCAACTTGAATTCAAGGGCTTTTTCGACCATAAAACTCAGAGCATCGTCAGTGAAGGTAAGTTCGATGCCGTCGATTTGGAACAGCCGGATGAACTGTTTGGTGAGCGCATTTTTTGGTTCGGTGAGGATGCGTTTCAGTGCCGAAGCATCCAGTGGATTGAGGAACGACACCACCGGCATGCGCCCTACAATTTCGGGGATGAGTCCAAACTTTTTAAGATCGGGTGGGGCGACGTATTGCAACATGTTGCTCTTGTCGATGGCTTCGATTTCTTTTACGATTTGGTAGCCCACTACATTGGTGCGCATACGTGATGCAATAATTTTATCGATGCCATTGAAGGCGCCTCCGGCGACGAACAATATGTTTTGTGTGTTGACCTGCACATATTTTTGATCGGGATGCTTACGACCTCCCTGCGGTGGCACATTCACAATGGAACCTTCGAGCAACTTGAGCAGCGCCTGCTGCACGCCTTCACCCGATACGTCGCGAGTGATGGAAGGGTTGTCGCTCTTGCGGGCTATCTTATCTATCTCATCGATAAACACGATGCCCCGCTCGGCGGCTTTCACATCGTAATTAGAAGCCATCAAAAGTCTGGAAAGAATGCTCTCCACGTCTTCGCCCACATAGCCGGCCTCGGTAAGGATGGTGGCATCGGCTATGGCAAAAGGAACTTTCAGCATCCGTGCGATGGTTCGTGCCATCAGCGTTTTGCCGGTTCCGGTTTCGCCCACGATGATGATGTTCGACTTTTCGATCTCTACATCATCTTCCTCACTTTGTTTGGTTTGGTCGATGCGTTTGTAATGGTTGTAAACCGCCACCGAAAGCACGCGCTTGGATTCTTCCTGACCGATAACATACTGATCGAGAAAATGCTTTATCTCGGTAGGTTTGGGCAGTTTAAGTTTGGCGTGGCTTTTATGTGCAATCTTACTATCCTCTTCCAGAATGGCCGCAGCTTGTTCCACGCATTCGTTGCAGATGTTCCCATCGATGCCCATGATGAGCATCCCGGTTTCGTTTCTGCTTCTTCCGCAAAAAGAACATTTATCGGATTGTTTGGCCATTATCAGAAAGGGTATTAATTATTAAAAAAGAAGATAGCATTATTTTTTGGGGCGGTCGAGCACTTCGTCAATCATTCCATATTCTTTGGCTTCCTGCGAGGTAAGCCAGTAGTCGCGGTCGGCATCTTTCCAAATTTTCTCAGCATCCTGCTTGCTGTGCTTGGCGATGATTTCGTAGAGTTCATTTTTGAGTTTTAAAATCTCGCGAGCAGTAATTTCGATATCGGAAGCCTGACCCTGAGCGCCGCCCATGGGCTGGTGGATAAGTATGCGAGAGTGCTTGAGGGCTGTGCGTTTGCCAGGCTCTCCGGCGCACAACAATATGGCGCCCATCGATGCGGCCATGCCTGTACAAATAGTAGCTACGTCGCTGCCGATGTATTGCATGGTGTCGTAGATGCCCAGCCCGGCATACACCGATCCGCCGGGGGTGTTGAGGTAAACTTGTATGTCTTTCGACGAGTCGGCCGATTCGAGATAGAGGAGCTGTGCCTGAACGATGTTGGCAACATGGTCGTCGATGGGCACGCCCAGAAATATGATGCGATCCATCATCAGTCGCGAAAAGACGTCCATCTGTGCCACGTTAAGCTGTCGCTCTTCGATAATTGTGGGCGAGATGTAATTGGTGTAAACCGAAGTGTATTTGTGCAGCGACATGCTGCTGATGCCGCGGTGTCCGACAGCGTATTTATTAAAATCTTTGGGTGAATACATCATTGTTTTTTCGTGTTAATTTGTTCTTAAAACGACTGCTTTTCGCAAATGTTCATGTACATTATTTCACTTCGCTGTCGTGCTCAGTTTCCTGATCGTCGGTATGGTCATGGTTATGATCGTGATCGTGATCGTGATTGTGCTCTTGGTCATGATCCAATTCTGATAATTCCTCAACCTTTTGTTTCATCTCATCAGGAGTAACTCCAACCACCGTTTTCTGAACATGTTCGTTCATTAAGTCGGCAATACGCTCGTTATAAATTTGGTCGTGGGTGCGGTGTACTTCCTCCTTATTTTTTTCCATATAGTTGTCGGCAAGCATTACCAATTGCTTGTTGAGTTCTTCGTCGTCAGAATCTAAGCCACTGGAAGCCGAAAAATATCTGCGGAACTGATTCATGATTTCGGTGCGTACGTCATGGTCGCTTACAGCTACCTCAGGATATTTTTTTATCAGCGCATCCTGCACCAGTTGCAGCTTCATCCCGCCACGATAATTGTCGTAATCTTTTTCAATTTCCTCCATTGGTATCTGGCCGTCATTGTTTGCAAAGAGCCATTTTTTGAGGAATTCATCAGGAAGTTGCAAATCGTTGATTTCGATGATATGATCGAAGGCGCGACGGGCAAAAATGTGTTTGCTGTCATTGTCATAAAAGCGTTTTACTTCCTGACGCATTCTTTCTTTGAACTCCTCTTCAGTGTTTAATTGGGTGTCAGGGAAAACAGCCTTAAAAAACTCTTCGTTGAGTTCTGCGGGTTGGAAATGCTCGATCTTTCCTATTTCCATATTAAAGTCGCCGGAGATTTTTTCGGCTTCTTTTTCTTCCATTCCCAGCATTTTAGCAGCAGCTGCAGGATTGGCAGTAATTTTTAAAGGATCGAAATTGAACGATTGGGCCACTTTGCTGCCTATCAATTTTTCGCGGAAGCTATCGTCGGTGATGCTGGCAACTGAAATTCTTGTTTTGCTAGAAATGCCTTTTTTGTTGATTTTGCCATCTACGTCAAGCTCATCAATCTGTACATCCAAAAAGTCGTCGGCTTCAACGGTTTCTTTTTCTACAAATTTTCCCTGATCTTCCAAGGCTCTTTCGATGAATGGTTGCAGCGTGTCGTCATCAATTTTCACATCAAATTTTTCGATGGGAGCGAGAGCGGTAAGATCCACGTTTACTGCAGGCGCAAAACCGATGTCGAAATAAAAAGTAAAATTACGGTCGCGGATGAAGTCGATGCCTTTTTCGTCGGGTCGGGACAGTGGATAGCCCAACAGGTCGAGCGAATTGTCGCTGATATATTTCTGCAAAGCTTCAGAAACCACTTTATTCACCTCCTCGACGAGCAGGGCAGTACCATATTTTTTTTCGATTATGCTGGCTGGAACTTTGCCCGGACGGAATCCTGGCATCACAGCCTTGCGTCTGTGCTCGCGCAATTCTTTCTGATATTGTTCCTGATAATCCTCCTGGTTTATCTCCAGTTTGATGACCCCACTCAGGGTGTCGGTAGTTTCGTGTGTGATGTTCATATAGTCAGTTTTTACTATTTTAGGCTGCAAAAGTACTACAAAACCTTTTACACCCACTTTTGCCGGCCTTCCGGTTTTATTACGTTTTCTATCTGTTTTCCCTAATCAGGGAGAGCTTTTTATCGGAATCCTTCTGCCCTTTGCGGTGAGGGGTTCTTTGTTTGGGCCAGATCTTTTGTTATTTTTTATTCAAAGATGTTTGTCGGTAATTTTATCAACCAGCGCAATGGCCGCGCAAATGAAACCGGCGCATTCGTTATCAAAAACATTATTGGCGTGTGCCTGCAGGCGATCGGGAGCGTTTTTTATCTGCAACCCTATCAGCTCGCTACATTTGAGCGAATTGAACCTCTCGAGAAACTGATTTCTAAAATCTTCTGCAGCAGCCTTTAGTTCTGGCTTTTTTTCGGGTGTATGCTGCGTATGCCCCAGCTTAAGGCCAAGCACCAACAGCGCTGCCGAAACAGCTCCGCATATTTCACCTTCGCCCATGCCACCGCCCAATGCCGCACCCATGCGCTCCAATTCATCACGTGATAGTTCTAGTTCTTCAGCGTAAGCGCTCAAAACTGATTGCGCACAATTAAGCTCGCCGGCAAATTGTTGCCGCGCATAGAGGCACTTTTCATTCGTCGTCATGTTTACTTCTTTCTCCTGATTTATTATTAAAACAAAACCCTCAATGAATCATTGAGGGTCAGGTTCTTAAAACAATTTGGTGCGGGTGAAGGGACTCGAACCCACACGTCTTTCGACACCAGATCCTAAGTCTGGCGCGTCTACCAATTCCGCCACACCCGCTTTTGAGGCTGCAAATATAGATGTTTTTGAAAAGTAGGATGTTTTTTGTCCGACCATTTTGCGTAAGCACACAAATAAAGAGCGGTCAGCACTACAAAATTTCCAATGATTCGTCTACCAACCACTTTTTCTGTTTATTTTGCAGCATGGATTACAAGAGCGATTACCACTATTTGCGCAACATAACCGACAATCCCTCCAGGGAAATTGATCTTTATCAGGGCGAATATCGCTTGCACCGTCAGTCGTTCGTTTCTGAAAATTGTCATATTCTTCCCGGCGAGGATCATTACAGTGATCAGGGCATCACATTTCAGCGCACGCCTGATTTCCGGCACGCTATCTCGCCCGAGATCAATGAAATACTCAACCTGGCCGATTCGAAGGTGCGCGAAAATCGATATTTCGACTACATCATTTTTAAGCCGGCGTTTCCGGCCAAAGCCCGCGGCATTATTATGATGTTTCACGGATTGAACGAAAAAAACTGGGACAAATATTTGGTGTGGGCGCGTCAATTGATGCAGCGCACTGGCAAAGCTGTTGTTTTGTTCCCCATCGCTTTTCACATGAATCGTTCGCCCGAAGAGTGGTCGCACACCCGTCTGATGAACGGTCTAAAAAATGTACGTCAGGGCTTTTTTCCGGCGGTGGTGGCGTCGTCGTTTGCCAATGTGGCCATCAGCACGCGTCTGCACATACTGCCGCAGCGTTTCTTTTGGTCGGGCGTGCTGACTTTCTGGGATGTCGTTCAGTTGATCAATCAGATAAGGGCGGGGCAGCACCCGCTTATCCACGCAGAAGCTACAATTGATTTCTTTGCCTATAGCATCGGCGCTTTCCTTACGCAGGTGATGCTGATGGATAACCCGCAAGGGCTGCTTGATAAGTCGCGTCTGTTTATCTTTTGCGGCGGGCCAGCGTTCAACAGGATGTCGCCGGTGCGCAAAACCATCCTCGACAGCGAAGCCAATATCGCTTTGTATTCTTTCTTTATCGAACATCTCGATAGTTATCTGAAAACCGACCCGAGGCTGACGCATTATTTCAGCAGCGCCCACAGCGAAGGGCTTGTATTCCGGTCGATGATCGATTATAATAAACTGATCGATATGCGCGAAGAGAAGCTAAACCAAATCAGCAGTCGGCTGATGGCTGTGGCACTCAAAAAAGATACAGTGGTTCCTTATTACGAAGTGCTCAATACTTTGCGTGGCACCGAGCGATCGATTCCCATCGCAGTGAAAGTGATTGATTTTCCGTTTCCCTATTCGCACGAAACCCCCTTTCCGCTCAACGATAATCACCAATCAGCCGTCAGTGCAGCCGTAGATCAGGTTTTTAGTATGGCAGCAGAGTTTCTTAATTGAGATTTTTAAAATTGAAATATTCGGATTTGTTTACTCCGACTACTTGCGGAAGGTTAGTGATTCTAACTATTCCGGATAGCTACCTCAATGAGCTGGTTGTATAGCTTCATCACCTTTTGCACGACGGGATGTTTTACATCGAGTTCATGATCATCAATCCGGCTCACAGGCATTACGCGCGGTGACGTGCCGGTAATAACGGCTGCCTGCACCTGGCCGATTACATCAAGGTTAATAGCCTTTTCTATGACTCGAATATTATTTTTCATACAAAGTTCCAGCACCTTCTGCCGTGTGATTCCTCCCAGCACCAAATCCAATGGCGCCGTTTGGAGTACGTCATCAATTACAAAAAAGATATTCGACTTGCTGCCTTCGGTAACCAATCCCTGCTGATTTACGAGCAGCACTTCATCGGCGCCGCTGGCTTTCTTCAGCGCTTCGGCTTGTTGCGTGAGAGAAGTATTCACCACTTTTGCGTTTGGTTTTGAGCGTTCAAGTTGCAAACTTCTCAAATTGTATCCCTGCAGGTATTCGGCTGGGGTAGGATAGTGGTGCGGAACGAAAAATGCATACAACTCCTGACGACCACTTTCCTGAATTTTCTTTGGAAATGCTACCGTGATGCGAATATTCCCTTCGCGGACAACATTCTTATCTGCCAGATGATGGATAGCATCTGCCAACGATTCAAGTGTTGTTTCCAATTGTCGGTGCATTAGTGCTGCCGATTGTTGCAAGCGCAGCAGATGTTCGTCCAAAAACAACGGAACCCCATCAATCAGGCGAAGCACCTCATACACCGACGGAACTTCGGGCATGCCGCCAAAATCTCTAGCAGCTTTTAGTTGCTGATTGTGCAAATAATATTTTCCAATGATTTTCATGGCTTCTTTTTTTTAATCTTTATGTTTCGGGATAATAATAAACTTTGGCTTTCACAAATTGCTTTGCCGCTGGTGGGGGCGATTCAGCGAATTTTGTAGCAGGTTGTAGGTGGGCTTAAACTCGGTGCGCAGCAGTGGCCATTTGTCTTTATAAAAACTGAAGAGCTTCAGTACTTTATCATAATTGCTGTTGAGGTACATTTTGATTGCCGAATGTTTCACTGGCGGATTCATGGATTCTGCTACGTTTTTGGCCGTGAGCGGGATATTATTTTTACGCAAGTCGATCACGATGTTTTCGATAAGATTCAGATAATTGAATGGTTTTTCCAAAGTGGTATTGAGATGGACGTCGTGGATTTCCTCCTGGCGTTGCATGGTGTTGAAGTTGAGAAAAAACTCCGGAATCTCCGTCACTTCCTGTCCACCGGCGGGGTGCAGATTGTTGGCGATACGCACGCCGGCCTTGATGGCATTTTCAAGTCTGAAATATTCGCCTTCGTAGCGCTTGATCTGCTCCAGCGCTCCGGCAGAAAATTGATAATTCCGCTGGAATTGCTCCGAAAGATTTTTGAGATAAAACCGGCAGGAGTCCACCAGTCGATCGCGGTACATTTCACGCATTTGCTTTAGCTGCGAACGCAAATTTTCGATAATGGCCCCGTTGGCTTTAAAAGCCTGCTCAAAGTCGTCCCACATAAATTTGTCGTCGTGTGCCTCGGCTATCAAAGCCGCAACCGACGCAGCATAAGCGTGCCCCACCAGGTCTTTTTCGCGCATGGTCACAGGTTTTGCTTCGGAAGTCATACCCAGGTTGCTGAAGCCGGGACGGAAATAAAAAAACACCAGATCGCTGCTTGAGCGAAGGTCATTGTTTCCGACGGAAATCATCAGTACCAGCTTTTGCAGCTCACTTAGCAAGTCATTATTGATGTTTTCGATGCCGGCGTCGATCCAGGGAAGCGCCTCTTTTTGCAGCCATTCGAAAGGAGTACGCCCCTTTCGCAGCTTTTCCAACGCCGCTTTACAACCATTGATGTTCATGGGTTCGCCATAAGGCATCTCGTTTTCGCTGCGGGTTGTGCGCGCCGCCAGCTGCTCTTGCTCTTCATCGTAATACACCACGTCCACCCGCTCCACGCCAGGCACCAGCAAGTGGCCGTAGCGAAGCAACTTAACGACAGGATGACGAACAAATGAAAATTCGGCAATCATCGGAGTAGGGTTTTTTAATGAGATTAACAGCCAACAAACCAAAACAGGCGCTAAGATAGTTTTTCTTCAGAAAACAATCACTTTTTTAAGTAATATTTTAAGTTTCTTAAGTAATGATATTAAGCACCTGTAAAAACGTAAGTAAGCTGCTTAAGCTAAAAATAACCTCTACTAATCCCTGATAATGCTTGTTTCAAGCGCTTTGATGACTTATTTTTGCAATGCCTTTTGATCGAATTTCTAATGATGTTATTGGAAATTCTGAACTGAGGTTAAGATTTTTTAATCACTCATGATAATTATTAATACAATGAACGCAAGACATTATCGATTTTCGGGAACAGCGCTTCCTGTGAACGAAATCAGAAAAAGAAAAAACCGAGACATCGCTAGACAAGATTGCGGAATAGGCAATTTAAGATATCCCATCATCGACTGGGTAGCCTTTTGGCGGCAGCTTTACCGTGTCCTCAATCAGTTGCTGTCGGCTGCAGGAAAGCTCTTTGCCGCTTTATTTGCTTTTGTAATGATGCAGCTTGTCAATCTTAAGCGTTATTTAATGATGAAGGAGGAGCTTTTGGCGGAAGAATTTTACGAGGCGATGGACAGCTTTTTTGTGATGGATACTATGGCTGAACATCTTCTGGTGATCGAACCACTCCACCATCAAAATTCCACATCTTCCGGACAGCGATTGATACGCTTTTCTGTGGCAGCTCCCGAAAAAAATGTGCATTCTTTTAGTTTGACTGATGACTTTAATAAAAGTGCTGCAAAACCCAATATGCCAACCCATTGGACAAACGAAAATCATCTTGGGGAATTCAGATACCGACAAACGAAATCTTCAAAATTATGGTTTTGGAAAAGATGGTTTAAAAATTGGGCAGGCGTGCTTTACATTAATGATATCATGCATCTGTTTTTAAAAATCCAGCCAACAGCAGCGCATCCGAAAACGATCGCAGATTGTATGAATTGTTGAATTTGAGTTGCTGATAATCCCATCCCTGATTATTCACCACTAAATCTACATCCCCAGCCCTTCCTGTCGGCCGACAAGAAAGGGAACTCAATTTCATAGTATTAGCACCTGCGCCAAAAAGCATCGCTCTGCCTCGCAGATGAGCTCCCATCGCGCCATTAAGAAAGGGAGCGGGGGGTTAATTTGCTGTTAATTAAAACAGTTGACCGCCTCTCGCCATCAATTTTCTTTATTTTTGCCCACCTTATCAAAAAACATAACGAAACACACACGGTGAAACCTCCGGTAATAATTGACCAGTCTCAGCTTTTTGCTAATAGCCACCAGCAGGTGCAGGATTCTGCTGCACGTTTGCAGGCAATTACACTTGGCGAAATGGATCAGGTGAAGCTGCTCGACCGGTTTGATAGGAAATTTGTCTTCCCGTTGTTTGCTTTGCCCGACATCCTTTCGGAGGCTGCGCGCTGGTATCGCATTCTGGAAATTGACGGACACCGGATATTAGCTTATCAAAGCACCTATTACGATACACCGGACAGGGAGATGTATCTGGCGCACCACAATGGCAAGCTAAACCGCTACAAAGTGCGTCGACGCGAATACCTGACCACGGGGCAGGTTTTTTTTGAAATCAAATTTAAAAGCAACAAAAGCCGCACGATAAAAAAACGTATCCTCACTACCAATCACAACCCCGGACTAAACAAGGAGGAGCGTAAATTTTTGAAAAAGATCACATCATACAATCCCAGGGAGCTGCAGCCGGTTCTGAGCAACCGCTTCGAACGTATCACGCTGGTGCACCGCCACAACCACGAGCGGGCGACCATCGATATGAACCTGAGCTATACCCACAACGCATCAGATGTAAACCTTCTGCTGCCGGTGATTGCCGAGATAAAACAGGAAAAAGCTTCAGGTTTGTCCGATCTCGAAAAGATTTTGCGTAAGCATCGCATCCTGCCGTGCCCATTCAGCAAATATTGCGTTGGCACCGTGCTAACGCATCCAACCATCAAACATAACCGTTTTAAAGAGTTATTAATCAGGCAAAATAAAATGCATTATGATAACGCTATTGCTCCACTTTATCAGCGATCCTAAGCTTTTTGGGATCGATTTTTTTAATGGCCTCAGCTTTCTGACGATGGCCTTCAGGTTTTTTCTCAATCTGATTTTCACGATCATCATCGTGCGCTATATTTATTATGCCAACAATCGCCGCAAGGAATACCTTTTCACCTACATTCTCATCAGCATTAGCGTCTTCTTTTTGTCGCACTTGCTGCAAAACGTCGATCTGCAGCTGGGGGTTGCGCTGGGACTTTTCGCCTTGTTTGGCATCATCCGCTACCGCACCAATCCCATCCCCATCAAGGAGATGACCTATCTTTTTCTGGTGATCTGCATCTCGGTGATGAATGCCTTATCTGCAAAGGAGATCAGTTATGTGGAGCTGCTTTTTGCAAACATCATGCTGGCGCTGGTAACGGTGGTGATCGAATATTTTTGGAGCTACCGCCACGAGTCGAGCAAGACGATCATTTATGAGAAAATTGATTTGATAAAACCCCAAAACCAAAAGAAGTTTATCGAGGACCTGCAGAAGCGCACCGGGCTGAAGATAAACAGGGTTGAGATTGGTAGAATTGATTTCCTTCGCGACACGGCCGAGATCACCATCTATTATTTATGGGATAAAAATTCGACCAACTTCTTTGAGGGTGAATCGCTGGATAATTTTTCTTTTAAAGAAGAGGACGAAGATTAATGAGATTCTTACCTTTATTAAAACCTCTGAAAGGTTTGATTTTACTGTTGCTTGTCGCAATGGTTTCAACATCTTCGAAAGCGCAGGATTATAGCCAAGGCAATGCGGTCCCGCTTTTTTCGTCGCACGAAATGCTGCAGATTACCCTGCGCGGCGATCTAAAAACCATTATCGACGACATAGGGGAGGAGCGGCAGGAACATCCCGCTACGTTGCAGTATATCCAAAGCTCCGACACCGTAACGCTGGATGTGAAGATTTCGACGCGAGGCAACTTTCGCCGAAAGGCAGAAAATTGTACTTTTCCGCCGCTCCGTATCAACTTTAAAAAAAAACAGGTAAAGGGTACTTTGTTTGAAGAAATCAATAAAATAAAACTCGTTACCCAATGCCGGCGTAGCTCAGCAGACTACGAGCAATATGTGCTGGAGGAATATCTGATTTATCGTGTCTTTAATATTATCACTGATACAAGCTTTCGTGTAAGACCTGCGCTGATTACCTACATTGATGAAGGCCGTAAAAACAAAACATGGCATTGTTACTCCTTCTTTATCGAGCCCGACGGTGGTTTGGAGAACCGGCTGCAACTAACAGAGTCGAAGAAGCAATACCTGATGCAGGACAGCACACAGCTTCATTACGTGAGTCGCCTGGCGATCTTCGAATATCTTATCGGCAACACCGACTGGGCTGTCACCACGCTGCACAACATCAAGCTCTTTGCCGCCGACACTGCGCAGCCACCTTACGCCATTCCATACGATTTCGACTGGGCAGGTGTTATCAGCGCCGAATATGCCACGCCACAGCCACGATTCGACATCGAAAAAGTGAGCGACCGGCTTTTCCGCGGACAGTGCCGGACGATGGAAGAATACAAAGCAAATTTTGCATTTTTTAAATCTAAAAAATCAGAGATTTATGCTTTGTACGAAAATTTTGAACCTTTGCGCAACCGAAGGCGAAAGGAGACTTTAAACTATTACGACAAGTTTTATAAAATAATCGAAAACGACGCAATGATCAGGATTGAGTTCATCGACAGGTGTCTCGAAAAACATAAGCAATAGCTCACCTGATGAACATATCGTACATAAACAGAGTTATTTATCGATGTATTACAAATCAAATAAAGGATCAATCACATCTGCTGCTTTTGCTCATTTCCATTGGGGACTAACGAACATGCATAAATTCAGTTTTTTGTTTTTAATTCTTTTGCTTACGCTCACTTTGCCGGCTCAACAGGATAAGGCTTCGGAACGGGAGGTGCTAAAGTCGATCAGGAAAGGTTCGACGGAAACATTGGCTGCTTTCCTTGCTGATGGAGGCGATGTGAATGCAATCCTCGACGGACAGAAAAAAACACTGCTCAATTATTCTATCAAATACAAAAATTCGCCTGCAGTAAAGTTCCTGCTTGGAAATGATGTCAATGTTGATTTGATTTCTGATGGAAAAACTCCGCTTATGTTTGCTGTTAAAAGCCGCGATTGCCAGATGATGAATCTGCTGCTGCGCGCGGGTGCTGATATAGAGAGTACCGCAAAGAGAAAAAATACAGCGCTGATTTTTGCCGTCACAAACCGGAGCATGCCGTGCGTGCAGATGCTTGTCGAAAATGGTGCTGACGCTGGTTATAGAAACGCCAAAGGCTTGACCGCGCTGGATTATGCTAATTTAACTAACAATGTGCCGATGGCCGAATACCTGGTGCATGTGATCGAGATGCAAAATTATTACAACCAACTTCCGGCCTCTTTTGATGGGCCGCACATGGAATGGCTCAACGACAACTTTTTGCGGGTGTTTTACATGAAGTACGACACTACGATTCGTAATTTTTTGATCGAAGAAAAATTTGTGGAGGTTGTAGGCGACACGGTTCAGGTACAAGGTTTTTCGGGTGACACCGCAAATTATACCGTCACACGACACTTTGAAGCAGAGCCGGCAAGTTACAAAGATGTCGACAAAATATTGGCCTTTGGTGATGTGCATGGCAATTATCGGGCATTGGTAAATTTCATGAAACATCACGGAGTTATCGACAATGAGCTGCGGTGGATTTGGGGCTCCGGCCATGTGGTGATGATGGGCGATATTTTCGATCGCGGCGATGAGGTTACCGAAGCACTTTGGTTTCTGTATCAGCTCGATCAGCAGGCACATCACCAGGGCGGAAGAGTAAATACGTTGCTTGGCAACCACGAGGTGATGGTGATGCAAAACGACACACGCTACATCGATCGCAAATACGAGCTTTTTTCTAATTATTTTATGCGCGACTATGCCAGCTTCTACGACACAGCATCAGTGCTGGGGCGCTGGCTGCGTAGCCGCAACGCCGTCATTACTATCAACGATTTGCTGTTTTCACATGCCGGCATCTCTCCTGCAGTGCTCGAAAAGCAGATACCGCTGGCGAAAATCAATTCGGTGATCGAAGAGTATCTCAATACCGACCCCGATGAACCCAGTAGGGACGCAGACCTGATGAATCTGTTGCTCAACAGGGAGGGGCCACTTTGGTACAGAGGATACATGATGGATGGCGTTTTTGGCGACCTTATCAGCCAGGAATATGTAGAACGAGTGCTGCAATTTTATAACGTCGACAAAATCATCATTGCACACACCGAAGTAGAGCAAATGACTTCGCTGTATGATGGAAAGGTGTTTTTAATCGATATTCCTATCCGCGCCAGCGAAATGTTTTCCGAGGCTCTGCTGATAGAAAAAGGCAGGTTTTACAGGTTAAAAGGCAATGGGGAAAAAATCCCTTGCGACGTGAAATATGTCGAAAAGGAGGAGTGAAAAGGCTTCAGATCGTCAGCTCGCTGCGCTCGCGTTTTCGGGTTGTAAAGTTGTTCAGTTAACTGGTTGTAGAGATACTGGTGTGCTGGAGTTTAGATAATGAAATTTATTTGGGTTTTGTTCTTTGAGTTTTGGAATTTAATCAATGCAAAAACTCTAATTGAGATAAAACCGATATCCAACCTCTTCAAGCTTCTTGTTGATCATTAGCAAGAAATTTAGTTTTTCGATGAGAAGGTATTCACGTTCGTTGTGGCTTTTGGCTCTGATGAGCGCATATTTCTCTTCGATGTCGAGTGGAAGCTGGCCGGCAATTTCAAAAATTTGCTTTGGATTACCCATTATCTGTTTCGACTTATCCTGGTCTATCTCTTTGATCTGCTGTGTGTAATTACCAAAATGATCTGCAAGTTTAGCAGAAGCTTTTTTGTTAAATGTATCCATGAATTCTACGCTGCCGCCGCCGTAAAGTTTGCCGGGCAACTTTTCGAAAATGGAGTTGATTCGAAAAAGTCGCTCTCCACGCACCAGAACATCAAGCTCGCCGGTAGGGCTACAGGCCAGAATCTTGTGAACTTTCACCACGGAACCGTACTCGCAAATGGAATCCTTTTTTAGGTAAGGAATGCCAAAGGAGCCGCCGGTTTCATTCATCTCGTGGATGAGCTGTTTGTAGCGCGGTTCGAAAATATGCAGCGGCTGTACTTCGCCGGGAAATATAATAATGCTTATTGGAAACAAGGGGAAATTATCGACCATTCTAATAAAAGTTTTCTGTTGAGTGATTTTCAAAAGTTAATAACACAGCAATCATTAAATTGTTTCCTCATAAATCGCGACATTGCTATGATAAATCCTTGCAAATGAAGGTTGGTTGACTGCTTTGAAAAAATCAGCACTTTTGTAAATCATTTTTCAATAGGCTCCAAAGCAAACGCTGTTTTGTGCTAATAATTAAAAAGAAAAAACTACGTCACCTTCCCGAATCTGCTGGTGGTGGATGTGGGAGCGCTGGCGTCAGCAATCATTCAAAACAGTGATGGCAGGTCGTCATTTAATTGGCAATATCTAGTGCGGATTGCAAAGTTCACATCATAATATTTTCATGTGCCCGCTTTGTAGCAGCATTTCTGTAAACAGAATTTTTGAAGTTTATCTGGAGAAAAAGTTGTGAAGTTGTTGGTGTATCGGGGAGAAAATTGAGGTTTTTTATACCCGCATAAAATCTTCCCGTAGAACCACATCGAGATGTTCGAGCAGGAAGTCAGCATCCTTTTGCGAAAAGCAAATTGGGGGTTTTATTTTTAATACATTATTATCCGGCCCATCTACGCTCATCAATATGCCGCGCTGGCGCATCCGGTTGGCCAGATAGGCTGCCTGATCAGTCGCCGGTTTTAGCGTTGCTGAATTTTCGATGAGTTCAAAACCCAAAAACAATCCCGCGCCCCGCACATTGCCAATGATGGGAAACCTGCTTTGTAATGTTTTGAGATTATCGATGAGATGGTTGCCGGTGCCGAGGGCATTTTGTTGCAAATGTTCGTTTTTAATAACTTTGAGCACCGCGCTGCCTATGGCGCATGATACCGGATTGCCGCCAAACGTATTGAAATATTCCATGCCATTGGCGAAGGCATCTGCAATAGTCTGCGTGGTTACCACGGCTGCCAGCGGATGGCCATTGCCGAAAGGCTTGCCCACGGTCACAATATCAGGAATTACTTGCTGCTGCTCGAAAGCCCAGAAAGAATGGCCAACTCTTCCAAAGCCCGTCTGCACTTCGTCGGCAATGCAGAGGCCGCCGTTGCTACGCACCGCAGCGTATATTTCTGCAAGGTAACCTTGCGGCAGCACAATCTGTCCGCCACAACTCAGGATGCTCTCACCAATAAACCCGGCCACATCGCGTCCTTTGGTGTGAATCTGCTCCAGCAGTTTATGCACATATTGTGCGTAATCTTTACCTGCCGTTTCGCTTTCGCGAATGATGCCCCGAAAAACATCGGGCATCGGCAAAATGTGCGTGTGGTCGGGCGCTCCCTGGCCACCTTTGCCGTCAAACTTATAACTGCTCACATCGATGCATGCGCCGGTATTGCCATGGTAGCCCGTCTCGATGGCGATAATATCTTTCTGGTGAGTCAAAGTTTTGGCTATACGCAGTGCCAGTTCGTTGGCTTCGCTGCCTGAATTAACAAAGTAAACCACCGAAAAAGGTTTTGGGAATGTTTGTAATAATTCTTCGGCCAGTTGTATAATATTGCTGTGCAGGTAACGCGTGTTGGTGTTGAGTACCGCATTTTGCCGGCAGGCCGCCTCTGCCACCGCAGGATGTTCATGGCCTACGTGCGCCACATTGTTTACGGTGTCGAGATAGCGGCGGGCGGTGGCGTCGTAAAGATATTGCATATATCCACGACGGATGTGCAGCGGCTGGTCGTATGAAACACTCAGGCTCTTGCCCAAATGTTGTTGGCGCTTTTTTAAAATATCTAATTGAGAAATCTTGTCGCAATCATTACCAGGTAGCTTTTCAGCGATAAGCAATTGGGGATCGGGGCATAGGCTCAGCCATATTTCTTTTTCGTGCGCATAAGCCACGCCGGGGAAGTCGCCCCGCTTGCCGAGCATATCCAGCATCACCTGAAAGTGCAGGTGCGGCGGCCATCCACCATTGTCGTTATGATTCCCTATGGCAGCAAATTGCTCTCCTTTTCGGATGGTCATTCCTTCTGAAATATCTGTCAGCGAGCTTTTACTAAGATGACCATATAAAGTGTAAAATTTCAAATCATCGCCCGTTTTATGCTCCAAAATGATGGTGGCGCCATAATCGCGGTAATCTTTGTTATCAGCAAAGCTATGAACGATGGCGTGGTAAGGGGCACATACAGGCGTTTCGGCAGGCGTCCAGATATCCAGACCCAGATGCACGGTACGCCATTGCATGCCTTCGTTGCCGCGCGTTTGATAAGCATCGGTGGTATAGAAAGGACGCACTTCGCCATAGCCACCCATGCCGATGTCGGCCGCTTTGTCTTCGAGCAGACGGTGGAGCGTACGTTCAAAAGTGGCTTCATCTTTAAAGTTGGCATTGTTGCCCAGCTCCAGGCTGCCTATGCTCAGATCGACAGGCTTCACGATTTTGTTGTCGAAACGAATTACCGGCGCAAAGTCAGTCTTATTTTCAATAGCCCATTGTTTGAATGCATCAGCTTTTGGACAAGGATTCCAGCCACACGCTGCTCTGAATGTATAATGCGCAAACGTAGGCGGAATGTGCCACAGCTTTTTCAGCAAAGCTATGGCAGATTGATCGCTTATTTGCAAATAGGCATTCTCCGGCTCAATGTGTTTATTGTGCGCTGCCGTGGCAATTGTTATCAGCAGCCGTGCAGTGATAAGCGAGAAAAGCACCTCCACCTCCTTTTCTTCTAAAGGGAAAATGCTATGAAACCCTTTGATAACTTCTCTAGCAGCTTCCAGTGGATCGCGTTTGTCCATGCAGGCATAAGTACAAGCAATGGCCAGCTCGCTAATGGTTTGCGTATAAATGGCATCACCAAAATCGATTAACCCGATGATTTTGGGATTTTTAAAATCGGAGTTTACCAGCAGGTTGTGCTCGTGGGCATCGTTGTAGTTGACGCTCTGACGCAGTTTTGGTAGGAGGGGAGTAGTGGTTTTTTCAAATAAATCTACAAAATAATAGGCTGTCTCCTGCAATTCCTTGTCGGTGATAAACTTTAGAAACTCTTTCGAAGCCGGCATCTCAGCAGGATTCCATTTATACGACCGGTGGGCTGCCGGATGATCATACTCTTTCAGCACTTTGCACAGCCAGCCGCAGGTTCCGCCCCACTGGCGAAGCAAATCTGATGAGCGGGGATTGACGTCGCCGAGCATCCGACCCTCCAACCAACTTTGCAATCGTATATGATGCACACGTCCCTGATTGTTGGTAATTATTTCGCGAAAGCGGCCAGGTTTTGAAGCAATGGGTTTTGGGATTTCAAAAGGCAGGTTTTGATTATTCAGATGGTGCATCATATCAATCTGGAAATCAATCTGCTTTTCATCCGCATCAGCGCTGCTTATTTTTAATAAATAGGTATGATTGTCTTTATCCGTCAACCGAAGATTAAAATCTACCTCGCCCGGCAGTGGTTTTGCATCAGCTTTTATTTCGTAAAATTCCCTGACAAGTTTTTCAGCTTCAGCCTGTGTTATCATTATTTTATCAAATTTATTTTCAGTCATCATTTTCCAAGATTTCAATTTGGACAAAAGTAATAATCAGAATCATTGTAGAAAGTTGCGCAATGATTTGGAAAATGGAAAAATGGATTGGTTTTTTATCTCCAAAATAATTTTTACGATTCCAAATGCACTCCTTCTTTCTTTCCCGGTGGTCCCTGGGGATATGTTGATTTAAAAGAAATAATGGCAGATAAGAACCATCCTGAATACGAGGAAAATGCCGAATGGTTCGGTCTGGAGGAGGATGAAACATGGGATCCCAAGGAATTTGATTTAGAAGACGCTCAGAGTTTTTTGAAGGAATTGTATGGGACGGAGGAGTAAGCTTGGCGCATGGCGCAAGGCGCAGAAAGTAGGTGAGAAGAGAAAAGAGCAACCGGTAAAAAAGAGTTGGTGGATGATGGTATCGACGATCTTGAATTCTGACTCCACGGAAAGCCTTACTTTGTGGCGAATTCGGACGTTAATGTAAAGAATAATATTGTGATTGCTTAAAAAAAAGAACCATGGGTGAACGAAGCTTTGATTATACGTTTTTCAGGGGTAAATTTTGAAATTGGATCTTATCCTTTTTCAATAAGCGGCTTCAACAAATATTCCAACCCGTTGAGTTTTATTTCGTAGAGGGTGTTGAGTTGCATGCCCAGGCGCCCTTTGGGAAAACCTTTGCGATGATACCAAACCAGATAGGGTTCGGGGAGCCGGTAAAGCTTTACTCCTTTGTATTTGCCGAAAGGCATCTCCTCGGTGACGAGCTGTTGAAGGATATTTTCAGGCTGCGGGTCTTGCATGATGTTTATGTATTTCTTGTTTTATCTACGTTCGATTATCCTGTGGGAGGCGGCTTGCGAAGTTCTTTTTTCTGAGCTTGTCGTTGTTTTTCATCCAGACGTTTCTGCTTGTGCTCGCGCGACAACCGGAAACGTTTGCGTGCTTTCTGCGGAGCAAAGGCTTTTTGGAGCAGCAGGTAAAATTTCTCTGTTGCAATCTTTTTGTTCTCGGCCTGCGAGCGCGACTCCTGCGCAGCGATGATGAGGTCGCCATCAGCGCTGATTCGGTTTTTGAGTTTCTCGGTCAGCAGGGCTTTCAGTTCCGGCGAGAGTAGCAGCGAGTTGGCGACATTAAAACGCAGCTCAATGCGGGTGTTCACTTTATTCACGTTTTGGCCGCCCGGGCCGCTGCTGCGTGATGCCCTGAAAGTTAGTTCGCTGTCGAGGTTGATGATCATGGTGTTTCCTGCTATGATTTTGATTGGCAAAATTACATTTTTAGACTCATTCCCGATTCACTCTAAAAGCGAAAGGAGCTCTTCTACGGAAGGTTGGTACACGTTTTTCTAATCGAAATGTTTGGTTTGAGTTTTGCGATAATGGTTTTTGCGCAATGCCTTGCATATTAAGCACAGCCGCTGCAAGCCGGGTAAAGCAGAAAGCCCGCCTGGCCTCCCAAATAATTATCATAAAAGAAATTTCTTTTGTTTGAATATTGGGATTGATAAGTAAATGAATCTTATACTAAGGATGTTTTTTGGAAAAACCCGCTTGTGTTTAAATCATGTGTATTAAAATATTCTGCAACAATTGATTAGAGATTGGTCTGATGGGGCGCATTTGTCAAGATTTGCAATTTAGCATCTACAATTAAAACAGCGTGATTGTTCGACCGGTAAAAAAATTTCTTAAAATTTAAAGTCAACAATAAGTTTATCTGTTTTCTCTTATTACTTTTGCAAAAATTAAAAGCGACTAATGGCAAATTCAGAAACAGTACAGGTAACGGACGCCTTAAGAAAAGTGTTTACTTCAGCAAGCGACATTTACGTGGATACCGAAACCAAAGAGTGTGAAGCCAAAGTTTCGGTGGATGAGTTTAGAGGCGACATCACCGAGAGGCTTTTTGCTGACGGCGTAAAGTTTAAAGTAATCGACTTCTGGGATAACTACCCTTTTAAATACGTTTTGCAATACCGAACCAGCGACCAAGGCTAAAGCTCCTTTACAGTTTTCGCTTTTTGTAAATGTTACGGATGCTGCAGTAGGCCGCCGTAACATTATTAAAGGTCGGTAGCAGCATTTTTAATAATGCGCGTTTCCAGCAATTTGATATTTTAGCCCGATAATAGCAAGAATGAAAGAAGCACGATGAGACCTAAAGTTTTCGACATCTACATTATCAAGAAATTCCTGGGAACATTCTTTTATGCCATCGCCTTGCTATCCGTCATTATCATCATCTTCGATATTTCCGAAAAAATCGATGACTTTATCGAAAACGAAGCCCCGGTAGCAAAGATCATTTTCCAGTATTACGTTGTCTTTATTCCCGGCTTTATCAATATGTTCAGCTATCTTTTTACGTTTATTGCCGTCATCTTTTTTACTTCCAAGCTGGCCATGAACACCGAAATTATAGCCATCCTCAGCAGCGGTGTTAGTTTCAACAGGTTTCTTTATCCATTCATGCTTTCGGCTTTTCTGCTCACCATCATGTCGTTTTTGCTGGCCAACTTTGTTATCCCCGAAGCCAATGTGGTGATGCGTGATTTTAAGGATCAATACATAGAAAAACTCACCAAGAACAAGGATCTGAATATCCATATGCAAATATCGCCCGGAACCTATGTCTACGTCGAGTCGTTCAACTCCTCCAACAACACCGGGCAAAAGTTTTCGCTCGAGAAATTCGATAACCAGCAGGAGTTGACGTTTAAAATGAATGCCGACCGCATTGTTTACGACTCGATTACCGGCATGTGGCGGGCTACCAATTATTACATCAGAACCGTTGCTGATAATGCCGAAACGCTGCGACGAGGTGCTGCAATGGACACAGTGATTAACCTGGTGCCCAAAGATCTTTTTATTAAGAAAGAGGAATTTGAGGAGATGAATTATTTCCAGATCCGCGACTACATCAGCGAACAACAAATGAAAGGAAACCCGCGTATTGTCGATTATCAGGTGGAAAAGCACAAGCGCATCGCATTTCCTTTTGCCACATTGGTGATGACAGTCATAGGGGTTTCGTTGTCGTCGCGTAAAGTGCGTGGTGGCATAGGTTTGCATCTGGGCAGTGGCATTGCGCTGGCATTTTTATTTATTCTCATCATGCAGATTTCGTCAGTATTCGCCACCTCCGGCGACCTGACCCCCTGGCTGGCAGCCTGGCTGCCCAATATCCTTTTTGGCATCGTCGCCATTTATCTTTATTACAAACGTACGAGATAGAATAGCACGTGCTCCTGCCGTTTTTCACTAATAATTCCACAAAATTACAAATAAAAAAAGCCTGACTTGTTAAAAGTCAGGCTTTTAAGTGATCCAGCTGGGACTCGAACCCAGGGCCCACGGCTTAAAAGGCCGTTGCTCTACCGACTGAGCTACTGAATCGGTTACTTTTTTTTAGAAAGCGGCTGCAAAAGTACATCCATTTTTTAAAAATCCAAACTCCGACCAGATTATTTTTACGTAAAAACTGACATTACTTTTCAATAGGTTGAAATTGTGGGTTTTCGAAGGTGATTTTTCTTTTTATTAATCTATTAATATTTGAGTACATCGAGGCTTCCGAGGCCTTCGCGAACGATTTCGATGGTGTCGCCGGTGCAATCGAGCACACTCGAGGGATGGTTGCCACCAAAACCGCCATCAATGACAATATCCACAAGGTTTTGGTACTTCTCATAAATAAGTTCCGGATCGGTGGTGTATTCCAGCACGTCGTCGTCGTCGTGCACGGAGGTAGACATAATGGGATGCCCGAGCATTTTTACGATTTCGAGCGGAATGTTATTGTTAGGAATACGGATACCTACAGTTTTTTTACGGCTCTGGATGTATTTGGGCACTATGTTGCTTGCATTAAGGATAAATGTGTAGGGGCCGGGAAGCAGACTTTTCATGAGTTTGAAAAGATTGTTGTTGATAGGCTTTGTGTAATCGGACAACTCGCTTAAGTCGCTGCAGAGAAACGAAAAATTGGCTTTGTCGGCTTTTAAACCTTTGATTCGCGCGATGCGTTCGATGGCTTTCGACTTGAAGATGTCGCAGGTAAGGCCATAAATGGTGTCGGTAGGCGAAATCACTACACCGCCGTCGCGCAGACATTCCACCACCATTTCTATCTGTCGTTGGCTGGGAGTTTCCGGATGAATTTTTAATAGCATAGTTTCAGATTTTTACAAACAAAACTAAAACAGTAAAAGTAAACTATTTGTTTCTGCTTCATTTGAGAAATGACGAACAAAGCCTAACGGATAAACGCCAGACTCTTCCGGACTGGTTGGCGAATCGGGTGATGTAATCTTAATTTATTCACTACTTTTGGCCGCAATATTTTAACGACGCTTCATGCACACGCTATTTATTACTGCCTTTATCGATGTAAAACTTACCGACGTCATTGACGTGCTGCTGGTAGCATACCTGTTGTATGCTCTCTACAGCCTTTTGAAAGGCACTGCGGCTATCAATATCTTTTTTGGAATTGTGGCTATCTTTTTAATTTGGCGGTTGGTGACGGCGTTGCGTATGGAGATGTTCTCGGAGATACTTGGAGCCTTCATATCGGTAGGATTTATTGCGCTTATTGTGGTTTTTCAGCCCGAAATCAGGCAGTTCCTTTTGCTGCTGGGAACCCCACGATTTATGAATAAAAAGCGATCGCGGTGGTTTATGAAACTTAACCTCAGCAAGCCAACGCTGCTCGATGTGGATTCGATAGTAACTGCTTGTCGCAAAATGTCGGTAAGCGAAACCGGAGCTTTAATTATTTTGGCCAAAGTCAACGAGCTGCGGCAATATGTAGAAACGGGGCAGATTCTCGAAGCACAGATTTCGGACGAGATGCTGATGAGCATCTTTTTCAAAAACAGCCCCTTGCACGATGGCGCTGTCATCATCATCAATAATAAAATAAAATCGGCGCGGTCGATCCTGCCGGTGTCGAGCAACAAAAATATTCCGGTAGGGTTGGGGTTGCGGCACCGCGCTGCTGTGGGTGTCACCGAGCGCACTGACTCAATCGCCGTGGTGGTGTCAGAAGAAACCGGCGAAGTGTCGTATGTAAAAAAAGGGGTGATCATCCAAAACGTAAACCTGTCTCATCTTAAGAATTTCCTGGAGAAGGAGTTTAATTAGCAGGTAGTTTACGGTCTCAAGTCACCAGCCCTCAGTTTTAGCTCAGTCGGTACTTCTACGTCTTAGGAAGGCAGGCGAAAGCCAATCGTTGGAAACAACAAACAACAAACAACCAACTATTTATTGTCCACCAACGTGTCCTGCTGCGTCTGCTGAAATATCTCAATGAGTTCTTCGGGACTTTTTCCTAAATATTTCAGAGAGATTTCGGCATCTTTGGCAAAGTCGTTGTCGGGATATTTCTCAAGAAATTCCTCATAAATGGCTTTGGCTTTGTCGAGCCTGCCCAGATAATTTTCGTAGACGTATCCTTCCAGGAAAAACGCTTCGGGTACTTTGCGATAGTCAGGATATTCTTCGCGGATGCGCTGATAGAGGATGATAGCCTGGTTGGAGCGGTTGGTTGTCATGGCTACATCGGCAGCTCTAAAAAGATACCCGGGAGCCAGGCTGTCTTGCGGATAACTTTCGGCATAGCTGATGTAAACGTCGATGAGCTCGTTTATACGCGCTTGATCAATTATTCCGCTTTCGTCGAAAACGCTTTCTTCAGTTTTTGTGATCTGGTCGATGGCCTCGCGGCGCGAATTCTGACATGCGATCATCACCACCAGCAATAGCAGGACGGCGATGGGGAAAATGTTCTTTTTCATACACTTATTGCTTAACGAGTTTGGATTTTTTCAGGTTGGGAAAAATCATACGATAATCTACATCTACCTTTCCGTGTGCGATGTCATACAGCTTGCGACGCAGCAACGTCTTGCGCAGGCTGCTGATGCGCTCTACAAACAGAATTCCTTCCAGATGATCGTATTCGTGCTGAATGACGCGCGCCGGAAAACCTGTGTAGGTCTCTTCTTTCAGCTCCCATTTTTCATCATAATATTCGATGGTAATTTCGTCTTTGCGCGTCACATCTTCACGGATATTGGGGATGCTGAGGCAGCCTTCGTCGATGATTACGTCGCTGCCACTGGTGTTGAGGATGTATGGATTGATAAAAATCTTTTTGAAATCGGCTGTCTCAGGAATTTTATCAGCATAGGGTGTGCCGTCCACGATAAAAAGCCTGATCGACCTGTTTACCTGCGGAGCCGCCAGCCCGATGCCATCCGAATCATACATGGTTTCAAACATGTCGGCAATGAGTTGTTCAAGTTCCGGATAATTCTTATCGATTTCTTCGGCAACTTTTTTCAGCACAGGGTGTCCGTAAGCGGTAATTGGTAATAACATGATCAGAATATTTAAGATAAAGAATGTCCTTTTTTAAATGCCAGCATGTGCATGTACGACTGCAATATCAGCGTGGCGCTCACCGTATCCACCAGTTGTTTGTTTTGGCGCGCTTTCTTTTTAAGTCCGGCCTGCAACATCGCGTCATGTGCCATTCTTGAGGTAAATCGCTCGTCGAATCTCTCAACAACAACGTTTGGGAAATGTTTTTGAAGTTTTTTTACAAAAGGCTCCGTAAAACGTTGGGCATCAGAAGGCGTATTATCAAGCTGTCGCGGCAATCCCACAACAATTACATCAACCATTTGCTCATCGAAATATTTTTGAAGAAAGGCAATGACAGAGGCCGACGGCACCGTGGTGAGTCCTGTGGCAAAAAGGCGCAGCTCATCCGTCACAGCAATACCTGTGCGCTTTTGTCCGTAGTCGATAGCCATTATTCTTCCCACTGCAAATGTTTTATTTATTAATACCTGCACCCAAACGATGTGGTGTACATGGCGGCAAAATTATAAAGAATAAATGGAGTAGGTGATTTTTGTCTATTTTTGGCCGTAACCAAAACAAACTACACGATGAAAGCTGCACGAATGATCGTAGAAGAAGCTTGGGAGCACCGCGAAAAGCTCAATGAGCCAAAAACCATCGAGACCATCGAAAGCATCATCGCTATGCTCGACCGCGGTGAGATACGTGCGGCGGGTCGTATTGGCGACGAATGGAAGGTGAACGAATGGGTTAAAAAAGCGGTGATACTTTATTTCCCCATACGAAAAATGGAAACCAGCCAGGCAGGGCCGTTGGAGTTTCACGATAAGATGATGCTCAAACAGAATTATAGCGCCCTCGGCATACGCGTGGTGCCGCACGCTGTGGCGCGATATGGCGCCTACATTGCCCGGGGCGTAGTAATGATGCCAAGCTATGTGAATATCGGCGCATACATCGACAGCGGAACGATGGTGGATACATGGGCTACCGTAGGTTCGTGTGCACAGATTGGACAGAATGTGCATTTGAGCGGTGGGGTAGGGATTGGTGGCGTTTTGGAACCGGTGCAGGCCAGCCCGGTGATTATCGAAGACGGCTGCTTTATCGGGTCGCGCTGCATCATCGTGGAAGGAGTGCGCGTGGAACAGGAAGCTGTGCTGGGCGCCAATGTGGTGCTCACAGCCTCTACCAAAATTATTGATGTTACCAGCCATACGCCCATCGAAAGCAAAGGAGTGGTGCCGCGCAGGGCTGTGGTAATTCCCGGAACATTGACAAAATCTTTCCCCGCCGGCGATTATCAGGTACCTTGTGCACTCATCATCGGGCGGCGCAAACCTTCTACCGATCTGAAAACATCGCTCAATCAGGCGTTGCGCGAGTATGAGGTAGCTGTTTAAAAAATAAATTTCAACAAAACAAAAAACAAATAAATTCTAAATCACAAAATTCAAACTGAACTCAAAAAGTCACACCGTGAATAAAGCCGGGCTGATGGTGCAGGAATCAGAATATAGTTCCACGTTTTTAAACAATTCACGGTGTGACTGATTCTTTATTTTGAAAGTGAAAAGTTGATTTCTTATGAAAAAAAACACCATACGCCGAATTCTCATCCTGCAAACCGCTTCGATAGGCGATGTGGTGCTTGCCACACCTTTGATCGAAAAGCTTGCGGAATTTTATCCTGAGAGTGAAATTGATTTTCTGGTAAAGAAAGGCTTGCAGCAGGTGCTTACAGGTCATCCACTGTTACACGAGATATTGGTTTGGGATAAGTCTACCGACAAATACAAACATCTGTACAAGCTGCTCAAACACATACGGTCGCGCCGGTATGATGTAGTTGTTAATGTACATCGTTTTGCGGCAAGTGGTTTTCTTACCGCCTTTTCGGGAGCTGCTCTCCGTCTGGGGTTTGGTAAAAATCCCTTTTCGCTCTTTTACAGTCGGCGTCTTCCACACCACATTTCAGCTGATCCGGCCAAAAGCCAACACGAGACGCATCGCAATCTTTCGCTCATCAGCAGCATTACCGATGAGAATATGCAATATTTCCCAAAGCTTTATCCTTCGCAAGCCGACTACGCCAAAGTATCGCAATACAAAACACAAAAATATATTTGTATCGCGCCGGCCTCGCTGTGGTTCACAAAGCAGTTTCCTGCGGAAAAATGGATAGAATTTTTGAAGGCACTGGCACTGCAGGAGCAGGTGGCTGTATATTTTCTTGGTGGGCCGGACGATGAGCCGCTGTGCCGCAGAATTATCGACGAGTCCGGCTACCCGCTGAGCCTTAACCTTGCCGGAAAACTTTCCATATTGCAAACCACTGCGCTAATGAAAGATGCAGCCATGAACTTCGTGAACGACTCGGCACCTATGCATTTTGCCTCTGCTATGAATGCGCCCGTTACTGCAATCTTTTGCTCCACGGTACCCGCTTTCGGTTTCGGGCCGCTAAGCCATGATTCTGCTATTGTTGAAACAGATATTGCGCTAAGCTGCCGCCCATGTGGTCTCCACGGCTTCCAAAAATGTCCCGAAGGACATTTTAAATGTGCGCTCACCATCCCTATTGTAAAATTATTACGTCGAATTTCGTAATTTACTTATAGATTTGCAGCCACACAGGAGCACTCATGGACAATTCGCAACACAAACATATGCTGGCAGAAGTCGAAAAAACTGTTGCTGTTCTACGACAGGGCGGCACCATTTTGTATCCCACCGATACCATCTGGGGCATTGGCTGTGACG
This sequence comes from Bacteroidales bacterium, assembly GCA_035647615.1. Classification (NCBI taxonomy): domain Bacteria; kingdom Pseudomonadati; phylum Bacteroidota; class Bacteroidia; order Bacteroidales; species Bacteroidales bacterium. The sequence continues at coordinate 76,518 of DASRND010000036.1, read as the reverse complement.
CTACAAACCAAAGGGCTGTAGAGAAAATTTACAAAATTAAGCAGCGCGTACTCGACAAAAGCTTGCTCATCCTGGTCGATTCAGTCCAACGCATCTACAGCTATGTAACTGAGGTCGATCCGCTCATCGAAGAGTTGGTGCAGAGTTTCGACCGGCCACTCACAGTCATTTATCCGCGTGCTAAGAATTTAGCCAAAGGCGTGGCTGCTTCTGACCGCTCCATTGGCATCCGCATGGTACGCGATGAATTTTGCCGGCAGGTGATCGGTAAACTGGATAAAGCCATCGTTTCTACATCCGCCAATATTTCGGGCGCCGCTACTCCATACCGGTTTCAACAGATTTCGGAGGAGGTAAAAGTTGCTGTGGATTATGTGGTGGATCTTTACCACGATAAGATCTCAGGCTTAAAACCTTCGCGCATTATCCGCATCAAAGAAAGAGGCGATTTTGAGGTGGTTAGGCCGTAGGGGAGGGGAAAGTAGGTTGTAAGTTGTAAGTAAAAAGTAGTGCCCCTAATAAAACCGACTGAGAACTGCCGACTGGAGGTTGAGGACTTCCTAAAGATCCCTTCGATTCAGATAGAGATAGATTGCCCCCAGAAAAAACGCCAGGTAAGCCAGACAGACACCAAAGTTTAACAGTGAGAGATGCTCCTGCAAAATCATACTCATGTCGAAATTAGGTGTTTTAACTTTTATCATCGATGAATTCACACCGGTAACAATTCCATTGATCGCGTTAAGCGGCAGGAACTTTTCATAATCATCATGTACATAATATTGTAGGATGAGCTCTAGGAAATTATACGAAAAAAGTGTGATGATAGCAAAGCCTGTTTTGCGTATTAATAAACCAACGAGCAGCGCAAAGGTGAGATAGGTGAATAGCTCCAGAAAATAAACACCCAAAAAATAGATGTGCCCGAAGATGGCACCGACAGTTTTGGTGGCCGAAAACCTTAATCCTAAATACATGCCGGCAGCGAATAGCGCCACCGTTGATATTAGCGTAAGCAAAAATACAACCGACAGTTTACCTAGCATAAACTGCGTGCGGCTGCGGCCGTGGATAATGTTGGAACGGATGGTAAGAAACGTAAATTCGTTGGAGATGAGGATGATTACCAGCAACGCCAGCAAAACTTTTATCGACCAGCGCCAGCCAGCCACGTAAGCGATATTTTGCCAGATGTCGGCAAAGTTGAAAGCTACAATTTTGAATGCCTTAATATAGACGTTGTCGTTTGTTTTATCGGCAATGAAATCCAGCATGGCCGGCAATCCGATGATCGTTGAGAATAGGGTAAAGAGATACAATCCCACCATGATCCAGAAGGCGCGGTAGCTCTTCAGTTTGAGCCATTCTATTTTTAGCAGCTCCGTCATGATTGTTGCTCCAACAATTTCAGCACTTCTTGTTCAAGGCTTTTGTGCCGCCGATTAAGGTGTGAAAGTACAATGCCTTTTTCGATGAGTAATCTGTTGAGCTCAGCAGGTGTAAGCTTTCCCTGTGAGCTCACAAGCAGTAGGTTGCCTTCTTTTTTAATATCAGAGATAACATCAATTTCTTCCAATGCAGATACAAGCTTTTCCTGATCATCAGTGCCGAGTTCCAGTACATCAGTTTCTTTGGAAAGCGCACCGATAGGGCCAGAAAAGAGTTTTTGTCCGCGTCGCAGAATAGCCACATGCGAACATATCTTTTGTACCTCATCGAGCAGATGGCTTGCCAGGATGATGGTTTGTCCGCTTCGTGCCAGATCGATAATCAGCTTGCGGATTTCGGCAATGCCCTGCGGATCCAGGCCGTTGGTTGGCTCGTCGAAGATGAGTACCTCGGGGCCACCCAACAATACCGATGCAATGGCCAGTCGCTGTTTCATGCCCAGGGAATAAGTCCTGAACTTGCTGTGACGCCGGTCGTAAAGACCCACCAGCTCCAACACTTCGTCGATACCCTGATACCCGATGCCTTTTATGTTGGCAATAATTTTTAGATTGTTGATGGCAGAGAGGTAAGGATAAAACACCGGACTTTCGAGTGTGGCTCCGATGCGCCGGCGTGCCAGGTGAGTAGGTTTTTGGCCAAACCAGGAAAAAGTGCCGCTGTCGGGTCGGGTGATGTCGAGCAGGATTCCCAGCGTGGTAGTCTTGCCGCTTCCATTGGGGCCCAGAATACCGAAAACCTCGCCCTTTAGCACTTCCAGGCTCAGATCATCGACAGCCCGGATAGCGCCGTAGCGTTTTGTAATTCCTTCTATTTTTAAAACTTCCTGCACCTCGGCGTTTTGGTTATTTTATTTCTTTCCGTATTTGAGAAAGGTTTCCTCCAGTATCTCTTCGGTGAGCTGGTGTCCGGCCAGGGACGGGAAGCCTTGCCAGCGAACGGTTCCTTGCGGATCGATAAGTACCACGTGCGGGATGCCTTTTACCTGAAAAATTTTCTTGAGCCGCCCCTGCGTATCAATGGCACTGTAGTATTCAATCATCGGCGCTTTCATCGATAGTACTTTGGCTTCCGGCTCATCCGAAAGGCCAATCACAACCATCTGATCTTTGTATTTCTCTGCCCATTTGTTTACCTGCGGAATGGAAATCTTGCAAGGGCCGCACCACGTAGCCCAAAAGTCGATCATTACAAATTTACCTTTGGTGTCGGGCTTCTCGCTAATCCATTTCTCTACCACCAGCTCCGGCGCTTTTTGGTGATAAAACGATTTGGCATATAAATTTTTCTGTGGAGTAACATCCTGTGCCTGAAGGCCAGAGGTGAGAAAAATACTTATCAGCGTAATTACAAAGTAGGTTTTGATGTTATGCATCTTGAGTTGATTGTAGTACAGTAAGTTTTATGAAGGGCGCAAATATAGTTATTCAGTTGAAACCTTCACTTTTTAGTTTTTTTTCAATGTCAATAAAATTGTTAATACAATGGTTGTACGTCTAAAGGTTTGTAATGTAGTAGTTTGGTAGCCGAAATCGACACTGTTGATTTTAATAATCCTTTTGCAGGAAAAGATTTGTTTTTCAAATGCAGCATCATCAGAGTACACGAAGCTGTCAATTAGTTCAAAGATGCATGGCTATTTAAAGATGCTCGGGCATGCGCCCGTGATCCAATCGTTCTATCCTTGTAATTCCATCCTGAACAAACCCCACACATGACTGTTTAGAGGGGCAGATAGCAAACATTTAAGATATTTTAGAAAAAAATTATTTTGGAATGAGTAATAGAAAGCAATTTGTCCTAACCAAAGAAGACAAGATTTGTAGCATTAAAGGCACTGAGCGCGACACGCTTAAGCAGTGGTATTATCTGATGACGCTGGGGCGTCAGCTCGACAACAAAGCTCCCAACTACCTGAAGCAGGCACTGGGCTGGTCGTATCATGCACCTTATGCCGGTCACGATGGTATCCAGCTTGCCATCGGGCAGCTTTTCGAGCGCGGAAAAGACCATCTTTTTCCGTATTATCGCGACATGCTAACGGCAATATCTGCCGGCCTCACCCCCGAAGAGATCATCCTCAACGGCCTGAGTAAAGCTACCGACATCGCCAGCGGCGGACGTCATATGTCCAACCATTTCGCCAAGCCTGTCTGGAATATCCACAACACCTCATCGGCTACCGGCAACCACACACTGCACGCAGTAGGAGTGGCCCGCGCTATGAAATATTATGGATCCGACGCGGTGGCCATCAGCTCGCAGGGCGAATCGTCCACATCCGAAGGGTATGTTTATGAGGCCATCAACGGCGCTTCCACTGAGCGGCTTCCGGTGATATTTGTCTTTCAGGACAATGGCTTCGGCATCTCTGTGCCCAAAGAACAGCAGACTGCTAATCCACGCGCTGCCGACAACTTCCATGGATTCAAAAACCTGCGTATCATTTATGCAAACGGCAAAGACCCCATCAACTCGATGAATGCCATGCTCAAAGCGCGGCGCATTGTCAAAGAAGAAGAAGTGCCGGTGATCGTTCATGCCAACTGTATTCGCATGGGCTCGCACTCCAACTCCGACCGCCATGAGCTTTACCGCGATGACGATGAACTAATGGAGATGGACTTGCTTGATCCTTTGTTGAAGTTTCGTGAACGACTCACGTACGCCGATATTTTTACCGAAAAAGAGCTTGATGAGATGGACGAGAAGGCAAAGAAAGAAATTTCTGCTGCCCACAAAAAAGTCCTCAAGGCGCCCAATCCCGATCCAAAATCAATTTTCGATTTTGTGATTCCAAAGCCTTTTGTTTCCGAGAAGTATCCAAAAGGTTTGCAGGGCAAAGAAAAGGGCCAGACCATGCGACTGATCGAAGCGCTCAACACTACACTTAAGACCGAGTTTCGCCACAATCCCGACACTTTTATCTGGGGTCAGGATATGGCCAATAAAGAAAAAGGCGGCATTTTTAATGTCTCCAAAGGTTTGCAGCAGGAGTTTGGCATCAAGCGGGTGTTTAATGCCCCTATTGCCGAAGATTTCATCATGGGCACCGCCAACGGCATGAGCCGTTTCGACAAAAAAATACGTATCGTAATAGAAGGCGCCGAGTTTGCCGACTATTTCTGGCCAGCCATGGAGCAGTTTGTCGAGATGACGCACGACTACTGGCGCAGCAATGGCGCCTTTGCACCCAACGTAACCATTCGTCTGGCGTCGGGAGGCTATATCGGTGGCGGGCTTTACCACTCGCAGACCATCGAAGGTGCCATGACTAATTTCCCAGGCATCCGCATCGTGTATCCTTCTTATGCCGACGATGCTGCCGGACTTTTGCGCACCAGTATGCGCAGCGAAGGTCCTACGCTTTTCCTCGAACCCAAAGCTCTTTATAACCATCCCGCCTCAGAAGCGGAGGTTCCTGAAGATTTTGAGGTTCCTTTTGGAATAGCACGGGTACGCCGCGAAGGTACCGACCTCTCCATTATTACATACGGCAACACCACGCATATGTCCGTTAAAGTTGCCGAACAACTCGAAAAAGACCACAACAAATCTGTAGAGGTGATCGACCTGCGTTCGTTGATCCCACTCGATAAAGAAACGGTGCTGGCCTCGGTGAAGAAAACCAACCGTGTGCTCATTGTGCACGAAGACAAAGTTTTTGGTGGATTTGGTGGCGAGCTTGCTGCCATGATTACCGATGAAGCTTTTGAATATCTCGATGCTCCTGTGCGCCGTGTAGGTTCTACCTTTACACCCGTAGGCTTCAACACGATACTGGAAAAAGCCATTCTTCCCAACGAAGAAAAAATATACCACGCCGCCAAGAAGTTGCTGGATTTTTAGACAAGATTTCGTTTTTGCTTTTAATAAAAAAAACCTGCCACAGCCAATCTGTAGCAGGTTTTTTCATTTTGGGCTGTAGTGCCGGCGCAGCCACTTGGTTAGGCCGTCGTAGCCCGGAAAGAGCACGCGCTCGTTGATGTTTACCTGGTCGAGCTTGTCGCGAATTTCCCATTTCATGCCAGCCGGAATGCGGATGCGAAAATAGAGCGATGGCCGCTCGGCAAGCCATGTGTCGAGCAGGCTCTCGGCGTGCGACATAAAGGTGAAGATGGCAAATTGATTCACGATGCGGTTGTCGAGCGAGGGCGACTCAAAAGCTACCACAAACTCCTCTTTTTCACTCGATAGCTCGCTCAGGCTGCGATATACGTTGTTGAGCATGGTGCTTGTAAAACTATTGGAGCCAACGCGGCAAAGTTCGTCGTAAAGCTCTTGCGGCAGGTAGTCTTTGGTTTTTTCGTAGTTGAGCGCCCAGATGATGCCGTCGCGGTCGTAGTTATCGAGTTCGGCGGTAGCAAAATGCAGCGCCACATACGGTGAATAGGTAAAATCGAGCAGTCGCGTGGGCAGCCCATGATGCTGTGCCAGCGCCAGCCAGTCCCATTCGGTATTGTTGATCTGGTCGGGGCGGTGCGAATATTTCTGGAAATTGCGCAGCAGATGAAACTCCAGCCGGCCATAGTCGCCACTCAGACGGATGAGCGAAGTTTTGAGCGTATAATTAAAATCAGACAAACCGCGGTAAATGTATGGCGACCGAATACGGCTGATGGCAGTATTGTAGGCATCATGAAAAAGCAACTCCTGCAGTTCGGCCCATGTGGCGGGCACCAGTTCTTTCTTTAGCTCCATCGTATAGATTTTTTTATCTGGACAAACTTACTGATTTTTCGATTAGCCAATATTTTTAAACTGATGAGGAAGGGTTTGGTTGTGCTGGCAACTTCAAAATAATTTTACTATCGGGCAACTATTTACATCTTTGAGGTCTCTAACCAACAGTGAGCAAATCAAACATGACATATCATTCCGAAAAGGAAATTATCGATGGTTGCCTGAAAAGCGAGAGAGCTGCACAAAAAGCGCTTTACGACCAGTTCAAAACCCGGATGTACACCCTTGCTTACCGCATTACCGGAAACTTTGACGATGCCAACGATGTGCTCCAGGAGGGGTTTTTACTCATCTTCCGGAACCTCCATACCTTTAAAGGTAATTCTAAACTCGGAAGTTGGATTCACACCATAATCGCCCGTGCAGCCATCCGCAAAATTAAAGAGCGGATTTATTTTGAGGATATCGAAAACACAGATACTTCCACCATTATCGACTGGGGCGCTGCCATCGACATCGACTATCTCGAAAAAGCGATTGCCAATTTGCCGGAAGGCTATCGTACCATTTTTACACTTTACGAAATCGAAGGTTTCAAACATCGCGAAATAGCAGAACTGATTGATATTTCGGAGAGTACTTCCAAGTCGCAACTTTTTAAAGCTAAAAAGATGTTGCGTGAAAATCTTGAAAACCTGGTCAACTGATGGAAAAGAACCGCAAAATATTGGATGAGGCTTTGCAGCAATTGCGCAGTTATACCCCGGACGAGAAGGTTTGGGAAGCGGTACAATCACAATTGGCTGAGGCAACAATAGCGGAAGGATTGTCGAAATTAAAATCCATTGTGCCACCGCAGAAAGTCTGGAACGCTATTGCCAACGAATTGGATAAGCATGAAAAAATCGGTCAGCTCAAGGAGTTCACGCCGGGTGATGAAATTTGGAACAGAATAGATGCTACGCTAAATGTGGAGGAGGCAAAGTCCCGTAAGCTTATTATTTTTAGATGGACAACTTTGCTGGCCGCTGCCGGTGTTGCAATCATTATGGCCTATTTCCTGTTATTTCCAAACCAACAAAAATCAAATATCAGCTACTCCGAAGAGGTCATCAAAATAGAAAAACCAGGCCATTGGCAGGAAGATGATGCGGAAATATCCAACCTTCTGAATGCTCTTTGCGCTGCCAATCCGATAGCGTGCAGCCAGCCCGACTTTAAAGAAAAACAAGAAGAACTGGATTATTTGAATGAGAAGAAATCGGAGATTCTTGAAAGATTGAATGTTTACGATCAGAATAAAGATTTGCAAATATTGCTCACCAAAATTGAATTGGAGAAAAATGAAATTGTGAAACAAATGATCTCAAAAACAATGTAATGGGATGGAAAAGATAATCATTAAAATATGGCTTGTTTTTGTTTTGATAACAGAAGTTTTCGCGGGCAGTGCAATGGGGCAAACCAAAATTCAGGTGGTGACAAAAACGCTGGATGGCCAGGAAAAATGGACCCCCGGAATGAAGCTGGAGATAGTTGGCGAAAATGCTGTGATACATTGCGAATCGTACGCGGGGAGTTCCATCCTTTACGAAATTGAAATCATTGCAAAACATGCTGACAAAGAAAAGGCAGCGCTTGACTTGAAAAAGGCGAAATGGATTAGTGGCCGGCAGGGCAGGACTTTATTTATGCGGAATTACATCGAGCTGGCTGCCGGAGATGCACGACCCGAATCGAACCTAAAAGTTATCTGGCACATCAAAATACCCGAAAGCTGTCCGCTGACCATCAATAATTATTTTGGTGAAATCATTGTAGAAAATACCAAAGGAACACTCAACATAACCAGCGAATTTGCAACCATCGGATTAATAAATGTAAAAGGTGAAATTAAGATTGAATCAAAATTCGGAGATATTTCCGGAAAGATGCTGGATGGCCGGATTGAGATAAAATCCAGCCGCTCCAATATTCACCTCGAAAAGGTGTCAGGAACAATCATCATTGATGCGACGGTTGCAAAGATAAATCTTGAACGTTTTATCCGTCTTGAGGCCCTTACTATCGGAGCCGAAAAGTCGGAGATAACGATCGATGCCGGAAATAAATTCAGGTATTTGCTCGATCTCGAAAATACCGATTTCGGGAAACCCGCATGGATGGTCTTCGATCCTCCCGGGAAAAAGGGAAATATCCATAAAGTCAATTTTAATGATCTGCCGGATCGCCCGCTTATCCAGATAAAACAAAGCATTGGTACACTTGAAATTAAGTAGCCTGAGATGAAAAATTATAAACAACAAACGATGAAACCGAACACCTCGATAGTTTTGTTAGCCCTGGCAGCACTTTTTGTTTCAATGGCAGGAAACGCACAAACCGACAGCCTGCGCTATTCCACCGAAACACACTACGACAGCGTGGTGGAATATCTTACGCCAATGGAATACGCATTCATGATGCACGAAGAAACCAACTGGCTTTTTAAGGCTTCTATGGTGGCATACTGGGAGTATGGCCGCGTGGCCGGGAACCTAAAGTTGAGCATTGAAAAAAAGATTGCCAATGGGTTTTCGTTGAATGCTGTATTGTTTAACTACAGCAGTTTTAAGCTGGGCCTCAACTCTTCGGATGATTTTGGAATCGAATCTTCCCTCGAATCAAGGTGGTATTATAAGAATCATAAAAACATTCGTGATAATATTCCTACAGCCAACTTATCGGGCGCTTATGTTGCTTTGGGAGGTGGTTATCGCAAAGCTTATCATGCAATTTATGACCGTGAAACCGGATACTCCGACCTGGAGTTTATCCCGCTATTTGCAAAATGGGGTATTCAGCGCAGATTCCTTAAGCGAGGGTTTGTGGACTTGGGTGTAATGGCAGGATGGAATAAGTCGCTGAGTGGCGACTCCTGGTCCACCCTGTTTTTTAGTACCTATGTGGATGCAGGTTTGGCTTTTACAAGGGATAAGTATAAACTGGATTTTGATAAATTGTGCCCTGTTTTGAGATGCCATGCTGAAGATCGCTTTTTGTTAAAAACAAATCTTGTTAATATCATAAATCTGGCCTATGTCAGGGAGTCGCTGATTGGCTCCATTACACCAAACATTGAGGCTGAGTTCAAGTTGGGAACCTCTCCATTTTCGATCAACACAAAACTGGGCAGCAAATTCCAATATTCTAAGGTGAAGAATTATGATGCCGAAGTATTTAGCATTAGTCCGGAATTGACAATTGAAGGACGCTATTATTATAATCTGCATCGCAGGATGTTAATGGGGAAATCCGGTAATGGCCTTTCGGCAAATTACGTTTCGTTGGGGCCAACTTATCGTGGAAATTATTACAAACAAAATTCAGCCAACGGCAAATATCACGAGGGAGCTTCCTTTGTTGGTTTAAAGGTAGGAACAGGCATTCAACGATTAATATCCGATCATCTTTACCTCGACATGAACATCGGATTTGGTTATGGTATCGAGTATTCTTATGGTGGATGGTCAGGAAGGCGTAGCAATAGAATGACTGGGATTTTTGATTTGGGATTTGGAATAGGATATCGGTTTTAAAAAAAAGAAATCTTCTGTTTTTTCAATTCCCGTCGGAGGGCATCGATCTTTTATTTTAAAGTTGCGTCATTTTATAAATAATCTCGATGGAAGCCCTTCTCTGATCCGGTACTTGCGTAGGCAATAGTTGGGAATTAAAATTCGACACCCTCCTAAATTTTATTACATTTGTACCAGTTTGGTACACAATAACATTTACAACTATGACAATAATCAGCAGTAGAGAGTTCAGAGAAAAACAAAAACATTATTTGGACAAGGTTGACAACGGCGAACAAATTATTATTCAAAGGAAAAGGAACAAGAGTTACAAATTGGTTCCCGTGACGAGTGAAGATACTTTGATGTCAGAAGAGGAATTTTTTGCCAAAATTGATTATTCTCTGCAGCAGGCTAAGGATGGCAAAACCAAGCGTATATCCGATCCCATTGAGATTGAAAAACTTCTGGGGTTATGATTTTCGAGCTGGAATTTACGGAGGAAGCTTTGGCCGATCTTAACCGATTGAAAAAGGCAGGGGACAAAAAATTGCTAAAAAAACTGTTTAATCTTTTACTGGAACTTCGTGAACATCCATTAACCGGCACCGGAAAAATTGAACGTCTTAAATACTATAATGAAGAAACATGGTCGCGCCGATTATCAGCGGAACATCGTCTGGTTTATCGAATTTATGATACAAGGGTAGTGGTTCTTGTTTTATCAGCATTTGGACATTATTAACGGTTCTCACTGTTTGCTCACTACTCTTACAACCCGAAAAGACTATTACCGATCATCTTTACCTCGACATAAACATCGGATTTGGTTATGGTATCGAGTATTCTTATGATGGATGGTCAGGAAGGCGTAGCAATAAAATGACTGGGATTTTTGATTTGGGATTTGGGATAGGGTATCGGTTTTAAGCACATTGTTTTACGAAATCAAAATGCAAGAGCAAGCCTTTGCTATCAGGGGTTTCGGATGTTATTTTAATATTTTAGTAATAAACTTTATCACAATGGAAAGCTCCTGCACCTGGCCGGGCAATGACCCGCTGATGAATGAATACCATGATAAGGAATGGGGCGTGCCTGTGCACGACGACCGGAAACTTTTCGAGTTTTTGGTGTTGGATGCCTTTCAGGCCGGACTGAGTTGGAAAACTATTCTTCATCGCCGCGAAGGATTCCGAAGGGCATTTCTCAATTTTGATGCTGCAAAGATCGCAGCCTTTGGCGAAGATGATTACAACCGTCTGTTGAATGATTCCGGTATTATTCGAAACCGGGCGAAGATCAGGGGAACCATTAAAAATGCACAAATGTTTCTCAAAGTCCAAAAAGAGTTTGGTTCCTTTGATTCCTATATCTGGCAGTTTACCGATGGAAAGACCATCGTAAATCATTTCGTTGATCCAACACAAATCCCGACCACAAGCCCCGAATCAGACGCCATGTCCAAGGACATGAAAAAACGTGGCTTTACCTTTTGCGGAAGCACTATTTGCTATGCATTTATGCAAGCCGCGGGCATGGTGGACGACCATTTGGAGGGTTGCTTTAGGAAAGATGATTTGCGCCTTCGGCGAAAGACCAATAAAGAAAACCGGACATTTTAGGATTTGTAGATTGATAGTAAATCAATAAATTGAGAACCCCAATCATACTATCCCAACACCTCAATCTTATAGCCGGCTTTTTGTATTAATGCCACCACTTGCTGCTCTGTAATACCATCTGAAGTTACGGTGAGTATTTTATTTTTGTTGGTAGTGTCCACCTCCCAATGGTCGATCCCTTCCGTCTCGTTCAGGAAAGGAGTTACTTTAGCGATACATCCACCACAATTGATGTTTGTTTTGAATTGAAATTTTTGAATCTTACTTTCCATGGTTTTTATTGTTTTAATGTTTATTGAAGAGAGTTTAGTAAATTTTCAGATTAGATATCTTCAAACCGATTCTTCCTGCGCACTTCATTTATCACTTTTGACTTTCAGACTTTCAGCTTATTTTCTTCCATTTCAGCCTCAGACTGTTGCTTACAACACTCACGCTGCTCATGGCCATTGCAGCTCCGGCAATCATCGGGTTCAGCAGGAATCCGTTGATAGGGTAGAGGATGCCGGCCGCAATCGGAATGCCTATCATATTGTAAATTAAAGCCCAGAATAAATTTTGTTTGATGGTAGTCACTGTTTTTTTGGAGAGACGAATAGCCTGCGGTATCTTGCTGAGATCGGATGAGATTATCGTCATTTTGGCAACATCCATGGCAATATCGCTTCCTTTGCCCATCGCAATACTTACATCTGCCGTTGCCAATGCAGTACTGTCGTTGATGCCATCACCAACCATTGCAACTATTTTGCCCTGCTGCTGTAATTCTTTTACGAAATCGGCTTTTTGTTGTGGCAACATTTCAGATTTATAATGCGGTATGTCTGCCTGCCGGGCAATGGCTTTTGCAGTGGATTCATTGTCGCCGGTGAGCATATACAGATCGATTCCCATCTCCTGCATCTGCCTGATAGCAGCTACGGAAGTCTCTTTAATTTTGTCGGAAATAGCCAGAACCGCGAGGGCATTTTTATTGTTTGCAAACCATATCACTGTTTTGGCTTGTTCGCTCCATTCATCGGCCTTTTGCTCCAGCTCGTCAGCAACAGCTATTTTATGTTCAGTCAGTAGATTTCTGTTGCCCACCCAATAGCTTTCATTATCATAAACTGCCGTGGCTCCTTTGCCCGTGATGCTTTCAAAAGAAGATAAAGGAACTGTCTGCTCTGTGGCTAAATGTTTTACTACCGCATCGGCCAATGGATGTTCGGAAAGTTTTTCCAGGCTAAATAAAATTTGCTGCGTTGTGTCATTGTCTTTCAGCCATTTCACATCCGTGAGCTGTGGCTGGCCTTCGGTGATGGTTCCCGTCTTGTCCAAAACAACCGCATTTATCTTTTTGGACAATTCAAGACTTTCAGCATCTTTGATTAAAATTCCGTTTTCAGCACCTTTCCCTACGCCCACCATTATGGCCGTGGGTGTCGCAAGCCCTAATGCACAGGGGCAGGCAATTACCAGCACCGTAATGGCTGCCAACAGTCCGTGAACAAGGCCGCTCTCGCCTCCTAGAATCAGCCAGATAATAAAAGTGAAGATGGAAATGGCCATTACTATCGGAACAAAAATCCCTGCAATTTTATCCACGAGTTTCTGTACCGGAGCCTTGCTGCCTTGTGCCTCCTGCACCGTTTTGATGATTTGAGCCAGCATGGTTTCTTTGCCTACCTTTTCTGCCTCAAAATGAAAACTCCCTTTTTGATTGATGGTTCCCGCAAACACTTTTTCATTTTCTTTTTTCAACACCGGAACAGGCTCACCACTCAGCATGCTTTCGTCCACATACGAATTGCCCGAAACCACCTTGCCATCGACCGCTATTTTTTCGCCGGGTTTTACCAATAGTACATCGCCTACATTTACATCATTTATGGCGATACGTTTTTCCTGCCCATCGGGAAGCAGCACCAATACTGTTTTTGGCTGCAAGCCCATCAGTTTTTTAATGGCTGTTGATGCATTGCCTTTGGCTCTTTCTTCCAATAGCCTTCCTAATAAAATAAAGGCTGTGATCACCGCGGCTGCTTCAAAATAAACGTGTGCTTCCAGGCCCCTTGCGCGCCACACTTCAGGGAAAAGCATATTGAAAACGCTGAAGGTATAGGCGATTCCCGTACTAAGGGCTACCAGGGTATCCATATTTGCGGAGCGATGTTTTGCCTGTTTCCATGCGTTAACAAAAAAGTCCTTACCCAGCCAGGCCAGCACGGGAGTCGAAAAAGCCCACATAATTACGTTGGCATAGGGGATGTCTGGCAGAAACATACCAATCACCACCACCGGAAGCGAAAGAATGATGGCCCAGATGGTTTTCTTTTTTAACACCTTAAATTTCTTGTCGTGGATGGCCTCTAATGTTTCCTGCTGTGTGGATTCTTCTTCGAGCAACAAATCGAAACCCACCGCCTGCACAGCTTTTTGTAGTTCAGCAGGAGAGGTCATATTGGGCAGGTATTCCACCGACAGGGTTGCCGTGGCAAAGTTGACAGAAGCATCGATTACGCCTTTTGTTGTCTTTGCAGTAGATTCGGCGCTGATGGCACAGGAAGCGCAGCTCATATCCAAAACAGGAAATGTTTGTTTTACGGTGGTTACGCCATAGCCCAAATTATTGATGGCTTTGATGGCTTCTTTTACGGCTTCTGTATTTTGTGCCTCAAGCGCTGCCCTGTGGTTGTTCAGCTCTACTTTGTGGCTTTCTATGCCTTCAATCTGCGACAGGCCTTTATCGATAATAAGCGCGCAATGCTCACTATTCATATCTTCCAAAGGCAGGAAGATGGTTTCATTCTCTTTTGTTGTCATTAATTTATTGCTTTGTTTCAGGCTGCAAAGTTGACAATAAAAGGGCGGGCGGGCATTGTAGTTTTATGGAATTTATTTGTAAGGTTTACACCTCATCCAAGGGTTTTCTTTTGTCTTTGCCAATTTTCTTGAAATGACTCGGCGTGAATCCGGTAACTTTCTTAAACTGGTTGCTCAGGTACGCCACGCTGGAATAGTTGAGCCGATCAGCCACTTCGCTCAATGATAATTCGTCGTACACCAACAGCTCCTTCACTTTTTCGATTTTTTGGGCGATAAAATATTTTTCGATGGTAACGCCTTCTACCTCCGAAAATAAATTGGAAAGATAGCTGTAATCGTGATGCAAGGCCTTGCTCAGAATATCCGATAAGTTATTTTTTATATCACTGTCGTGATAATGCACCAGGTCGATGATGATGTTCTTTATTTTTTCGATGATCCTGCTTTTTTTATCGCTGATGCGTTCAAACCCCAAAGGAGTTAAAGCATTATCCAGGGCTGTATTTTCTTCATCCGTCAGTGCATTTTTGAGCATTACTTCTCCCAATTTTATGTTTTTCACTTCCAGACCCAGTTTGTCCATCTCATGCTGCACCACCATAATGCAGCGATTACACACCATATTTTTAATAAAGACTTTACACATAATCTTCTATTTTACAATAATAAAAAAGGTAGTTGTTCCCGCTGGAAGTTTGCCTGACTATAATTTCAAAACTACTATTTTTATTTTATGCAAGTCCAAAGGCTCACATGGCTACTACCTTACTCATCCCGCAAACTCTCCACGGGGTTTTGATTTGCTGCACCAATGGTTTTAAACAAGATGGCCAGAGTGGCTATAGTCAGGGCAATCAGGCCGCCAAAAAGGAAATAAAGTGGAGATAGAGAGACTTTGTTAACGAAGTTCATCAGCACCTCACGCATGGCGATATAAGCCACCAAAAACGCAGGAATCATAGCCAATACAACCCAGATTAAAATGTCCATCATCAGTTTCCCAACTACCTGAAGCGTGGTGCTGCCATGTACTTTTCTAATGCCAATCTCTTTGGTGCGCCGCTCCACATTGTAGCCCGAAAGTGCGTACATACCTATAAAACTCAATAATATAGCCAGAAGTGTTCCACTCAGCACCATGCTGAAAAACCGTTCTTCCAATACATAGGTATTGTTAAAACGATCGCTTAGCGAAAAGCTGCTGAATTGATAATCGGGCAGGAAATCATGAAATACCTTTGCCACAGCTTCGTGCCTTTCCTTTGAGGCTGCCCCCGATGTTTTGATGTAAATTACATTTACCTGATCCGAATAGGCCGTTAGGCAAAGCGGTTCTATCTTTTGGCCGGCATTTTCGTTGTAATAAAAATCCCGGACCACCCCAATAATTTTAAGCGGTTCCTCCTCGTGCATGATCAGCGACTGCCCCACGGGATCGTCAAGTCCAAGCATCTTCACAGCGGTTTGGTTGAGGATGATTGCAGATTTATCTTCGGGCGTATTCCTGAAAAAACGCCCTGCGGCCAACTGCAATTCCATTACTTCGCAAAAGCCCGCCTGCACGCGATACTGGTTGATACTTTTTCTTTTTTCTTCCGATTGCCCGAAGAGATAAACGCTTTGTCCGCTTACGCCACCGCCCATATAATGGCTGCCCGATCCTACCTTTTTCACGAAAGTGAGCTTACCCAACTCCTGTTTTATAGCTTCAGCTTTGCTATCTATTTGCACATTGAAACTACTGATTCCGACCACCTTATCGGGATTGAAGCCCAACGGGATATTTTTCATAAAAGATAGCTGTCCATTTAGCACCAACAGGCTTACAATTAATAAGATGCTGATAAAAAACTGCAGCATAACCGATGATACTGACAACCATTTTTTGCGATGAACCGACTTTATGCCGCCATGCACAGCATCGATCAGCGGCAGTCTGGAGAGAAAATGTGCCGGATAACTGCCCGCTAAAAAAACCAGCAACACCAGAAAGCTAATCATAACCGCAATGTTGATCGGCGAAATAATGTCATTAAAACTCAGATTGACCCACATCAGTTGGGAAAAATAAGAAATGCCGGCTTGAGCAAGCAACAAAGCCAACCCAAAAGCCGGAAGAATAATTAATGTTGTTTCAAGATAAAACATACGACGTAAACTGGCTGGCGTGGCTCCATACGATTTGCGGATACCAATTTCAAGAAGCCTTTTTTCGCCTTGAAAAATATAAAGATTAATAAAGTTGATAATAGCAATCAGCAGAATGAAAGCAGCCAGTGAAGCCACCAATATGATTTGAGATATACTACCCTTGTTCGACAAATCAAAGTCGGCACGGGTGTGCAGATGCAGGGCGGTTAATGGCTCGATGCCCGAGCGCACGGTGGTATTTTCACTATTAAAAATTTCAGAAACGATTTTATTATTGCGTTCGGCAATTTTCTGCCCGACAGTCTCAGGATTGCTGTTTTCGTCTATAAGGTAGTAGGTAAAAAATTCAAGTCCGCCATAATAGATGCCTGAATAAAGCGATTTCATACTGACCAGCGCACCAAATTGGAAATGGGTAGTTTTTGGCAAATCGGCTATAACTCCTGTTATCTGGTAATCTTCGCCTCTGATACTAAGAATTTCTCCCAGGCAAGACTCATCGCCGAAAATTGTTTGAGCAACCGACTGTGCCAAAACTAGTTGATTGCTAGCCTGCAAAGCTTGATCTTTTTCGCCTTGCAACAAATCAAGGCCGAAAACATCAAAAAACTCAGGATTAACATACAGCAAATTATTGATGGTGTGTTGGGTCTCTCCTTTTGAAAGAATCACACGTCCTCCACGATAAATCTGGCAAGCCTTGTCTATTTCAGGAATCTCCGCCGGAATTTCAGTATAAGCTTTACTGGAACATATCGGGTAGGTTTGTGTGGAGTTGTCCTCGATAATGGTATTGTAAAGCCTGTAAACCTGCGACCGTGTGGGGAAACTCCGGTCGAAGCTGGTTTCGTGAACCACATAAATCATCAGCAATAAAAACGCCGCCAGTCCGATGGCAAGCCCCGGCAGGTTGACAAACAGCAGCGTCGGGTTGCGTTTGAAATTTTTCAGGATTTTGATAATTCTGGTCATTTTTTTAATTTTTTAATTCTAATTTTCCTTTTTCAGTCCACATCGTTCATGGTTCATCGTTAATTGTTAATCGTTCATCGTAATGTTATTCATACCGTAGTGCTTCCACCGGATTCCTTCGGGCGGCGCGCCAGGTTTGCCAACTCACGGTTATCAGAGCAACAGCAAGCGCGAAAATTCCGGCCAACACAAAAACCCACCAATGAATCTGGGTTTTATAAGGGAAATTTTGCAACCATTTGTTCATGGCATAATACGCAATGGGGCAGGCTACAACAAAAGCTATTGCCACCCATTTTACAAAATCAAAATTTAGCATTTTAACAATTTCAAATACCGTGGCGCCATTCACTTTGCGGATGCCAATCTCTTTTATCTTTTGCTGATTATAAAACACCGCCATAGCAAAAATTCCCATGATAGAAATCACGATGGAAAGCAAGGCAAAATAACTCACAATGGCGGCGGTGCGCTTTTCGCTATCGTACCAGCTTTGAATGTCATCATCAAAAAATCCCGAGTCGAAAGGCATTCCTCCAGTATATTCCAGATAGGATTTTTTTACCTGATCAAAGGTTGCGATCACATCGCCTGACTGCAGCTGAACAAGAATACTCCACGGATATTCATCTTTTCCCAATTGTCGCAGGATCAAAAAGCCCAACTCCTTGTGCAGCGATTCTATATTAAAATTATTGGTAATGCCCAAAACCGGTTCCTCACCATAGTTTGATTTAAAACTTACAGGCAACGGGTCGAGTCCCAGTTTGTCCACCGTATATTGATTCAGCCAGATGCCCTGCTTAGAATAGGCTGATGAGGTGGGCGTTATGTTTATTTTCATCATCTCAAAAAACGAGCTATCCACAACAAATTCCTGGAAACTAACAGGCTGGTCTTCATACATAAACGACTGGTTGTTGCCACCATCTATGGGGCTGCCCTTGACGAAAGAAACTCTTTTAACGCCGGGTATTTTCTCAATAACGTTTCTGAATCCTTCTGTTTGGCCGCGTTTAAGGTTATTGACCAACCACACGATATTGTCATGATTAAACCCTAAATCATGATTTCGCATAAAGGCAGTTTGCTGGGCAATAATAATGGTAGCGATAACCAGCACAATGACCACGGTGTATTGGAAAGCGATGAGGAATTTTGAATACAAAATCTTGCTTTTCCGGCGAAAGCCTCCTTTTATAACATCGACGGCACGCAGCCTGGTGATGATGAATGCCGGGATGATGCCCGAAAAAAAACCTACGGCGACAATAAAAACAAATAGAATAAAAACTGTTCCAGCTGTAAAAACATCAGCAAGTCTGATTTGGGTATTCAATGCGCTATTAAGCAATGGCTCTGCCAAAAAGCCTCCCAAAATTGCCAATAACATTGCCACACTGCTTATGATTATAGATTCGACAACGAGTTGTGTCATCAGTTTTGACCGACTGCTACCCAGTAGTTTTTTAATGGCAATTTCTTTCACACGCATGCCCGATTGGGCAATAGTCAGATTGATGTAATTGATAATTGCCAGTACCAGTATGAGTATGACTATAGCAAACAAAATTAAAATCAGGGTTTTGTTGTTTTGCACAATTCCACTGCCGGATATCGGGCTAAAATAGCTGTCGGTGAGTGGCTCAAAAGATACTGTTTTTGTCCTGCCGTCTTGATACAGCCAAAAATCTTTTTTAAAAAGCTCCAGTACTTCCGGAGCTTTTGCGGGCAGGTTGGTGTTGGGTTTGGCAAGAAAATAAAGCCCAAAGGAGCTGTTTCCGAAGCTGGTCAATAGTTCGGGCGAATGCCCGAAATCGGCTAGCGCCCTAAAGTTGATGATAGCATCCCAGGCTATAAAGTTGGATGTTTGCGAAATATCTCCGACCACTCCATTTACAACACAGGAGACGCCATCAATTTTTATCAGTTGGTGCATGGGCGAGTCCGAGCCAAAAATGCGGTTGGCAAATTCGCGGCTCAGCACCACAGAGTTACGCGTTTTCAGTGCCGTTTCTTTCTCACCTTCGATAAGATCGAAATTAAAGATATTGAAGAAGGTAGAGTCGGCAAGCAAATAATTAAACTTGACCTTTACATCATCAGTGGTGATCAATATCCCGCCGTTTGTAGAAATACGTGTAAAACTTTCTATTTCCGGAAACTCCCCTTGTAGCCATTCGCCGATAGGTGGCGCGAAGCCGGCATAATTTTCGTTTATCAAACGGTAAATCCTGTCTTTATTTGGTTGCGTATCGTTTACGGATAATTCATTTTTGATGTAAACGCTCAGCAGGATTACAAAGCTCAACGAGATGGTAAAGCCCAAAACAGTCACCGCTGTGTAAAGCTTGCTATTATAAAGATGCTGCGTAAAAGACTTCAAGTTTTTTAGCCACATGGTTTTGTTTGTTTGTTGTTAAGATTTTAATAAGTATCCAGTCCACCGTCTTCAGTCCGGCGGGGTTTTAATTCGACATTCAATCGGTCATCGTTGATTGTTAATCGTCAATGATCAATAGTCCTTCGTCCTTCTAAATTGATGTCGCCCATTTGGGGCTTTAATTCAAAATTCTGTATTCGATATTCGATATTGAAAACACTTCATTTGTCAATCGTCAATCGTCATTAAAGACGCATGGCCGTGCGTCTCTGCATACCAAAATCATTTGTCATTTTTAAATATTTATAATTTATCGAACATTATTCGTCATTTGTCCTTCGGCTGGCTACTGCTTTTTCCGTAATTACCTCCCCATCGAACAGGTTAATTATGCGGTGTGCATAGCTGGCATCGCGGTCGGAGTGGGTAACCATGATGATGGTGGCGCCCGTTTGGTTGAGTTCTGTGAGGAGGTTCATCACCTCGGTTCCGTTTTTCGAGTCGAGGTTTCCGGTAGGCTCGTCGGCCAGGATGAGTTTCGGGTTGGCCACCACCGCGCGCGCAATAGCAACTCGTTGCTGCTGTCCGCCCGAAAGCTGCTGCGGGAAGTGCTTGGCGCGGTGGCCGATTTTCATTCGCTGCAGCACGTCGTTCACTTTTTGGCGGCGCTCGGAGGCTTTCATTTTGAGGTACATCAGCGGAAGCTCCACATTGTCGAAAACATTCATCTCGTCGATCAGATTGAAACTCTGAAAGACAAACCCGATGTTGCCCTTGCGAAATTGCGTGCGGTCTTTCTCTTTCAGATGCGTTACATCTGTACCGGCAAAGGAATACCGGCCTTCGGTGGGATTGTCCAGCAGCCCGACAATGTTGAGCAGCGTGGACTTGCCACAACCGGAAGGCCCCATTACTGCTACAAATTCGCCTTTTTTCACATGGATGTCCACATTGCGCAAAGCCAGTGTTTCCAACTCGTCGGTGCTGAATACCTTTGTTAATTTTTCTGTTTTAATCATTGTTTTTAATGTTAAATGTTACTTTTTAGATTTTTCAGTCTTACTCATATCGCAACGAATCCACCGGGTTTTTGCGTGCTGCCCTCCAACTGTACCAGCTCACGGTAGAAAGTGTTATCGCGAAAGCTACTATCCCGGCCACTATAAATATCCACCAGCTTAGGTTGGTTCGGTAGGCAAAATTTTGAAGCCATCAGTCCAATACCAAATAGGAGATGGGCACAGCGATGCAGAAAGCGATGAACACGCCTTTTACAAAATCCATGTTGAGCATGGTGACAATTTCCGAAACTTTGGCGCCATTTATTTTCCTGATCCCTATTTCCTTCACCCGATATTCACACATAAAAATGATAACTCCCAGCGCACCTATTATTGAAATAATAATAGAAATCATACAGAAGATAAAGATCAGTTGTGCTTGTTTATCTTCTTGTTTGTACTGTGCATCGAGTTGTTCATCCAGAAATGAAAGCGTGACGGGGTACTTGCTTTCAAATCGGGCATATACATCCCTGATATGATCCAATGTTGCTCCTTGATTTTCTTCTTTAATTTTCAGGCTCATGAGGTCATGTTGTGTTTTGGTCAACCAGAAAGCCATGGGTTGAACTTCTTCGTGCAGAGAAGCGTATTTCATGTTTTTGACTAAACCGATGAGCTTTCCCTGAAAATCGAAACCAGGGATGATCTTACCCAGATAGCCTTCATTCCAGCCAAATTCATCCAGGGCTTTTTGATTGAAAATAAAGTTGTTCTCGTCGGCATCTACGTTCGATGAAAAGGTGTTTCCTTCAATAACATCGATTCCCATAAAGTCTAAATACCGTTCATCCACAGGCCAGCAATAAAAACTCACCTGTTTACCATCAATTTCCCCGCCCCAACTCATGCCAACTCTTCCCGGCTCAAATTGCGAAAAGGCATAATCTGTGATGTTTGGGTTTCTCATTATTTCATCTATGAAAGCTGCTTTCTGGCTCTGTATCGAAGGGGTAGTTTCCAGTAAGACGATGTTTTCTTTATCGAATCCAAGGTCATAATTTTTTAGAAATGAAATTTGCTTTTCAATCACCAAAACACCCAGGATTAATAAAATGTAAATGGAATACTGAATTACTGTCAGTATTTTGCCTGAATAGGATCGCTTTGCCGAAAACGTAATCATGCCTTTGAGCGCGAGGGCAGGCTGAACGCCAACAATAATCCTGGAAGGATAAACCGAAAACAATACACCAAGCACGACGAATAACAGCCAACAAGTCAGGAACAGCGGTTTATAAAGATTCAGGTCGAGTACGTAACCAAAAATATCCGGCCAATAATGTATGGTGAGAAAGCAGTAAAAGATAGCCAGTAAAAATGAAAGCGTCATAAGTACCACCGATTCGATGCCAAGCATCACCAATAAACTGCGCTTCGATTCTCCTACAATTCGCCGCATATTGACCGACCGGATTAGCTTGGGTGCATTGGCTATGGCAAAGTTGAGGTAGTTGATAAAGGCCATGAAAAGGACCAGGATTGCAACAAAAATGAGTGTTTTGGCAAAAACAGAATTTCCATTTCCGCCCTGGCTGTCAAAGTGATAATCTTTAAGTGGAGTAAATGTAAAAATGATGTTTTCGTCAGGATTTCCCTTGACTATATTTTTTACTGATGGGATTTCAAGTATTTTACCCTTCATCAAGGTCATGTCAGCATTCGGCCTGACCTTGAAAAAATGATTAAAACTATATTCTGACCAATTGTCTATCCAGTCTGTAGCTGGAAATGAGCAAAATGCATCGTATTTAAAACTGGTGTTTTCTGGCAAATCATAAAAAACGGCGTCAATAATATAGGGTTCCTTGTGGTTGGCCAGCAGTGTTTTTCCAACAGGATTCTCGTCGCCAAATACTTTTTTTGCTGTTTTCTCGGAGATGATCATGCTGCTTTTTGCCCTTAGCGGGTGCTGATTTCCGCTTTTGATGCGGACGGTAAAAATATCGGTAAAGGTGGGATCAACGGCTCGGGTTTTTATCTCAAAATTGGTGAGTTGGTCTGATTCCTTCGCATAATTTGAGGGTCCCCACCCAAAAGAACATTGGCTTTCAAATTCTGATAAATTATCGAGGATATCATCGGCTAAAGGGTTGGGAAGAAAAGAGCTCAAATGATGCTGTCCATCAAACTCCATTTCCATATTCAATCGATAAATCCTTTCGTAGTCTTTGTTGAATCGGTCGTAGGTAAATTCGTTGAATACATAAATAGAGATAAGCATAAATGCGGCAAACGACACCGATAATCCAATCAGATTAAACACGGTTGTTTTACCTGATTTCTTTAAATTATTAAAGATAAATTTTAAATGTACTACCCTCATAGCCGTTTTTTTTATAGTTTTAATTTATTTGAGTACGATCCGTTGGTTGTCACCAAAATTCTCGTAACCCGACACAATGACGCGCTCGCCTGGCTGCAGGCCTTCCAGCACTTCATAATAGCCGGGGTTTTGCCTGCCGATTTTTATCATTCGCCTTTCGGCATATTTGCCATCGGGCGAAAGCACAAAAATCCATTGCCCTCCCGTTTGTTGGAAAAAGTTGCCACGCGGCAGCAGCAGTGCTTCTTCGGGGCTGCCCAGTTGCAGGCGCGTGTAATAAGTTTGTCCGGTGCGCATATTGGCGGGTGTTTCGCCCGTAAAAATCATCTCCACCGAAAAACGGCCATCACGCACTTCGGGCAATATTTTTCTAATTTTTAATTGGTATTCCTGTCCCTGCCGGTCAAGGATCGCCATCAGGCCGGCTCGCACCTGGTCGATATAATGTTCGTCGATTCGTGCCACCACCTTGTACGACGACAATACATGGATTTGTCCGATCCTGCCGCCTTTGGGAACCGATTGCCCAAGCTCTACCTCCAGCGTGGTTAGCTGCCCATCAACCGGAGCCGTTACATCCAGGCTTTCCTGGCTTTGCCTGATCAGCTTCAGGTTCATCTCCATATTGCTGAGGTTATCCTCCATCTGATCTACCTGAATTTTTCGATAAATCGAATCCTGCCGCTGGCGCTCCTGATAAAGCTCGAAACTTCGCAGTGCAAACTGATAATCTTCCTCAGCCATCAGGAACTCTTCTTTCGATATTAGTTCATCCTGATACAAAACCTGCTTTTGGCCATACACGCGCTTTTTGCGTTTGATGTCGAATTCCAGGTTCAGCAGCTCGCGCTTGATCTGCAGCTTTTCCTGTTCCATCACCACCATGGTATTGCGCAAAAAATTGCTCTTTTCGGCCAGTTGTGCTTCACTGTTTAAAATGTTTAGTGTCAGGTCGGGATTGCTCAGTCGCAGGATTACATCGCCTTTGGTGACCATACTTCCCTCTTCGATCACTTTTTCCTCCACGCGTCCGCCTTCGCGGGCATCCAAAAAAATGGTTGCAATGGGTTCTACATTTCCGGTAACGGTGATGTAATTATGAAAAGTCCCTGCCGACACCGTTTCGATCTGCAACTTGTCGGCATCCACATTCAATGTCGACAAATGAACTGCAAAAAAGGACTGATACGCAAGGAAAGCAAATAGTAGTGACACCAAAATTATTACCAGATGTTTCCTTTTAAAACCTTTTTTCTTCACTTTTGGAATATCCATGATCTTACTTTTTTTGCTTTTAATCTCAATCTGCTCAATCGCGGTGCCGCTAATTGTAAAGCACTGACAAGGTGATGTTTAAACCTAAAACATAAATTTTTTGTAGAAAAAAGTGTAAAGAACCCTAACACCGGTGTGTCGTTCATTTACAAATTGTATAATTTCGCTGGCTATGAAAGGCAACATTCTCATCCTCGACGACAACAAGAGCGTGCTTACCGCGCTGGAGATGCTGATGCAAACGGAATTTGATCAGGTTGTTGCGCTCAGCAATCCCAATGTGCTGCTCACGACGCTGCAGCAGCAAAACATTGATGTAGTGCTGCTGGATATGAATTTTAAGGCGGGCATTAACACGGGCAACGAAGGGATTTTTTGGTTACACCAAATTCAAAAACACGACCCTTCGGTTGTGGTGGTTATGATTACAGCTTATGGCGACGTAGAGCTGGCCGTGAAAGCTGTTAAAGAAGGAGCTTTCGATTTCGTCCTGAAACCCTGGGACAACCACAAATTGATAAGCACACTCCACGCAGCCATGAAATTGCGCAAGAGCCAGACGGATAATCGAGCGTTGGCCAAAACGGCGCAAACATTAAAACAAGCGCTCCGGCCTCCAGCACAGCCCCTTATCGGGGATTCAGAAGCCATGAAAAAGGTGATGACTGTCGTAAAAAAAGTGGCTGCCACCGATGCCAATATTCTTATTGTGGGTGAAAATGGTACCGGTAAAGAATTGATTGCGCGTGAAATCCATCAACATTCTTTACGAAAAAATGAGGTTATGATGAATGTGGACATGGGCGCCATCACCGAGACACTTTTTGAAAGCGAACTTTTTGGCCATACCAAAGGTGCTTATACTGATGCCAAAGAAGAGCGTGCCGGCAAATTTGAGGCGGCACATAAAGGCACTTTGTTTTTGGATGAAATCGGGAATCTTCCTTTAGCATTTCAGGCCAAATTGTTGGTGGTTTTGCAAAGCAGAAAAATTGTAAAACTGGGGAGCAACAAACCTATTCCTGTCGACATTCGGCTGATAACGGCCACCAACATGGATTTACCGAAAATGATTTCCGAAGGTCTTTTTCGTGAAGACTTGCTCTACCGCATCAATACCATCACGATAGAGGTGCCGCCACTGCGCGAACGTGGAAACGACGTGGTGCTGCTCGCCGAATTTTATCTGGAGAAATATGGAGCGAAATACAACAAGCCCGGCATCAAATTAACGCGTAAAGCGGCCGCGAAACTGCTGCTGCACAGTTGGCCCGGCAATGTGAGGGAATTACAACACAGTATCGAAAAAGCTGTGATACTGGCCGACAACGATCAGCTGACCGAAGAGAGTTTTGCTCTTCAGTCTCCAAAATCCTCTGCCAGCCATCTTCACAACAAAACCATCGAAGAGATGGAGAAGGAGATGATACAAGCCGCCATACAAAAGGAAAATGGCAACATGAGTGCAGTGGCAAGAAATCTGGGCATTTCGCGGCCTACGCTTTACAAAAAACTGAAGTCGTTTGATGAATAAAGTTTAAGAAGGAAAACCATGCCGTACAAACATTTTTACCGGGCAATCTTATCCAGACTGATCATAATTATCCTGCTGGCTGCAGCGGCAACTTATTTTTATATCGACGATCAGACGACGCTGAGCCTGCTATTGGTTTTGGTGTTAATAGGCGCCGTCATCAATATCATCAACTATTTTAACAAAATAAACCACTGGATTGCCTCCTTTTTGATGGGAATTGAAAATGACGACACCACCCTGAAAACGCCTCGCAGATCAGGTAATAAAGCCATCGATGATATTTATAAAGGCATCGACCGGCTGAACGAGATTTTTAAGAAAACAAAAATCGACATCAACTCCCAGGAGCAGTATTTCCGTTCGGTGATCGACCAGTCGGCTACAGGGCTATTTTCGGTAAACGAAAAAGGCCGTGTGATAAATATCAATCCTGCTGCTACGAGGCTTACGCAAATTAGCGCGTATCATCATGTGAATACCTTGCTGGCCATCGACGAGGTATTGCCGGGGTTTATTTTGGAAAGCTCCGGCAAAAACCTGCAGTCGGCAATATTCGAAAATAAATATGGGCAGAAATTACTCTTTAAGCTTTCCGAAATAAAAACCCACGACGAAACGATAAAACTGGTGGCGGTTAGCGATATTACCAAAGAACTCGACAACCGCGAAATCGACGCCTGGATAAAACTGGCGCGCACGCTGGCACACGAAATCATGAACAATATTGCGCCCATCACTTCGCTCACGCAGGTAATTTTGGGATATTTTACGACCAACGACCAAATAATAAAGCCTGAAAATGTGGATGCCGCCATGATTGCAAACACGGTGAAAGGTCTGGGTGTGATTGAGGAGCGTGGCGTAGGGCTGATGAGCTTTGTAGAAAACTACCGGAAATTTACCAAGCTTCCCGAGCCACATTTTAAGCCAGTCGATCTTTCCAGTCTCATCGAGCGTATGCTGATTGCCGCCAGCGCGTATCCGGGATTTACAGAGATACAAATCCGAAAGTTGATACCCGAAAACATGATGATATCTTCGGACGAGCAGCTTTTGTCGCAGGTAATTTTAAACCTACTGAAAAACGCCTGCGAAGTGCTCGTTGATGAAGGGGCCGAAACGCCCTTCATTTCGATCAGACTCACACAATACGGAAACAACATAAAACTGGAAATCGGCAACAATGGTCCACACATACCGCCCGAAATAAAAGAGCAAATATTTGTACCCTTTTACACCACCAAAGAAAATGGATCGGGCATTGGCCTAAGCCTGAGCAGACAAATCGTTTTGCAGATGGGTGGGGATATCACGGCTTCGGAAAGCAGGGATGGGCTTACAATTTTTACCGTGAATTTGGTTGATAGGGTGGGGTAATTGATACTTATTCTCTACCAATCGTTTTTGTGTTATTTCCCAATTATCATCGGTATTTTGGTCTTCTTTGAGCTATTTTACCTAAAGAGCAGAAAATCATAAAAGGTCTCCAATTCCTTTCTGGCTTCCTGGGAGAGCAGGTCGAGATTGATAAATGCTGAATGTTCCATAGTAAAATGTTTTGAGCAAAAATAATCAATTTCAAAAAATGGCTGCATCAATCATCCAGAAAATTAAGACGTCCAAACAGATTTTTTGTCGAAATTTGGCGCTTGATCAATTTAAAAGATGAATTAATTTTTGCTTCATACTGAAAACGCTACACTTTACTCTGCCCGAAAATGCCTGTTTACATGCTCACCGATGATTTGATTTTTCCGCCGCCGGAACTTGCGGAGGACGACGGGCTGTTGGCCATTGGCGGCGACCTGAAACCTGAGCGGCTTTTGCTTGCTTATTCGATGGGTATTTTTCCGTGGTTTAGTGATGACTCGCCAATTATGTGGTGGACGCTGGATCCGCGTATGGTTTTGTTTCCTAGTAAATTAAAGGTCTCTGCCTCACTTCGGCAAACCTTGCGGAGTGGTCGTTTTCAGGTTACTTTTGATGAGGCTTTCGATAAGGTAATCACTGCCTGCGCAGAAATAGATCGCCCGGACCAGGATGGCACCTGGATCGGTGATGAGATGATAAAAGCTTATCAGGCGCTGCATCAGGCCGGTTATGCACATTCGGTTGAAGTTTGGAGAGAAAATCATTTGGCGGGTGGACTTTACGGTGTATCTTTGGGCCGGATTTTTTTTGGCGAATCGATGTTTTATCACGAAAGCAATGCCTCTAAAGTTGCTTTGTGGCATCTCGTCGAACGCCTCAGGGGATGGGACTTTCCGCTCATCGATGCGCAACAGGAGACACAACATCTGCGAAGCCTCGGTGCCGAAACAATCCCGCGAAAGGCTTTTGAGAAACACCTTCAGCAGGCCTTGCAGCATGAAACAATCAGCGGAAGCTGGTCATTAAAAATAAATAGAATATTTTATAAAAATAAAAAGTACGATCCATGAGCTACGAAATTACAGGTACATTAATAGAAAAGTACGATGCGGTGCAGGTTACCGACCGCTTCAGGAAAAGAGAATTTGTAATCGAAAAACGCGAGACAGTAGGCGTTAATGAATTTATCGAGACCATCAAATTTCAGCTTACGCAGGATAAATGCGAAGCCATCGAAAATATTCCTGTTGGTCAGCAGATAAAAGTTGTCTTCAACATTCGGGGACGCAGGTGGGAAAAAAACGGTCAGGTTTCTTATTTCAACAACCTGGAAGCCTGGCGTGTGGAGCCACTCCAATCGCAGGCAACGCAAGCCAATACGGCGCCACCGCCATCGATGAATGAAATACCTCCCGAAGGGCCTACCGACGATCTTCCATTTTAACTAAGAGCTCTTTTATTCATCATCATAACTTTAGAAACTTGAAGCAACCCAAGCAACCCAAGCGATCCAGGCCTCCCAAGCGATCCAAAGCACCCAGGCGATCAACGCCTATGAACAGGCAATCGAAAATAGCCCTTGTTTTTGGAGCCACAGGCCTTACCGGACATCACCTTACACAGCAGTTGCTCACCAACAAAAATTATCGTGAGATAATTTGTATCAATCGCCATGCGATGGGTGGAAAACATGAACGACTCACAGAGATCATCGATGATTACAGCAATTTGCAAAGCTTAAACTTAAAGCCACCCATCGACGACGTTTATTGCTGCATCGGCACCACCATCAAGAAAGCCGGTTCAAAAGAAAGTTTTAAAAAAGTCGATCTCGATCTGTCGCTGGCCATTACAAGGCTTGCCGCCGACAAAAAAGCCGGGAAGCTGCTGGTGGTATCTTCCATTGGCGCTAAAGCAAAATCGGGCAACTTTTATCTGCGTACCAAAGGCGAGATGGAGCAGCAGGTTCTACAAATAGATGGGCCGCTGAAAACGATCGTGCGTCCGTCGATGCTGCTAGGCGAACGAAACGAAAAACGCACCGCCGAAACCCTCGGCCAATGGCTGATGAAAACAATTAGTTTTTTGATGATTGGCAAACTGCGAAAATACAGACCTATCCCGGCTGCCGACGTCGCTCGCGCTATGATTGCCATCGCCAATAGTGAACCAACAGCGCAGATAATCTTTGAATCGGATGATCTGCAGGAAATTTCCAATGGAGAATAGTATCACTGCTGGATGTTTTTAAAAAAGCAATTTGGGCGTAGCAGGGATTACGAATCCAACACTCGATAAAATGTAGAGACGCCCAATTTGAGCGTCTCTACGTTAAATCTTTATGTGAAGATTCATGTTCTTTATTCCTTTATCACCTTTTGTACGAAAGTGCGATTTCCATCATCAAAAACGATAAAGTAAAGTCCCGGCACAACAGCCTCGCCCGTGTCGGTAGTTCCGTTCCATTGCAAATCGAGAGTCGTTTCTTTAAGAGTGATATCGCCCAGATCGGCAATGCGTCTTCCTCCGGCGGTAATCACATACAAACTCCCATTGACCGGCTTTACGGATGATAATGTTACGGTTGTGAAAGTAGCGAAAGGATTGGGCGAACAGTGCATGCTAAAGGCTTTCTTGACGGGTTCTTTTGCAGGAATAGAGGTCCAGGAATCGAGACCACCCGAAAAGCAAGTTACCAGTCCTTCGCGACCGCCAGCCACCACTTCCGGTGAGATGTCGCCGGTGATGTCGGGAATCACGGCCAATGCATCTAGGGCCTGGTTGTAATTGATCCTCATAATTTCTTCGCCGGTAACGCCATTAAGAAATACTACCTGGTTATTTTGAAAAATAGTTCCTACTACCACGTCGTTGATGGCATCGCCGGTGATGTCGCCGATGCGATCGACGCTGAAACACTGATCGGGTAGAGATGCATACCAAATGTTGGTGCCATCCAGCCCGCTCACGGCCACGCAGCTGCTATTGCCCGACGAGAGCGTAAAATCGGCTATGCCGTCATCGTTCAGGTCGTCGAGGAGTATCATGTCACGAATAATGGTGAAACCGCCACCCAGGCTGCCACTGAAAAGTATTTCGCCATTGGTAGCGTCGTAGGCGTTAAAGTCGCCGCTGCCAAAGTTGCCTGCAGCCACATCGGCAATGTCGTCGCCATTGATATCTTCGAGCTGCAACAGTGCCCACACGGAGGTGCCACTGGTGTTTTGTCTCCATATTTCGTAACCATTGCTACCGCTGATGCATACCACTTTTCCCACCGTTTCGCTGGCATTGGAAGCGCCGGCCAGTGCGTCGGGGATTCCGTCGCCATTTACATCGTCGATAGCGATGACTGAAAATCCAGGGCCTTCCAGGAAATAATGCCACAGTAGATTACCGTTTTCACCATCGAGCAGAAAAGCACGCACTGGACCATTTCCACTGCCGTCGTTGCCGGCACAGGCCAAAACATCGATGATGCCGTCGCCGTTAAAGTCGCGACTGCCGTCCACCTGATATACCCAGCCGCCGTCGCCCCAGTATGTGGCTGTGTAAAATTTCCAGAGCTGTTCGCCAGTCCTGCCCGAAAGCATCGTTACGCTGCGGTCGCTACCCGTGGTGCCAACAACTACATCTTCATAACCATCTCCATCGATGTCATCTACTATCATTAATCCTTGTTTCCGATACACGTTGCCCGAATAAATTTCGTGCTCCCACAGGACATCACCCGTTACGTGGGCATTGCCATTAAAACAACGGATAAAATTATCTTCAGAAGCTACAATCACGTCGCTGATTTCGTCGCCATTGATGTCGGCTATCGGGCTGATGGCTTTGGGGCTGTTGTCGTAGGCCACATCAATGGTGTATTGCCACAACGCATCGGCAATAGGATAGGCCTGTATAAAACCAGTACCGGAAACAGTAATCTGCACAGCAGGGTTTTGCGGATCGTTGTTTTCGATGGTAAAAATGCCGTTGTAGGTTTCCTTACCTGTCGGATGAAACCAGATTTCAAGCTCTGCGGAGCTGAGCGGAGCAATCATCAGCGGAAGCTGTAACTGCGGATCGGAAGTAAAATATTCGCTGTTGCTGTCGAATGAAGTGATAATGAGCGTTTCGTCGCCATCATTTTGAGCCGTGACGGTGCGGCGTGTCATTGCACCTTTTCTCACCTGACCAAAATCGAGATTGGTGGAAAGCATGTGGATGACAGGGCCGTTAAGCACGCCTTCGCCCATGAGATCTATTCCGACTTCGGGGGTCACCGGGTCGTTGGATTGTATGAGGATGGTTGTGCTGAGCGTATAAACTTCTGTAGGTCTAAAAATTATTTCGATTTCTATGGAACTATCTGGCTCTATTACCTGCGGGAAGGTTTCTCGTGTAAATACCGGCACAGCATTTTGTATCACCAGATCGTTGATGGAGAGATCGGCGGTGCCGGTGTTGTGTATGGTGATGTTCCACACCGCTGAGTCGCCGGCAGCCACTGTTCCAAAATTATATTCTGTCACCGGCACGTTTATTTCAGGCGTGCCAGCCCCACCCAGGTCAATTTTGTAAAGCACACTCTGGCTGCTCAATTGTCCGTCGACATACCACAAATAGCTGCCGTCGTAAACAACACCGGAGGGTTTTATATTTTCGCTTGGGTGTTCTTCGAGAAGCGCACCGGTGAGGTCGGTTTTGTAGATTAGGTGAGCGTTGTAATCAACAAACCACAGAAATTCATCCTGAAGACACACATCCCATATTTGATTGGCAACAGGAGGTGCAAACTGACTAAGCACATTGCCCTCAGCATCCAGATGATACGTCATGCCCGGATCGGGATAATAGGTGCAAGCCCACAAAGTGCCGTCATCGTAAGCAACGCCCGACATGTAATGGTCGGGTAGGGGCAGGCTGGTGATAATATTTCCATCAAAATCAAGCTCCATAGCCAGTGACGGATTAGAACTTCCCGAAGGCTGGTGTCCCACCCACAGGTGTCCGTTGCCATAGCTCATGCCGTAGCTGTCGTCGATTGTTGGGTGGTTAAAAAGAAGGGTGGCTAATCCGCTGTCGGTGTCGAAACGATAAAACTTATCGCCACCGGAGCCATAGATGCCAAAGTATAGGTATTCACCGTCAAAAGCCAAGCCTGAAGCTTTACCCGGAATGTCGTAGGTTTTTACAATCGTCCATTCACCTTCCGCGGGAGCTTTTTGTGCCTGCATCGAGCAAAGGCAAAGGGATAAGAACATTACAAATAGTGTAATTTTTTTCATTGTACTAAATCTTTTGAGGTTACTAAATTTGAAAATCGAAGTAAAGGTAAAAAGTTTTTTCAGGATGCTGCTGATTTAAGACACAACATTTTTGTAGAGAAGAATTAAAAGTCGCTGCAAATGGCATCGGGACGAGGAAATGGTATTATGTTACTCGTTGATAAAACCTGTGATAATCCAAACCAAACTTCAACACACAAGCCTGCCAATGACAAATATATTTCAAGACACAACTTTCAAATAATTCGAAAAAAACTCTATTTGTAATTTTAATCCATTACAATTTACATCTGAATAAGATTTTTATCCAAATCGGTCGTTTGAAGAAAAAATAGTTCTATTTTTGTTTTTTTCCACATCACTCATGAGTAAATACCATTTTCTAATGAATCCTGCTACGCTTGGACAACTGCTGGGAATAATACTTAACGACCTGAACACGAATAATGAAGTATTTGACATTCCTGGGAAACTTTTTTATAAACACTGGCACAATCACGTTTTGTACTCCAAAAAGTATGGTCAGGAATTACACAATCCCATTGGCCTTACTTCGGGGCCGCATACTCAATTGGCGCAAAATATCGTAAGCGGCTGGCTGTGTGGTGCCCGCTATATCGAATTGAAAACAGTAACCCCTGCGCCGGCTACCGGCATTATCAAGCCAAGTATCAGTATTTATGAGGGCGCACATCATTGTGAAACAACTATCGAATTGGATGTTGAGCAGGCTTACGATCAATTTCTCAATGCCTGGATCATTATTCATATTTTAAATCATAAACTTTTTACACGCAAAAAGCATGTAAATGCCATCGGAACCATTTTTAACATGAGTCTGGGCAATACACTTGCCGACATTCGCAGCGAGAAGATGCAATGGTTTGTGGACAAGATGATTGATTGCAGTGTGGAAAAAACTGAGAAGTTACAATCAATCAAAAGCATATATCCTGATATTGATCAAATAAGTATACCGGATCAGATTTCCAACAGTTTTACGGTTAACACCTCCAAAGATTGTTCTGCACGCGAGATCGAATATATCTGCAAACTCCTGATGGTGGATAAAAAACTGCATCCTGTTATAAAATTTAGTCCCACCTTATTGGGTTATCGTTCGGTGCGTGCCATTGTGAGTGCTGAGGATGCTTTGTATGTAGAAATTGATGAGGAACATTTTGAAGAAGACGTTCAGTATGGTGAAGCGATCGATCTGATTGATGCCATCAAGGCAACTGCCGCCGAAATGAAGCTGGAGTTGACAATAAAAATATGTGGAGGCCTGCTCTGTCGCAATGTTACCACTCAAATCCCTGAGGCTGCCAGCGATGTTTATCTCACCGGCAATGCGCTTCATCCGGTTGCTGTGAATCTTGCTGCAAAGTTTCAAAGCCGTTTCGAGGGTTCGCTCAATATCTCTTTTTCAGGTGGAGCTGATTGCTACAATGTTTCGCAGTTACTTCTCAATGGATTTAGCACCATAACGGTATGCACCGACCTGCTGAAACCCGGTGGCTATGGGCGGCTTGCACAATATTTCCAGGAGCTTAGCCGTACCTTCGCTAATTATCAGGCCAAAAATATACGCGAGTATATTCTCAAATCGGGAAGCGCCTACAGCGTACAGGAAACGGCACTCGAAAACCTGCGCAATTATGCGATTCGTACCCTTAACAATCCGGCTTATAAGAAAACAGAGCTTACTCATCTTAGCATAAAAAACCAGCGTCCGCTATTCCTGTACGATTGCGTGCATGCTCCCTGCGTGGATGCCTGCGACACCCATCCCAATATTCCGGGCTATTGCTGGTTTGCTGCCAACAACGATCCCGAAAAAGCCATCAAAACCCTTCTAACGGATAACCCGTTGCCTTCGCTCACGGGCATGCTTGCCAGCGATCCCTGCCGGCTTAAATGCACCCGCATCAATTACGATTATCCGGTGTTGATGAAAGAGATCGAGCGATTTATAGCGGAAAACACTTCCGGAGAGGCGCTTGGCGCGATGCCCGCACCCTCCAACGGAATAAAGGTAGCAGTGATCGGTGGGGGCGTGGCCGGACTGTCGGCGGCATGGTTTCTTACCAAATATGGTTTTTCAGTTGAAATCTACGAGGCTGCTGCCGAAGCTGGCGGCATGGCGCGTAACGTTGCACCTGATTTCAGGCTCGACCAGGCTGCCGTCGAAAAAGACATCGAGCGCATTAAAGCGGCCGGCGTTAAAATTCTGAACAGTGCCCGCGTCGACAGCGAGCGTTTTGAACGCATCCTTGAGAGTTCACAATATATATTTATTGCCACAGGTGCTTCCAAGCCCCTGATGATGGGGATTCAGGGAGAAGATTCCGAAGGCGTTGTTGACGGAATCAGTTTCCTGCAGCAGATCCGCGCAAATACCTTACAGCTCACAGGGAATCATTATGCTGTGGTGGGCAGCGACGATTTGGCTGCTGATGCGGCACGTGCAGCTCAGCGACTGATAGATGACAAAGGCAGCGTTACTTTGATATCTCCTGTTCCCGCAGAGGAGATGCATATCGATCAATCGATAAAAGATGCGCTTGCCGACGAAAATATTGAGGTGATTGACGCCACCGATACGGTTCGTGTTATTGCACGCGCCGGTCAGGTTTCCGGACTGGAGCTTGCCGAAATCTATGAAGATGACTACGCACAGTCTTATATTCTTGAATTTGATACCGTCATTACCTGTCTGGGCACAGAGGCCGACATCGACTTTTTTGACATCTACAAGCTGAATCCGCGCAAAGGCTCCAACGCCACCCGGATGAAGCGCGTATTTGCAGGAGGCTCGTTGCTCGACCCGTCGGCTACTACCTTGCAGGTGATTGGCGATGCCCGGCGCGCTGCTTACGAAATAGTAATGGACTCAGGCGTGGTGCTTCCGGCCAATCTATTCAGGCAAACCAAAGATGTGGACATCAATAAACTAAAAGTACAAAAGTCGCAGCGTGAAAACCCTTATTACGCTGAGATTGTCCCTGTTGCAGAGCGAAGAGGTTTTGAGCTGATCACCAAAACACTCAAGCCGCCCCGCGCCGTGAAGGAAGCCGCGCGTTGTCTGCAATGCGATACCATCTGCAACGTGTGTGTGGCAGTGTGCCCGAACCGTGCTATGCTGGGTTTTGAAGTTGCCGACGACGACCGGCTGATACCTGCAGTAACTTTTGCAGGTGAGAAATTTAAAGTCGCATACCATCACAAAATTCCCATCAGGCAAAGGTTTCAGGTACTCAATATCGCTGACTGGTGTAACGAGTGCGGCAACTGCACTACTTTTTGCCCCACTGCCGGCGAGCCCTATCGCGACAAATATCGCTTGTATTTCAACCACCAGAAATTTAATACCGACAACAACCCCGAGGCATTGCTGCTTACCGGATCGGGGAATTACCGTGTGCTTACGCTAAAAAAAGATGGCAATCTGACCACGCTCACCGAAAACTGGGACGCCCTGATTTTTGAGGATGACAACTGCATGGCAGTACTCGACAAGGTGAATTTCAAGATTCAGCACATCGACATGTTTATCGATGTTGAGGGCATCTATGAAATTCCCGCAATCGCCGAGATGAAAATCCTTTTTAAAGCTGTAAAAGATTTGGCTGCAACGGCATAGACTGGTTGCTTCATAATTTCATAACTCCTGCTCCAGCACGATTTGTAGATTTCTCCCTCCAAATTACCTTCGCGAATTTTTCAGTCGGAATGACATAACTTTTTGTGTAAATGGTGAGCCGGGATCGGGCGCAAAGCGCCCGATCCCGGCTCACCACAGATTTGCACTCGCGCGTGGTCATTCCAAACGAAGAGAGGAATCTCATAAACTTCCTCATCAGCTTAGAGAAAAGAGGTCTAAATGGCATTTCAATCCATAAAAGGATTACTTTAGTACACTCTTTTTATTATTAAGAAATCAAAATCATGAAAAAATTCTACTTCTTTTTGTTTGCCCTATTTGCAATAAGCGTCGCAAATGCCCAAGGCTGCCTGCCCCAAGGTATCACCTTCACCACACAAGCACAGATTGATAATTTCCAAACCGATTATCCGGGATGTACGGAAATCGAGGGAGACGTTACAATAACAGATTATTCGAGTGGTGCTATTTCTAATCTTAACGGATTAAGTGTTTTAACTTCCATTGGGAAAACTCTTAGAATTTTTCGTAACGATATCCTGATGAATTTATCTGGGCTGGACAACCTCACTACTATCGGGGAAAATCTTGATATTGATCTTAACCACTCCCTGACCAGTTTATCGGGGCTGGACAACCTAACTTTCGTTGGAGGGGACTTTGGTATTACTTTCAATAATGCCCTGACCAATTTAATAGCGCTGAATAAACTGACTTCCTTAGGAGGTTATCTTTTGATTGATGTTAACAAAGCCCTGATCAGTTTATCGGGGCTGGATAACCTGGTTTCCATTGGAGGAGAACTTAGAATTAGTTGGAACCCTCTCCTGACCAGTTTATCGGGGCTGAGTAACCTGACAACCGTCGGGAATGATATTACTATTGAGTATAACGCTGCACTGACCAGCCTAACGGGATTGAATAACCTGATTTCCATTGGGAGAAATCTTAATATTGGTGCCACCGAAACCCTGACCAGTTTAATGGCACTGGGTAACCTCGCTTCCATTGGTGGGAGTCTTGATATTAACACTAACCTTTCCCTGACCAGTTTAGCTGGGTTGGATAACCTGACTTCCGTTGGTAATAGTATTTCTATTCGATCTACCTCTATTCTGACCAGTATAGCGGCGCTGGACAACCTGACTTCGATTGGAGGAGGTCTTTTTCTTGCTTATAACAATTCCCTCAACAGTTTAACAGGGCTGGATAACCTCACTTCCATCGGGGGGAATCTTAGGATTGGCCTTAACGATGCACTGACCAATTTAACGGGGCTTGAAGGTTTAACTTCCATCGGAGGGAATCTTTGGATGGAGCAAAACTTTGTTCTGACCAGTATAGCGGCGCTGGATAACCTCACTTCCATCGGGGGGACGATTAGGATTAGTGATAACTCTGTTCTGACCAGTTTAACGGGCCTGGGTAATATTGCAGCAAATTCCATAGAGGGATTAACAATTATCGCTAATGATTCTTTATCAACCTGTGAAGTACAAAGTATTTGTGCTTACCTGGGCAGTCCCAATAGTACCGTCGAAATTTGGGGCAACCTCACTGGCTGCAATAACCAACAGGAAGTGATAGAGGCTTGTGCACATGCAGCAGTAGAAAGTACCACCATTGGTGAGGGATTTAGCACTTATCCCA
Organism: Bacteroidales bacterium; assembly: GCA_035647615.1. Classification (NCBI taxonomy): domain Bacteria; kingdom Pseudomonadati; phylum Bacteroidota; class Bacteroidia; order Bacteroidales; species Bacteroidales bacterium. Next base: position 38,730 of record DASRND010000036.1, on the reverse strand, counting down.
ACCCCACCACAGGGCTTATCATTATTTCACAGCCCGAAAATTCAGCACAAAGTCATCTTTCCATCATAAACCTCAGCGGACAGGAAGTGTTGCAACAAACCATTACGAAACCAACAACCAGTATCGACATCACCTCGCTGCCACAAGGCGCTTATTTCGTGCGGATTCAAAATGAGAAAATCGTGACGGTGGAGAAATTTATAAAACAATAGCCATTCATATCGCATTTATTCTCAGAGTTTGGACGAGGTTGTACCTCGTCTGCTTTATTTTTCCAGGCTTTGCCTGTTTCCATGATCAGGAAAAGCAAAGGGAAAGTTACTCGTGAATAAATCCCAGCAAGTCCTTTTTTTGAATAGCTATGAATAGGATATTTCAATCCATAAAAGGATTACTTTAGCACACTCTTTTTTTTGTTTGAAAATCTGCCATGTGAAATGAAATATTTCCACCTCTTTATTTTCCTTCTTATTGCCAACCACCTCCTGGCCGATTCGCTGAGTGTATCCGGCTTCAGGGAAGTTCCCAACGATATTTCAGCAATACAGCATCAGCGACTCGATGCCAACGACAAAGCTTGTTCGTTGATCAAAATAAATTCTGATCTTGACGGACTCTATTTTGATAGCGGAGTACGCATCGTGGGAGATATCGAAAAGAAATCCGGCGAATACTGGATTTATCTTTCTCCCGGAGAGCGCCGTCTGAGTATTTGGGGAGCTGATTTGTTAAAGTACCACTTCAATTTTCCGGTTGTAATAAAACCGGGTGTTGTTTATCAAATGGTGGTAACCCGCCATGGCGCAGATGGGGTAGGGGGGCTGACTACCGGATTTATCCTGCTGAAATCTCATCCATCCCATGCTAAGGTTTGGGTTGAGGATGAGTACATGGGCTACACTCCTTTTACCATGGAAACCTCAAGTGGATATTACGAATACCGCCTCGAAAAAGAGATGTTTCATTCCATAGAAGGAGACTTTACCGTAAAAGTGAATGAAACGGAAACGCACGAAATGATTCTTAATCCAAACTTCGGTTCACTTTCCGTTAAGAGCAGCCCGCGCGATGGCGCAAAAATATCCCTGGATGGTGTTCCTACAAATTATTCTACCCCGCATACTTTCGATACTTTGAAAAGCGGCAGCCACACCATTTCGCTTTCGCTTGAACTTTACGAACCCGCGAGCCGCGAAGTTTCCATAAAGGATGGGGAAAGCACTCCGATGAATTTTGAAATGAATCCTGTGTTTGGAAACGTGCACATCACCACCAACCTTGCGGCAGATATTTACATCGATGGAGAGCGAAAAGCATCCGGCGCTTTCGATGATATTCTGCGCAAAGGCGTGCATACCATCGAGGTAAAAAAGGACAAGCATTACAGCCAGACACGAAAAATTGATATGAAAGCCGGAGCCACCGAAACATTGACTTTTACAATATTGCCCATCAATGGCAGCCTCTCCATAGCTTCCGACCCGCCCGAAGCTGAAATTTTTATTGATGGAAAATCTTACGGCCTAACGCCGAAGATTATTCCTGAAATAATTATCGGCACGTCCGAGATTACGCTTAAAAAGGCAAACTATGCCACCGTAAAAACTACCGCGGAGGTGAAAGAAAACGAACGCACCACAGTGAATGAGGACCTCAGTAATTTTAAAGAGATCACCATCACAAGCAATCCATCCGGAGCCAGCCTTTATTTGAATGGAAAAAACGAAGGAACAACAAGCAGAAAGTTAACCACCAACTTTGGCAAGAACACCATCCGGCTGAAGAGAACCGGTTACAACGATTTTGAGGATTCCTTCTCCGTTTCCGAGCAACAAAATACATACAACTTCACGATGGTGTCCGATCAGAAGGTAATGGCGCAGATAGATTTTGACAAATACAAAAAGCGGAAAAACATTTGGCTCACCGCAACTTTGGCAACAGCCACTACTGGTGCGTTTTTCGCTTACGCTTCCGATAAGGCCGGTAAAGACTACCCAACCGCTACTACTGAAGCAACCAAACTCTACGACCGGATGGAGCGAAATCAGATCATTTCTTATGCTGCCTTTGGTGCAAGTGGTTTTTGCGCCATCATGACCATCATCAATGCTTCCAAACAAAGCAAGGCAAAGAAAAGAATGGATATTTCGGCTGTGCCACTTGATGGCGGCGCAATGCTGAGTTTGCAAATAAGTTTTTAATTGTGATTAAACTATTGAATACATTTCTAAAAATAGCAGCCATGAATTTTAAAGGCATTCAACCAATCATTTTCGCAATATTGGTGCTACTGCTTTCCTGCGAAAAACCTGAACGCGACAACCCCTGGGACGAAAAAGCCAATATTGATCCTGCTGCCTGGGCACCTCAAAACCTGCAAGTTGAGGACATTTCACCAGTTGAGAAAAAACTCTACTGGACTTATGACAATAAAAGCATTGAAGGCTTTAAACTTGATCGCAAAAAAGGCGATGAAGCATGGCAGATTGCATATCAAACGTTTCCTAAAGAAGTCCGAAGCTGGAATGATACGGAAATCATTCCCGATTCTTCATACACCTATTCTTATCGGATTTATGCTTTTGCAGGAGACCACAGCTCTATAAAACAATCTGTATCGGTGTCTGCTGAATTTGTAGTACCAGCCAATTTAAAAATAACTAACAACTCAATTACCTCCATAACCCTTTCCTGGCAGGTAATTTACAGTGGTGATGTTGGTTTTATAATTGAGCGGAAATACGAAGGCGGCAATTGGGAATTGATTACAACTGTTACTGGAAACAGCGTGGAAGATAATAATTTCGCCCTTAACACCCAGGTTTATTACCGGGTTTGTGGATTTTTTGGATCATACACCTCAAATTGGTCTGAAGAAAATTTTGATTCATCCATACCGGTACCTGAAAACTTTAATATTATTCCAAACTCCGTAACTTCAGTACAATTAACCTGGGAATACAGCCATACAGGCCATGATGGTTTTAAAATCGATCGCAAAGTGAATGCAGAAGCATGGGTAAGTATTGCAAGTGTCATTGCGGGACAAAATGATTTCGCCGATGACGGAATTAATTTAAAAAATAACAGTTATTCATATCGTATTTGTAGTTTTCATAAAAGTTACTCATCACAATATAAAGAAAAAGCAATTGAATTCGTCTGTGGATTCACATTAATTACAGACAACAGAGATGGCAAGCAATACGAAACTGTACAAATAGGGAATCAATGCTGGATGAAGGAAAATCTGGTTTATCTGCCCAGTGTAAGCCCTTCGTTTAGTGGATCAGTTGCGTCACCCCATTATTATGTTTATGGTTATGAGGGAACAAGTGTGCCGACAGCCAAGGCTACCAGTAACTATCAAACTTATGGTGTACTTTACAATTGGCAAGCAGCATCCACCGCATGTCCTTCAGGATGGCATTTACCAACAGATGATGAATGGGCAGTCTTAACAAATTATCTGGGTGGTGAAAGCGTAGCAGGCGGTAAAATGAAAGAAACCGGCATGTCCCATTGGAATAGCCCTAATGAAGGTGCAACAATAGCAGTGGTTTTACAGCTCTGCCCGGTGGCCTCCGCAGTATTAGTGGGTTGTTCGACTATCAGGGCAGCGTCGGCTACTGGTGGTCTTCGTCCGGGTACGATGCTTCCCGTGCCTGGTACCGCTACCTGTCCTACAGTAACGCCCAGGTGTACCGCAGCAACTACAGTAAGTCGCACGGCTTTTCGATCCGATGCCTCAAGGACAATTGATTTTTTTTTTGACTATTCGACTATTTTCCTGCTAAATTCTGATAGGCTATACTGGTTTACTGTTACTTTTTATTGAGAGGAAATAGTGAAACATTCTTCTGTGCCGTCAGGCACAAAATACGGGTAGAAAAATCGTGTCTGCTCAAAACCTCGTCCTGTATGGGACGAAATAATTCTTTGTAATCAATCATTTCTACCCATATTGGATCCCTACGGGATAATTGTCTTCAGATTAAACCATGAAATGGCCGCAATCTGAATAGTAATCAATAAAAAAATAGATAGGCAATAAAGATGGCGGCAACGATTCCGGCAAAGTCAGCAATGAGGCCGCAGGTTACGGCGTAGCGGGTCTTGCGGATGCTTACCGAACCAAAATAAACAGCCAGAATATAAAAGGTGGTGTCGGTGGAGCCTTGGAAAGTAGAGGCCAGGCGCCCTACAAAAGAGTCGGCGCCAAAGGTATTCATGGCGTCCACCATCATGCCGCGCGCGCCGGCGCCGCTCAGAGGTTTCATAAAAGCCGTGGGCAATGCCGGCACAAAGTCGGTGTTGAGACCGGCTGCTCCTGCCAGCCAGCCTATTCCATCAATCAGCCACGACATAGCTCCCGAAGCCCGGAATACGCCGATAGCCACCAGAATGGCTACCAGATAAGGAATGATTTTAATAGAAATCTTAAAACCATCTTTGGCACCTTCGATGAAAGTTTCGTACACATTTACACGCCGGTAAAGCGCAAGTCCGATAAACGAAACGATGATAGAAAACAGGATGAAATTGCTTGCCACCGAAGAGATAAGCTCCACCCGGCCCTGTGGGATGATGGTAAAATACCAGATGATAGCAGCCACCAGCAGCGTGAAACCGCCCAGGTAACCCAGCACTACTTTATTGAATAAATTAAGTTTTTGAAAAAAGGACACCGCAAGTATGCCGGCCATGGTCGAGAAAAAGGTGGCCAGCAGAATGGGCAGGAAAACATCTGATGGGTCGGCGGCGCCAAGCTGCGCACGATACACCATGATGCTGATAGGGATAAGCGTAAGCCCCGAAGTGTTGAGCACCAAAAACATGATCATGGGATTGGAGGCCGTGTCACGCTGCGGATTGATGCTTTGTAACTCATCCATCGCTTTCAGGCCGAGGGGCGTGGCAGCATTGTCGAGCCCCAGCATATTGGCTGCAATATTCATAAGAATGGAACCTGTGGCGGGATGATCGGGCGGAATGTCGGGAAATAATTTGCGGAACAGCGGGCCAACCCATCGCGCCATAATTGCTACTACGCCGCCGCGTTCGCCAACTTTCATCAGTCCCAGCCACAGCGTCATCACTCCGGTAAGGCCGAGCGAAATCTCAAACCCCAGCTTTGCCATCTCGAAAGTGCTGCCAACCATTTCCGGAAAAACCTGCGCATCGCCAAAAACCAGCAGCTTGACCAGTCCTGTAACAAAGGCAATCAGAAAAAATGCAACCCAAATGTAGTTGAGTACCATGCTTTATTTGTAGCAGCTTCCGCAGATGATTATTGAAACATTCTTTTATGAAAATCCAAAAGTAGCATTCTTTGCGAAAAGCGGACATCAGTGGTATTGTTGTTACCAAAATCAGGAATCAATAAATGTCCTATAATTAATATTATGTTAAATAAAGTATTTTAAAGTTTACCCCCATTGGTATTATCGGTTGTTTTAATCTAGTAGTGATTTCCTAATAGAAAAAAATGGCGCGGCACAAGAAAGCCTATGCGTTTAGCCTCTCGTTGATGCCTTTCGCCTTGTCGGAATGGTTCGTTATGGTATAAATCTCGCGAAGCATTGTCAGGTTGTCGCGATTGCCGGGTTTTATCTGGTCGGCTTTCTCGAGATGTTCAGCCGATTGTTGCAGCAATTGTTTAGCCGATGATTCCGGGCTGCCTTCCCTGGAGGCCTGCTCATAATAGAGTTTTCCCATCGCGTAACGAGGCTCAAATTGTGCAGGATTGTTGTCGATTTGTTTTTGATACTGTTTCCGTTTTTCTTCAAAAGTTTCCATAATGTCAGGTTTTAAAATGTTAATATAAAAAAAATGGAGAGAATCATTTCTGATCTCTCCATTTCGTTTTTTATTAAAAACAGTATTTAGTTTTAATTGTTCAGGCGTTCGTTCACCCCTTTCACCTTATCCATCATGCCCAGGCGGGTGTAAATTTCCTTGAGTGTTTGCAGGGTGATCTGATCGCTTTCCTGTATAGAGTCGGCTTTTTCGAGGTATGGCAAAGCTTTCTGCATCATTGCCTTACCTTCTTCCATCATCTTATCGTATTTGGCTGTTTCGTTGAGCGGCAGGTTTCCGGCTTCTGTAATTATTTCGACAGCTTTGTTAAAGTAAAGCGCACCCAGGTTGTAGTTGGCGTCAAAATAATCGGCGTCAACGTTAATAGCATCCTGGTAAAGGTCGCGTGCCTTCTCAAAGTTGCCCATTTTGTCGTAAATAGTTCCGGCAGCGAAAAACAGCGATGGGTTGGATTTATCCTTTTCGATGGCCAGCGTCAAAACATCCAATGCCTCCTGACTAAGTCCTGTGGCAAGGTAAAGATTGGCAGCGTCGATAATCAAAGCGTAATCATCGGGAAATACTTCGCGGCCTTCGTTGATTACCATAATGGCTGCGGCAGTATCGCCTTCCACTTTGTGCACACTGGCCAAAATACTGTAGATGGCAGGTTCGGGATAGTTTAAATCCTTCGCCTGAATCATGTGTTTTCGTGCATTCTGGTAATCTTCACCCAGAAAAGCGCTTTGCCCGGCATAAAAGATTGACAAAGTGTCGATGGAACCCATTTCCTGACGCGTCATTGCTGATTTCGCAAAAGCTTCGGCGGCTTTTTTGTAATCCTTTTCGTTGTAATCGGAGACAGCATTGTTAAAATATTGCTCCGAACAAACCAGGATTCTGTCTCTAACCTGATCAACATATTCGTTCTTGGTGTCGAGTTCAATGGATTTTACATACGCCTCATAGGCTTTATCCAAAGGATTTGGGTCGAGATCTTTGTACTCTTCTTCATCGGTCAGTTGTATCGATAAATACACATTGCCATAATAAAACCAGGTTTTAGCATCAGTCATTGTTTTTTGATGCTCAACGGCTTTGTCAATGGCCTCTTTTGCTTTGTCGAGTTTGCCCCGGTTCAGGTAGTTAAAGGATGCAACCACGTTGTTTGGCTGGGCATAAACTCCTGAAAAAGCAAGGACTGTAATTAATAACACTACGAATTTTTTCATTTTCCTGAGAAGTTTAGTTGTTAAAGTTTATTTGTTTTTCAATAGTCGTGCCAGAATGAAACATTAGGCTGACTTTTATTTTTAATAATACTATCCTTTATTCTTCTGCTGGTGTTTGCTCGTCGTCGTCAGTCACCATATCTTCTTCATTCAATTCAATATCCTCCGTAATGACCTCCTCTTCTTCTTCCTCTTCGCGCATCACATTGGCCACAGCAGCTATGGAATCATCGTCGCGCAGGTTTATCAGACGCACGCCCTGGGTAGCTCGTCCCATTACGCGCAGCTCGCTTACAGCCATTCGTATTGTAAGGCCTGATCTGTTGATGATCATTAGGTCGTCGTTGTCTGTCACGTTTTTGACGGCAATGAGTTTTCCGGTTTTTTCGGTGATATTCAGCGTCTTCACTCCTTTTCCGCCGCGGTTTGTTACGCGGTAGTCTTCAAGTTTGGAGCGCTTACCGTAGCCATTTTCCGAAACTACAAGAACATCGTAATCCTGGGTTTCCATGCAAATCATTCCTACTACAGCATCATTTTCGTCGGCCAGTCTAATGCCTCTTACGCCGCTGGTATTACGCCCCATCGGACGCACTCTATTTTCGTTGAAGCGAATGGCGCGTCCTGACTGCAATGCGATAACAATTTCGTTCTCTCCGTCGGTCAAGCGTGCCTCGAGCAAAGCATCTCCTTCGCGCACCACGATGGCGTTGATACCATTTTGCCGTGGCCGTGAATAATTTTCAAGTTTGGTCTTTTTGATAATACCCTTCACCGTCACCATGGTGATGTAATTGCTATTTACGTAATCCTCATCTTTCAGGTCTTTGGTATTGATGAAAGCTTTGATTGTGTCATCCGGGGCGATATTGATCAGGTTTTGAATTGCTCTTCCTTTGGAGTGGCGGGTGCCCTCAGGAATTTCGAAAACCCGGAGCCAGAAGCATTTGCCGCTTTCGGTAAAAAAGAGCATATAGTTGTGATTGGTAGCCACAAAAAGATGCTCCAGGAAATCCTCGTTACGCACAGCCGAAGCTTTCGATCCGCGACCTCCCCTACCCTGCACTTTATACTCGGAAAGGTCTGTACGTTTGATGTAACCCATATGTGAAATGGTTACTACCACCTCGTCATCGGGAATGGTATCTTCAATGCGGAAGTCGCTGGCGGCATATTCTATCCGTGTGCGCCGTTCGTCTTTGTATTTTTCTTTTATCTCGAGCAATTCGGTTTTTATCAGCTCCATGCGCATAGTTTCATCATCGAGCAGACTCTTCAGATAAGCAATGCGTTCCATTAATGCGGCGTAATCTTCCTTGATTTTGTCGCGTTCGAGGCCGGTAAGACGTTGCAATCTCATCTCGAGAATGGCTTTGGCCTGCACTTCTGACAATCCAAAGTTTGTCATCAAGCCACTTCTTGCTATGTCGGGAGTCTGCGAATTTCGGATCAAAGTAATTACTTCATCAATGTGATCTAATGCTATGAGCAGGCCTTCGAGAATGTGGGCACGTTTCTCAGCTTCGCGCAGATCGTATTGGGTACGCCGTATTACAACCTCATGACGATGATCTACAAAATGCCGGATCATATCTTTCAGGTTGAGCTGCATAGGCCTGCCATGTACCAGTGCGATATTGTTGACACTGAAGGAAGTCTGCAAAGCTGTTTGCTGATAGAGCTTGTTGAGCACCACATTGGTAACGGCATCTCTTTTAAGTTCGTAAACAATACGTATGCCGTTGCGGTCAGATTCATCGCGGATGTCAGTGATTCCCTCAATTTTCTTATCGTTCACCAGGTCAGCCGTCCTTTTGATCATATCAGCTTTATTTACCATATAGGGAACGGAAGTTACAATGATTTGATCGCGTCCGTTGCTGGCTGTTTCGATGATGGCTTCGCCTCTGACAACAATACGGCCACGGCCTGTCAAAAAGGCTTCTCTTACGCCGTCGTAGCCATAAATAATTCCTCCGGTAGGAAAATCAGGAGCTTTTACATATTTCATCAATTCCTCGATGGTAATGTCACGGTTGTCGATGTAAGCAATTGTACCATCCACCACCTCTCCCAGATGATGCGGCGGCATATTGGTAGCCATCCCAACTGCAATACCGGAAGCTCCGTTGATGAGCAGATTAGGAATCTTGGAAGGCAGCACAGTGGGCTCTTCGAGAGAGTCGTCGAAGTTGAGCTGGAAGTCGACAGTTTCTTTATTGATGTCATCGAGCATGTCCTCGGCCACTTTGCGCAGACGCGCTTCGGTATACCGCATGGCTGCCGGGCTGTCGTTGTCGATAGAACCAAAGTTTCCCTGCCCGTCGACGAGCGGATAGCGCAGCGACCATACCTGTGCCATACGAACCATGGCATCGTAAACCGAAGAGTCGCCATGGGGGTGATACTTACCCAGCACTTCCCCTACTATTCTGGCTGATTTCTTAAAACCCCGGTTGGAAAGGATGCCCAGATCGAACATCCCATATAGAATCCGGCGATGTACCGGTTTTAAGCCGTCACGAACATCGGGCAAAGCCCTGGAAACAATAACCGACATCGAATAATCGATGTAGGCCGATTTCATTTGATTCTCAATATTTACTCTTACTATTTTTTCGCCTTCTTGATTGTTTTCCATCTACTAACTTATTCAATAATAATACTTTAATACAAAAGTGAAATGACCAGCAAAAGTAGGCATTTTTATGGTTATCAGCTACAGCTAAATCTTTTATTAACTAACATCCTTTGTTGATAAAATCAGCATTGTGAAAGCAATTACCACCATCAAACTCCCTTACTTTTGCCAGATTATCAATTGGAAAAGTAAAATCATCGCCGGGAAACTATTTAACAGTTGGAACGTTATTTGATTTGTACAACGTTTTTAAGCTTATAATAACGAAAGGAATAAAAAATAATGGAAGCAAAATTTTCACAACGCGTTAAGGATGTCCTTAATTACAGCCGGGAAGAAGCTTTGCGTCTGGAGAACGATTATATTGGAGTTGAACATCTGATACTTGGCATTCTTCGCGAAGGCGAAGGTCTGGCCGTACAAATATTAAATTATCTGGGAGTCGATCTGAAGAAATACCGGGGTACCATCGAAACTTCTATCGGGAAACAGGGTGCAGCCATTAAAGGTGAGAAAAAAATGGTGAATCTGCCTTTGGTAAAGCAAGCCGAACGTGCGCTCAAGCTTACCTATCTCGAAGCCAAACTCTTTAACAGCGATCTTATCGGCACCGAGCATCTGCTCCTGGCCATTCTCAAAGATGAAGACAACATTGTGACGCAGGCTTTTGCCTCGTTGGGTGTTGATTACGAAAATGTAAGGGAAGAATTACAGGCCATTATGACAGGCAACCATCCCGACAAGACCGAAGAGAGCAGCGCTAATCAGCAATCAGGACCGGTGGATGAATTTCCCGGATCGATGGACGACGACTTTGAAGAAGGCCGTGGCTTTGAAAAGCAAAGTAAAAAGCCCGGTGAAACGAAATCAAAGACTCCTGTTCTCGACAATTTTGGCCGCGACCTTACCAAGGCTGCCGAAGATAACCGGCTCGATCCCATCGTGGGCCGCGAAAAAGAACTCGAGCGCATTGCACAGATTTTAAGCCGGCGCAAGAAAAACAATCCTATCCTGATTGGTGAACCAGGCGTAGGCAAAAGCGCCATCGCCGAAGGGCTGGCATTGCGAATAGTAGAACGAAAAGTGTCGCGGGCTTTGTTCAACAAAAGAGTTATAACCCTCGACCTGGCCTCTATTGTAGCAGGTACCAAGTACCGCGGCCAGTTTGAAGAACGTATGAAAGCTGTTCTGAATGAGCTGGAAAAAAACCCTGACATCATTCTTTTCATCGATGAGATACACACCATTGTGGGTGCCGGTAATGCTTCCGGTTCGCTGGATGCATCCAATATGTTTAAACCTGCGCTGGCACGTGGCGAGATACAATGTATCGGTGCCACTACCCTCGACGAATATCGTCAGTACATTGAGAAAGATGGTGCGCTGGAGCGCAGATTTCAGAAAGTGCTGGTCGATCCGACCACTGCTGAAGAAACTGCCGTCATCCTGAATAATATTAAGGAAAAGTACGAAGACCACCACCTGGTGAAGTATACTGATGATGCCATTAAAGCATGTGTGCATCTTACCAATCGGTACATCAGCGATCGTTATCTGCCCGACAAAGCCATCGATGCACTCGATGAGGCCGGCTCGCGCGTACACATTACCAACATGCATGTGCCGTCGCAAATTATCCAAATTGAAAGCCGTATCGAAGAGGTGAAAACTGAAAAAGCCAAAGCCATCGGCGCGCAGAAATTTGAGGAAGCCGCACGGTTTAGAGATCTGGAGCGCAAACTGCTGCAGGAGCTGGAGGTGGAAAAGAAAAAATGGGAAGAAGATTCACGCATCAATCGTGAAGCAGTGTCAGAAGAAAATGTGGCCGAGGTAGTGGCCATGATGACAGGCATTCCCATCAAGCGTATCGCACAAACGGAGGGCAACCGCCTGGTGAAAATGGAGTTTGAACTACAGGAATCAATAATTGGTCAGGATGATGCAATCCAAAAAGTGGTTAGTTCCATCCGCCGTAACCGCGCCGGACTAAAAGACCCGAACAAACCTATTGGAAGTTTCATCTTCTTGGGACCGACAGGCGTTGGTAAAACATATCTGGCAAAAGTGTTGGCACGCTACCTTTTCGATTCAGAGGAAGCACTTATCCGCATCGACATGAGCGAGTATATGGAGAAATTCTCCGTTTCGCGCCTGGTGGGTGCTCCTCCGGGATATGTTGGATACGAAGAAGGCGGACAGCTTACCGAGAAAGTGAGACGCAAGCCCTACTCCATCGTACTGCTCGACGAGATAGAAAAAGCACACCCCGACGTGTATCACCTCCTTCTTCAGGTACTCGACGACGGTATTATTACCGACAGCCTGGGGCGTCGTATCGACTTCAAGAATACCATCATCATCATGACCTCCAACATCGGGTCACGTCAACTGAAAGATTTTGGCCTTGGTGTGGGCTTTAACACCGCGGCACGCGAAACATCAAAAGGAAAACATTCGCAAAGTGTGATCGAAAACGCTTTGAAAAAAACCTTTGCCCCTGAGTTTCTCAACCGTATCGACGACGTCGTAATCTTCGACCATCTGGAGCGTGAAGATATTCATAAGATCATCGACATTGAGCTTCGTCACCTTTACAAACGCGTGAGAGAAATTGGCTACACCATCGAAATTTCGGAAAAGGCCAAAGATTTCATCGTCGAAAAAGGATGGGATGCCCAATACGGTGCACGTCCGCTGAAGAGGGCCATACAGAAATATGTAGAAGATCCGCTTGCCGAAGAGATCATTAAAACTAATCTCGCCGAAGGCGACCACATCATGGTAGATATGGAGGAAGGAAAAGATGAACTGATAATAGGTATCAATAAAGAAAAGGTTGTAGCCGAAAAACAGTTGCCATCCGCCAATTAAAATTTAAGATTATTTGATTAACAAAAAAAAACTGCATCGTTCCACTTGGAGCAATGCAGTTTTTTTATTGGATACAGAAAACGCACGAATCGGGCGCCTGTAAGTTTTATAATTTATCCATCAGTTCGGCCTGTAGTGATGGCTGCTGGATGGTGTGGCTCTTGATGCTGCTGTTCCAGTGTTCATCCACCAAAGCAATGAGGTCGGCATCAGCACGCGAAATGTAGCTGAAGATGAGATAAAACCCGTTGTATTCGCTGCGCAGAAAGCTCTGGTTTTTGCCTCGAATCAAAAAATCTGTTGCCGGAGTTTTTAGTCCGTTGAGATATTTTTTTTGCAATACGTTAATCACCTCAGCGCGGCTTTCAACAGTGGAGTGGTTGAAAGTAATTTGTCCCAGAAAAAATCTGCCATTGGCAAAAAAGAAATATTTCTTCATTTCATGGCCAAACACCTCACTTTTATACCCCAGCACCTGGAGTTCGAAAGCCTTTAGACGATTAGCATTTATGCAAATGGGCGAAGGGAAGGCTTTGATAATTTCCTTAAATCTTTGCCCATATTCTGCATCCGAAAACTCAATTTCTACATCTGTATCGAAAGTTGGCAGCTCAGGTGAGAGTTTGTAGTGGCTCGCCAGATGATTGATAAAATCATCTTTGATGCAGTAAGAATAAGGGCTTTGGCGGATGTATCGCTTGTAAGTGGCTACATAATTTGCACTGTATTTGCCAAAGAATAAGCGCGCTCCCAGAATGTGAAAACGCGGATACATTCTGATCAATATGACCAATACTAAGAGAGCAACAGCGGCTATAATAATAAGTTTCATTTCTATTTGATGATTTTGTCCGTTGCAAAATAAATCATTTTCCCGATGCCCAAGAGCGTTCATCATTACAAATGATCAAAAAGCGGTTTTTAAAGATTTATCGCAAAAAAACCGCCGGAGCTTTTGAGCGTCCGGCGGCTAATATTTTCTGCAATAGCAGTATGATCTTATTTCACGATGTCGATAAGTTCAACGTCGAATATCAGTGGAGAAAAAGGTGGAATATCGCGTCCGGCACCACGTTCGCCATAACCCATTTCACTCGGTATGATCAATCTGGCTTTGCTGCCCACGTTGAGCATAGCAATGCCTTCGTCCCAACCTCTGATCACACGACCCTGTCCAAGCACAAACTCGAAAGGTTGGCCGCGGTCGACGGACGAATCGAATTTAGTACCATCGAGCAGCATGCCGGTATAATGCACTTTCACATTGTCGCCGGCAACAGGTTTTGGACCATTGCCCTGTTCGGTTACAATCACGTACATGCCCATTTCGGTAGGAATAGCGTCGATATTGTTTTCCTGCACATAAGCCGCAATTTTTTCGCCTTCTTCGTCGCGCATTGTGTTGCGTTCGGCTTCCATTTCCGCCATCACTTCTTCTTCAGTTTGAATTTTGGTAAGCATCACGTGAAACTCCAGATCTTTCAGATCTTTGGCAAAGTCGGGAAGTTTGGGATATCCTGCTGTCTTCACAAAGAAAGAATCGGCATTCAAAATAAAAGTAGCGCTGTCGCCCTGGTGCAGCATTGCCATCATTTCATAGAAATCACCGGGATAGGTCGACTCCTGCATGGCCAGCATCATATTCTGTTCGGGCATCTCAGTCGAGTTAAAAAACAAAGTGTCAGGAGTTCCGTAGGTCATTTTCATCGAAATGATGTCGCCAGCCTCAGGAACAGGATTATCTTTGTTTAACACATGAATTTTGTACTGCAGGCCGCTGTCAGTAGTTTTGTAGGCTTGTCCGTTACACGAATTCATCACAGTCATCAGGCTGACTGCAACCATCATAAGCATCAGTTTGCTTCTCATCATAATTTTACTTTTTAAATTTACTAATAATTGTCAGTTTATAAATAGTTAAATCAATTCACAATTTCGATTATCTCTACATCAAAAATCAGTGGGCTATAGGGTTTCACACCTTCGCGTTCGTAGCTTCCGTAGGCCAGCGACGAGGGCACTATCCATCGTGCTTTGCCGCCTTGCTTCATCATCAGAATAGCTTCTTCCCAGCCTGCCAGCATCTCGCCGCTGCCGGCCACAAAAGTAATTGGCATCCCGCGGTCGTACGACGAATAATAAACCGAGCCATCGAGCAATGACCCGATGTAGTGAACTTTAACGGCGTCACCATTTTTCACATTTGGTCCGTTGCCTTCCGTCATGGGGATATAATACAATCCACTTTCGGTGGGATTTTGTGTGATGCTGTTTTTTTCGACATAATCGGCGATTGCCTTATTCTCCGCCGACTTGCGTTCGGTTGCTTCCAGGCGGCGGGCTTTCACCGCAGGTGTTTCGGTGATAATATTTACCACCTTCAAATCAAAATATAATTTGTCTTCGCCATTAGCATAATCCGGAATCTGCGGCGATTGCATCATTTTAATAAAAAAATCTTCGGTATCAATAATGAAAGTGGCGCTGTCGCCCTGATGCATCAGCATGATGCCTTCGAGCAAATCGCCTTCGTAAATAGGATCAATTTGAAATGGTATTGTGTGGTAACCGCTTTCAAAGAGCACACTGTCCTTTGTGCCATAGTTCATCAATACTTCCACAATGTCGTAGATTTTCACTGCTCGCGCCGTGTCGTTTTTGATATGAAACTTGTATTGCAGTCCGCTGGCTGTTTGCTCAAATTGCTTCTCATTACCACATCCGAACAACAAAAGGATAGCTGAAATCCATAAAAATTGCTGTAGCAAAAAACCTTTTTTCATCATTATTTTTTAAAATTATTTAAGCTCAACGAGCTGTATATCATAGATTAAAGTTGATTTTGGAGGAACTTTATTTTGATCACCAGTAAGCCCAAAAGCAAGGTGCGAAGGTAGAATAAATTTGGCACGGTCGCCTTGGTGCAACATTAATATTCCCTGATGTAACCCCGATGGAACGGCGGCATCCTGCCCGATTCGGATGGTCAGCTGCCTTGATTTACCGGAGCTGAGAACGGTGTCTCCATTGAGCAAAGTTGCCTGATAATCGATGCTCGCAAGCATTCCATCCAGTGCCTGTTTGCCCTTGCCGTGTTCGTAAATCATGTAACGCAACCCGGTGCCTGTGGTTTTCAAATCCCATTTATAGCGTTTAACGAAATCATCAATCTGTTGCTCCTCTATCTTCACAGCCCGACGATTGGCATCGAAAAGCTGTTCCTGAAGGGCTTTGCCTGTTGGCTGATGATTTTGGGATTTGTCATTTTGTGAATGCTGATTGCATCCGAAAAAGATAAATTCAGAAATCAACAGAAAAAAGATCAGTTTTTTGAGAAACATCCGGCTTTTATCAGATTTGATATTGCAATTCATTTAGATACAACGGCAAAACGGTTTTAATCTTTTCGATGGTTTCCTGCATAGAAATCTCTGAGTTGCCTCCAGCCGCATTGCGATGCCCGCCTCCGTCGAAATGTTCGCGCGCCAGCTTGTTCACTTCAAAGCTACCCTTAGACCGGAACGAAAGCCTTACCAGACCATCACGCTCGGTAAGTAAAATGGAAACATTGATGCTGCTGATCGACAGAGGAAAATTAACAATTCCTTCGGTATCGCCGGGTTTATGATCAAAACGCTCAAACTCTTCTTTGGTGAGCCAGATGATGGCCGTACGAAAAGGATGCAGTACGAGCAGCTTCTGATCAAAGGCATAGCCCATCAGCCGTAGTCTTTTTTCTGAAAAGGTGTCGAATATGCGCCGGTGGAGCAGCTCAGCATCCACACCGCGCTTTATCAGGTCGGCTGTGATAAGATAAACGTCGGGATCGTTGCACGCAAAACTGAATGACCCGGTGTCGGTAATAATGCCTGTGTAGAGGCTTTCTGCTGCCGCTTTATCAATGTGTTTTTCCAAATGCAACTGCTGCAGAAATTTATAAACCAGCTCGGCAGTAGACGATGCCGATGGCTCAGAATACAAATAATCGAAAGCGCTGATATCAGGCTGCGGATGGTGATCGATAAGTATTTTAACGGCAGGCGAGGCTTCTAGTGGCTTTTGCATCTTTTCGCCCACGCGCCGGGGAGAATTGTAGTCAAGACAAAAAATCAACCCAGCCTCTTCAAAAACCTGTTCAATTTTGGAAGAATCCTGCTCATCAAAAATGAGGATTTTGTCACCGCCTTCAATCCAGCTTATCGACTTCGGAATAGTGTTGGGCACTACAACCGTGCTTTTTATTCCCGCATTCTTCAGCGTATGATACAGTGCCATGCTGCTGCCAATGGCATCGCCATCAGGATTGTGATGTGTGGTGATGAGAATGTTTTTGGTATTTTCCAGCAATTTCTTAATGGCAGCGATTTGTGTAGTAGTCAAAATGAACAGATTATTGGCGGTTTTCAATAATAAAAAGAAGGCAGCAAAAGTATAATAAAAAACGTTAAAACACTGACCCCGTTGGTGGTTTTGCTATTTTTGTCCAAACAAAAACTTCCCACGATGAAAGGCAACATAACCTTCACAATGATCAAACCTACGGCCATTCAAAGAGGCCATGCAGGTCATATTCTGGCCAAAATTACCGATGCCGGGTTCCAGATCACAGCGCTCAAACTCACGCGTCTTACTGAAGAGCAAGCCAAAAAGTTTTACGAAGTCCATATCGACAGACCATTTTATGAAGAGCTTGTTAGTTTTATGTCGTCAGGGCCAATTGTGGCGGCTATCCTCCAGCGCGATAACGCCGTAGAAGAGTATCGCCATCTTATAGGTTCAACTGATCCTGCCAAGGCTGCAGAAGGTACAGTCCGCAGACAATTTGGTACCAGTTTGCAGGCCAACGCCGTGCACGGCTCCGACAGTGATGAAAATGCACAGATCGAAGCCGGCTTCTTTTTCTCTACATTCGAGCGTTTCAGTTTTCAGGCGAATACACCGTAAAGGTTTTGTCGTTGTAGAAAATCACAATCTTTTCAGTTTTTTTCCCCGGAGCCTCCATCAAAGGTTTTTCTGTGTAATGTTTTTGTTCCTGTTCTAAAGGCTGTTTTGGAGTATTATCCTCTTCATTACCAACTTCTTCCCTCTTTTCCTTAGCACTTTTTGCCTCTGTAGGTTTCGATATTTCCGGCACAGCCTGCCGGGACACCGTTGTTTCCGATTCTTCGATAGGTTTACGCACCATCGATATTTGCGCCGGAGAAACATCTTCATCAAATAAAGTGTAATCGCGTGTCATTGCACCTATGCCATCGATCAGCCATTCGGTACGCACCTCTTTAAAACGATCCAGAACTTTTTTTACCAAATCCAGGCTCGGCTTATTCCTCCCGGAAATAATGTGCGAGATGTTGCTTGGTTGTACACCGATGCTTTCTGCAAATTCAGCATTGGTCATTCCTTTGGTCGCAATTAACAATTCTATTCTCTCTTTAAGCTTATCCATTTCTTGATTTCTTTAAGATTACAAATGTACATTTATTTATCAACCACAGCCTTTCATGTGTTAATTTACATTTCTGTTAGTGATTTACATTTGTGTATTTCTACTATTGTACTTTAAGTAGTTATGTTAATATGCAGAATACCAATGATATAGCTGTATGCAGCTACCCCACTGCTAGAGACATTATTATTCTAGGTACGTTCTGATGCATACGTTAAGGTAAATCAATAGATGCACTGGTTATTAGCACATTAAACTTTAGACGTTTACTATCTTAAATATTAAGCCTCTTTTAGGTAGTAATTTACAAACGTTAACAGCTTTACAAATGTTATTATTAGTTACATTTGTGTATTTACTTAATCTTCACATTTGTAACGATAGGCTGGTCTACAAATGTAACGTCTTAGGGGCGTTACCAAATAGACTAATGACTAGACTTCTGTTTGAGAAAAGTAATCTGGACTGTAGCAATGAGCATAAAGATGGGAAGCCTCTCTCCTATTTATCCCTGCCTTAAACATTTCATCGTAAATTAAAAGAAACGATTTGTTTAATTAAAGTTTAGACTTTTAGGTAAAGGGCTGTAGTTGGATTAAAGAAAAGAGCCTAATCTGAGGCTAGATTGCGCAGCGTAGAATGAATTTCAATGGGGGATTTCCTTTTGATGCAGTGAATATGCTCCCTATTTGAGGATAAAAAGGCTTGTAATTGCTTTCTTATGAATCGTAATCTATTCAATCATAGTTAACTACGACTGGAATTATAGAAATACCATTTGCGCTTTAAAGGACATAAAAAAAGCCGGAAAAATCCGGCTTTGCTAATATTTATGTTTTTGGATGTAATCCCTTACTTCTACAGCGACTTAAGAATTTTGCGAGATAGCACCTCCCCTACCGAAGAAATCCTGACAAGGTAAACGCCCTTTCTGAGCGATTGGAGCTGTGGTATTTTAAAATAGTTAAGACCCGGCTTAGGAATCACATTTTCTTTGCTGTAAATCTGTCGCCCTGCAATATCCACAATCTGAATAGTGACGGTTTGCGTGTCGCTTGAGTGATAAACTATGTTGATCTGGTCGGTAAAAGGATTTGGGTAAAGTTTTATTCGATTTTCCCTGGTCACGCGGCTGGCGTTGAAATTCGACAGAATAATACCCGCCACGGCATAATTAGGGATACCATAACCCAGCAGGTAATCAGGATTGGTCGACTGTGAAGCACTTTGCTGAATGGCATTCATGATGTCGGTATTACGCAGGTCGGGGGCCATCTGCCACAGGCAGGCGGTCATGCCGGCGATGATGGGCGAAGAAAAAGAGGTGCCGCTTGCCGCGGAAATACCACCACTCGTCGAAGCCACTACAGTGCTGGCACCCTGCGCGACCACATTGGGTTTCTGGCGCCCGTCGGCCGTTGGCCCGATGGAACTAAAACTCACATACTGCCCGGTGGCATTTACGGCTCCAATCGAAAAAACGCTGTCGCCATCGGCAGGCGAACCTACCCAGGGCCAGTCGGTACCGCCTGAGTTGCCGGCACTATTTACTACAATCATCCCGACGTTGGCGGCATAATCAGCGCCAATGGTCGCTGGTGCTGTGTTTCCATCCATATCAGAATACACATGGTTTTGGGCTGGATTATCAAAAGTCTTGTAGCTCAGTGAGGAGTTGATGATGTCGGCACCGGCGCTGTCGGCATATTCAGCACCAGCCACCCAATTGTATTCTTCGATGAGATATTCAGTGGGTGTGTATTCGGTGCGGATAAGATGGTAGGCTGCTTTGGGAGCAGTGCCTACAATCTGTCCGGGCAGGTTGGCTCCCATTGTAGAGAGCACCGATGTGCCGTGTGTGCTCTTCTGATAAACATTGTTGCCAGGCTCAGTAAAATCGCGTGTGCTCAGAATTAATCCGTTGAGGCGCAGACTGTCGAAGGCTGCCATCTGATCGGTGTAAAGAAAACCACCATCCAATACGGCGATCACCATTCCCTGACCCTGAAAACCATCGTCGTGGAGTGCAACGCCACCGATCATCTCTATCTGGTTCAGACTTGGACCATACTCGAGACTGGTGGTAGCTGAAGCAGATTTAAACGTAGCCTTTCGTTCGGCGAGGAACTCCTTCATCTCGTAAGGCTTATTCATGGCAAACAAGTCAGCTTCCTCTGTTTTCACTTCTTCTTTTTTAAATCCTACATTTTTAACGGTATTTTTAACAAAAGGAAGTGCTTCTATCTCGATGATCTTCGCGGGATCGTTGGTTTGAATCACTACCCCGTTGAGCCATTTTACAGGATAAGTTATCATCACACCGACATCGGCTACAGCCTGCAAATAATTGGGATTAACAGGCAAATCGTTGACGCGCACTGGGATGTAATATCGCTCACGACGCTCGATGGCACGTTCTGAAAGAAATTCCTGAGGATTTTCGATGGAATAGGGCGAGTTGGCTTTGTTAATGAAGGCCACGAAATATTTATCGCCCTCATTGATTTGCGCCGAAGCAAACAATATCGACAAGCCAAAGAAAAAAAGTAGTGATAGCTTTTTGATCATAAGATATGGATGTTAGAAATTGGTTAGTAGATTTTTTAATTAACGAAACCGGACGATTTTTGGTTCACCTCCGGAAGTTTGAATATTCACAGTCTTTTATTATTAATAAAGGAGCAAAGATAACACAAGCTTGCAATTGTTGGTTGCGGCATTTGGGTAGGATCAGCGCTGTTTGGTAGGATAAAAAAAGCCATCTGCAAATTAAAATTTACAGATGGCTTTTCTTTAAATCAAATATTATTAGAGAAGACTAATAGTAACGGTTAAACCAGCCATTACCACCGAAACCATTGTCATCAGCTTAATTAAAATATTCAAAGAGGGTCCCGAAGTATCTTTAAACGGATCGCCAACGGTATCGCCAACTACGGCAGCTTTGTGAGCTTCGCTGCCTTTGCCACCGTAATTTCCCTTTTCAATGAATTTTTTGGCGTTGTCCCATGCGCCTCCGGCATTGTTCATAAACACAGCCAGGGTGAATCCGGAGGTGAGAACACCTGCCAGCAATCCAACCACACCGGCTACGCCCATGGCAGCACCAACAATTACAGGCACTGCAATAGCTACCAGCGAAGGCAGCAACATTTCGCGTTGAGCGCCTTTGGTTGATATTTCAACGCATCTGGCATAATCAGGTATTGCCGTTTCATCCATAATCCCTTTAATTTCGCGGAACTGCCTGCGTACTTCATCTACCATAGCACCAGCTGCACGGCCAACAGCTTTCATGGTCATGGCGCTGAAAAGAAACGCCATCATGGAGCCAAGGAAAATTCCTCCAAGAAACAATGGATTAAATAAAGTAATATCGTAGGCTGCTGAAAAATCTTTTACCGACGCTGTTGAAATTTTAACCACTTGAAACCCTTCCTGCACTACCGGAACTATATCGTGATAAAAGACATAACTACCTTTGGTAACAAACCCTTCACCATTTATAGCAATTTTATCAAACCACATCCTGATTTCTTCCATGTAGGCTGCTATGAGAGCCATCGCGGTAAGTGCGGCCGAGCCAATGGCAAAGCCTTTGCCTGTAGCTGCAGTTGTATTTCCAAGCATATCGAGAGCATCCGTACGTTCGCGCACTTCGTGAGGGAGGTGGGACATTTCAGCATTCCCGCCGGCATTGTCGGCAATCGGGCCAAACGCATCGGTGGCAAGGGTAATACCCAATGTTGAAAGCATACCAACGGCAGCAAAACCAATTCCATAAACACCCATCGCAAAATGATGTGCACCACCGGCAGCCCAAAATGCACCCATAATACCTAACACTATGGTTACAGCCGGAATCCAGGTAGAATACATCCCCACTGCCAGTCCATCTATTATAGTTGTTGCCGGGCCTTGCTGTGCGTTTTTGGCAATGCCTTTTGTAGGTTTGTACTCATCCGAAGTAAAATACTCTGCTGCCTGACCGATGATAACACCGGCAGCGAGGCCTATTACCACAGCCCAGAAAACTCCCCAGGTTACCCAGCCCAGCATTACCAGTCCTATCATTGCAAAAAGAACGAGCAGTGAGCTACCTCCTGTACCAAGCAGCAAGGCATTGAGAAGGTTCTTTTGGGTAGCTGTTTCTTTGGTTCGAACCATGAAAATACCGGCAATGGAGAGAATAATTCCGATGGCGGATACGATCATTGGAGCCAGAACAGCTTGATATGCCGTAAGTCCAGCATCTTTAATAACCAAGGCGGGCAGCGAAGCGCCCAGCGCGGCCGTTGCCAGAATGGATCCGGCATAGGATTCATAAAGGTCAGCTCCCATGCCAGCAACATCACCCACATTGTCGCCCACATTGTCGGCAATGGTTGCGGGGTTGCGTGGATCATCTTCCGGAATACCGGCTTCCACTTTACCCACCAGGTCGGCACCCACATCAGCTGCTTTGGTATAAATTCCTCCACCAACTCGGGCAAACAATGCCTGGGTGGATGCGCCCATACCAAAAGTAAGCATGGTAACGGTAATTTCAATTAGTTTAAATCGCTCACCGTCTGCGTTAATCATCCCGTTCGTGATATAGTTTGGATGCGCAGGCACCAGGTTAAGCCCGGCAAAATGAAGACCGGTAGCCATATTTTCGGCAGTGTAAACATATTCGTTCAAAATCCAGAACCAGGCGGCAATATCAAGAAGCGCAAAACCAACCACCACCAGGCCCATCACTGCGCCGCTGCGAAAAGCAACCTGCAATCCTTTGTTTAACGACTGCATTGCCCCCTGGGCTGTGCGCGCCGATGCAAAGGTGGCAGTCTTCATTCCCAAAAAACCGCACAAACCCGAGAAAAAACCACCCGTTAGAAATGCAACCGGCACAAAAGGATTCTGCACATTGAAGTAGGCCATAATAATCAGCAGCACAAACAAAATGAAAAACACAATGGCCACCACTTTATACTGCCTTTTTAAATAGGCCATGGCCCCCTCCCGCACATATTGTGCAATCTCCTTCATGCGGGGAGTGCCTTCTGAATTTTTCATCATCGACTTGAAGAAAAACCATGCAAATGCCAGTGCTAGCAATGAAGCGATAGGAACAATTAAGAAAATGTTGCTCATAACATGATAATTTTTGTGTAACAAATGTTACGGTTTAGATTAATGAATAAAAAGTCGGCCAGTGTTACCAGAAATCCCCAGTATAGTATGTCTCCTTCTTTTATCCCAGCGGGAATAGCTAGGTTGGCTTCGCTTGCAAACGACATTGCAGGTAGCAGCAGTGCAAACATAAACGTGAGGATTCTTCTTCATGATTAAAAGGATGTTTTGTACTTAATTTGCTTACAAAGCACAAATGTAATTTTATTGATCATAAGGAAACATTTTCTCACATTAATTTAACGGAATTTAGATTTTTTCTATGAAAATGGCTGCTGGAGGAGTAAAATCAGTGCTGATGAATCGTTAAAGCGGAAATGCTTCTAAGCATCAAAATCTTAAAGTTTTCTTGATCTTTAGGCAAATCCAAACTTCAACTTTGGATTTGCATAAAAAAGAATTGCTCCAGGCTTTCTGGAGAAGCTCGCTTTTCGATGGATTTTAAATTCCCAAAGTATTTGAAGAATTTGTAACCAGAGCATGTTTTTAGTCCCGGTCAGTAATAGCTGAGTTACAGAAACAGGCAGTAATTCATCGTTTTTCGACCTTCTTTAAAAACTTCCGGTTTCGCCGCTTTTTATACTTTCGTAAAAATTTGCTGCCATGGCTGCTGTTGTTAAAAAGATTTTGACGATTATTAATAATGTCTCCCAAATAGGATTGGTGATTGCGCTGATCGAAAAAATGGGCAACGACAACAATCTCCGTAAGGACAAAATTATGGAGATGATGCTTGCTGCCGAAGAAATGATCTGTAACATCATCAATTATGGTTATGATGATGAAAAAGTACACGAGATTTCTGTAAGCGTGGTTCTTAAAGAAGATTTGTTGCGCGTTGAGATACGCGATGATGCTTCTGCTTTCGATCCTTTAGATGTTCCTCCGCCGGAGAGTCTGGAGCTGCCTGCGCAACAGCGGCTGCCCGGCGGACTGGGGATTCATCTGGCACGAAAGCTCACAGACCGGATAACCTATCGGCGTAAAAAAAACAAGAACGTTCTGATACTTGAAAAAGATATGACGCTCGCAGACAAGTAGTATTCATTCATTTTATCGCCAAGCAACATATTAAAAAGAGGGGAGTGACAGATTTTCCTTCACTCCCCTCTACTATTCTGAGGATGATCTTCAACCAATCGACCACACTATTTTATTTTTTCATCCACAAGCGCTACAATTTCACGTTCGAGTGCTTCGGCGGCTTTTTCGATCTCTCTACCTTCGCTGAGCAGTTTTTCTACAAATACCTTATCATTAACACCTGAAGCATTGATGCGCACATTCATGTAGGCGCCGCGAACAGCAACCCTGGCGCATAATGCACCTACGCCTGCATCCGATACCGAACTGGGGTTTCCGCTTATGGCCATGGCTTTCATCACCTGCATCGACGCGTACGATTTTTCCATTACCCTGAACGGAATCTGCATAGCATATTTGGATGCATCTTCGATAGCTTGCTTGCGATCGGCTTTTTCCTGTTCGCTATTTTTGGGCATCCCAAAGGCATCCATAATTTTGTTGAAGGCGCGCGTATCCTCATCCACCAGGTGAAGCAGCTCATCTTTGAATGCCTGTCCTTTTTCGGCCCAATTGGAAAACTCTTCCCAGCGCTCGTCCCAGCCACGTTTGTGTGCGCTTAGGTTTGCCACCATGGTGCCCAGCGAAACTCCCAGCACGCCGGCATAGGCTGCAATAGAACCACCTCCCGGCGCAGGCGACTCTGAGGCCGTTTCGTCGGCAAATTCCGCCAGGTTTAGATCTACCAGCTTTTTACTTCTCTCCTCGGCAATCATGTACTCGATGATTTTTTCTTTTGGATTGAAAGGTTTCAGATCATCGAGTCCGAGGGATTTCACAGCAATTTTTATCAGCTCCGATTCCGAAACACCGGCAGATCGTTGTTGCTTATGCAAAAAATATTTTCCTGCATCAAGCAAAGCTTTAAGCGGCACCAATCCCACCAGCTCTGAACCAGTGACACGAATGCCGCGTTCGGTGGCTTTGCGGCTTGCCTCTTCAAAAGCTACATGAACCGGGGTAATGCAAATGTTGGTAAGATTGAGCGAAATCTGTGCGATTCCATATTCCTCGATGTACCAGCCAATGCCTTTCACCGACTTGAGAGTGCCGGGTGTAAATATTTTATTTCCATGCTCGTCCACCGCTACCTTTCCGATGATGGGATGACCTTCGCGTTTTACGCGGCCTCGCTCACGAATGTCGAAGGCAATTGAGTTGGCGCGGCGTGTAGAGGTTGTATTGAGATTGATATTGTAAGCCACTAAAAAATCGCGTGCTCCAACAGCAGTAGCGCCGCTGTGTGCGTTGAACTTAGCCGGACCGAAATCGGGTTTCCACTCGGGCTTTGACAACCTGTCGGCCAGTCCTTCATATTCACCTGAACGGCACACTGCCAGATTGCGGCGCTTTTCGATAAGGGCTGCACTTTCGTAGCAGTACACCGGTATCTCCAATTCTTCACCAACGCGCTTGGCAAGTTGGTGTGCGTATTCCACCGTTTCTTCCATCGTAACATTAGCCACCGGCACCAGTGGACACACATCGGTAGCGCCCATGCGTGGATGCTCACCTCTGTGCTTGCTCATGTCGATAATGTGCGATGCTTTTTTTATGGCAAGAAATGCCGCCTCTATAACATTTTCGGGTGTGCCCACAAAAGTTACCACCGTGCGGTTGGTGGCTTTGCCCGGGTCTACGTCGAGCAGCTTTACGCCGTCTACCGATTCTATTGCTTGGGTAATTTGCCGGATAATGTTCATATCACGGCCTTCGCTAAAGTTGGGAACACATTCGATCAGTCGTTTCATCTATCTTTTATTTTATGATTTTTTAAATAATGTCTAAATCTTAATAAGGCGGCAAAAATAACCAACCCTGAGCAGGTTGCGAAATGTTTTTTATAAGTAGCTGTAAATGTCAGGAAAAGCAATGCAGCAAAAGGTTGTCATTAGCAAACATTAAAATAAAATCGAAAAATAGGTTATTAAAAAAAAACTATCTTTGCCAACGATTTATAATTTTGTGCTTTAGTTACTACGTTACCTTGTTGTTCTTAGTACCCCACTGCTCGCTTGCGTAAATCCGAATTAAACAATTTGAAGATTTTTGAGTTATTATCTCAGACATTTTGAATAACAAAATTACTTTTAAATTAAATTTTATCAAACAATGAACATTTATGTAGGAAACCTTGATTTCAAGGTGAATGAAAACGACCTGGAAGGGTTATTCGAATCGTATGGCAACGTAAGTTCCGCCAAAGTTATCGTCGACAAATTCAGTGGCAGAAGCAAAGGTTTTGGTTTTGTAACTATGGATGACGATGAAGAAGCCAAACAGGCTATCGCAGAGTTAAACGGCACTTCTTTTCAGAGCCGCGACATTATCGTGAACGAAGCACGACCCAAAAGAACCGATTACGACAGATAGTCGGAGAGAAATCAGGATGGGTGATTTGCAAACATTTGAAATCAGTTTATCCTGAAAACACAACAGCCGGCAATAATTACTGGCTTGTAAAAACCGAAAAGAACTTTAGAGAGGACAATACAACATTTGAAACCTTTAAATCGGAATTGACAACAATACCCATTCACGGCTACGGCACGGGATGGGTATTGCTTTATTACCAAAAAGATTTTATTAATAGTTAAAATTCATAATTAAAACATCGATTCAAACAAACATGGGAAGATCACAAGACACCTTTAACAAAAAAGAAGTAAGAAATAAACAGGAGAAAAAACGAAAAGAGAAAGAAAAAAAACGGCTCGCAAAGCGCGAAGTTGACAAAAAAGGCGATCTCGACGACATGATTGCTTATGTTGATGAATTTGGCCGACTTAGCGAAACAGCTCCTGATCCTTCCCTAAAACAAGAAGTAAACCTCGAAGACATCGAAATAGGCGTTCCCAAACGCAACAATGAACCTCTGGATCCCATACGTACCGGTACGGTAACATTCTTTAACGATAGCAAAGGCTACGGGTTTATCCGCGACAGCGAAACCAAAGAGAGCGTTTTCGTTCATGCCGTCAATCTGCTCGAAGATATTACAGAAGGCAATCTGGTGCGGTTTGAAGTGGAGATGGGAATGAAAGGCATTGCCGCCGTGCGGGTATCCATCAAAAAATAAAAACACTGAATGTATAACCATTCACCGCTGACCTTTGGCAACATTCTGCCGGAGGTTGTCAGCAAATACAGCCAGCTGCCTGCTCTGGGCTTTGTCGGCGAAACTCCCCTTACTTATCACGAATTGGGTCTGCACATGGATGCAGTGATGGCTTATCTCGAAGAATTGGCCATCGTGCCCGGCGACAAAGTGGCGATCCTAAGCCAAAATATGCCTCATTGGGGCATTGTTTATTTTGCGCTTCAGCGAATGGGAATAGTTGTGGTGCCGCTGCTGCCCGACTTTAGTACGCACGAAATTTCTAATATAATCCTACATTCCGGCCTGAAAGCCATTTTTGTGTCGGAGAATCTGCAATATAAAATTGACAGATTGGAAACCCCTTTCGAGGGAACAGTAATTAGTCTTGATGATTTTAGTCTGACTAAGGGGAATTTAGCAAAAGCGGTTTTTGATATTACAAAAAAACCTGCCGGAACCTATTCCCCTACCGAAGACGAGCTGAGCATTCTGCTATACACTTCCGGCACCACCGGTGAGCCAAAAGGTGTTATGCTTTCGCAAAAAAACGTGATTACCAACGCCATCCAGTCCAACGCTGTGCAGCCCATATTGCCAGGCGACAAATTCCTGAGTGTGCTGCCACTGTCGCATACCTACGAAAACACACTTGGCTTGGTGCTGCCCATAATGAGAGGCGGCAATGTGAACTATTTGCTTAAGCCACCCACCGCCAGCGTGCTGGTACCAGCCATGCAGACTGTGCGCCCCGACATCATGCTCACGGTACCCTTGATCATCGAAAAAGTTTATAAAACAAGCATCCTTCCGGAGATTCAGGAAAAAGCAGCTACCCGGCTGCTAACAAAATTTGCCCCAACCCGCCGGATTATCCACCAAATGGCAGGACGTAAGCTGATGAAGAAATTTGGAGGAAGGATCAAGTTTTTTGGTATCGGCGGCGCCAAGCTCGATGCCACAGTCGAACGATTTTTGCGTGAAGCACGGTTTCCGTATGCCATTGGTTACGGACTTACCGAGACGGCTCCGCTGCTTGCCGGCACCAACCCGCACGGCACACGACTGCAAGCCATCGGCCCGGCAGTGATAGAATGTGAACTAAAGATTGCCAACCCAAACCCGCGTACCGGAGAAGGCGAGATTTGGGCTAAAGGTGCTAACATCATGCTTGGATATTATAAAAGCCCTGAGCGCACCAGCGAGGTGTTTACCGAAGATGGCTGGTTTAAAACCGGCGACCTGGGCGTGTTCGACAAAGATGGCTACCTGAGCCACAAGGGTCGGCTCAAAAATATGATACTTGGCGCTAACGGCGAAAACATCTATCCCGAAGAGATTGAAACACTCATAAATAACTTCCGCCACGTAATCGAATCGCTGGTGGTAGAACAAAAAGGCAAACTGGTAGCCATGGTGCATTATAATCGCGAGGAGCTGGAGCTAAAGATGAAAGAGATGAAAGCCGATTTTTCGCAAAGGATGGATGAGAAAATAGAAGAAATTACCGCACGTGCTGATAAAGCCATCGAAGAGCTTTCGCAGGAGTTGCAAAACTATATTAATAGCAGAGTCAATAAAATTTCGCGTATCCATGTGATGGTAGAACAACGCGACCCGTTTCAGAAAACCGCCACCCAAAAGATCAAACGATACCTTTACGGATAGAAGAAGTTGTCGGCTAGTCAAGGAGTGGATGTTTGCAATGCGAAAACTTTTCTGTTCCTTATTTTCCTTTTACAAAAAAGCGATACACGTTGGCGAAGTTGTTTTTTTTCGCATTCATCTGAGACATCATTACGCCTGTGATCACCACCACCATTCCCAGGATTTTTTGCATCTCGAAGAGTTCGCCCAGAATGATGAATGAAAATATTGCTGTAAAAACGGGGATTAGGTTTGTAAAGAGGTTGGTTCGGCTGATGCCAATTTCGCGTGAAGAAATGGTGAAAAAGACAAACGCCAGAGAGGAGGCAAACACAGCAAGCAACAACAGTGAGGTGATGAGCTCCGTGGTGGGCTGTACGGTGATAAAATGCCGGAAGTCGAAGATGAAAAATAGTGGAAGGAAATAAAGCGCACCAATAAGATTTTGTACAGCGATGATAAAAAATGCGTCGTAGCGAGCAGCAAGCTTTTTGAGTAGCACCGAATATAAAACCGCTGTAACCACAGCCAGCGACAACCAAGCCACCCCGACGGGTGAAACCGACAGCGATAAATCCCGTTCAAGTAGCATAAATAGAACGCCAAGAAACGAAACGATCAGCCCAATAACATTAAGCAACGACAGCCGTTCGCGATATACCAGATAAGCCACTATGGGCGTAAACACCGGAATGGTGGCAATGATTACCGCAGTAACCGTGGGCGTGGAATGCTTCAGGCCATAGTTTTCGCCCAAAAAATACAGAAAAGGATTGAATGCTGCCGAGAGCAGAAAGAGCCGCAGGTCGGCACGCCGCAGGCGCCGCAATCTTCCAAACACGGCAAGCCCGGCAAAAAGCAGTGCCGACGACAGGATAAGTCGCAGCAGTACAGTTGTAATAGGTTCGTAATAATCGAGCACGATCTTGGACCAGACGAAGCTCATGCCCCAAAACACCATCGCTAGCGTTATCAGGATGTAGGTATAGACAGGTTTCAGTTTCACTTTTTCAGAATTCATAAAGTCATCTACCTGTGCTGGATGTTCGTTTTTTGTTCAGGTTTGCGCTCGCAGAAGGTTCCCTGTGCAACCCATAAAATACTTGTTACGGGGCGGTATATTCCGGATTTGACAAATGGATCGTATTCCAGGAAATGATCAAACTTGTCCGCATCGGCATTAAAAGCTACCAGCACTCCCCCTTTGCCTGAGCCAAAATCGGCATCAGCAATTAGTGAACTTTCATAAAAATTCATTTTCAGATAACTGCTGTGACGCTTGCTTAGTTTTTCAAGCTTCTTCTCAGATTGTTCGGCCATAGCTTCCGGTACGGGAACATAGCGGATGAACTGATATTCGACCATTTCATATTTTTCGGGAGTTGGACAAATCCCACCGATGGTCATGCTAAAAGGAAATGCTTCGGCAACAAATCTGCCGGCGGCTACTGCCGGATCATTGTTGATGATGGCCAGTGTTTCGTCGAGTGTGGCCGCCGCCAGCACAAACATGCCGCCACCGCCATGAAATGATCCTGATGCCAGCAGGCACCGGGCTTTTTTCAGACTATCAATGTTGGCCAGATGGGCGGCCTGTAGTGCGTCAACCTCTGCTTTCGATAACTCTGCTCCGGCAGGATTGCTGGTTAGAAATACAAAATATTTCCCTGAAGGACTTTGCGCTCCGACGCTTAACATCAGCGTCATAAAAATCAGAAGAAGCTTCATCCGCCGTGATTGTCTTACAAACATCATTACAGATAATCTTTTGTAGCATTGATGACAGCCTGCAATTTGTCGTCGAGCGACAGGTTCCCCTCGATCCAAATGATGGTAATGCCTTTTTTCTCCATTCTCCTGAACCAGGTAATTTGTCGTTTGGCATATTGATGAATGGCTGTGTTGAGCTGCTTGAACATGTCGTTGTAATTGGTTTCGCCGGTAATATAGTCGGTGATGTGGCGATATTCGAGGCCGTAAAACGACAATTGATCTGCGGTGAGTCCACTTTCCATAAGCTTCTTCACCTCGTCGATCATACCGTCGTTGAGGCGATGGCTCAGGCGCTCGGTGATGCGTTGGCGCAGTTGGTTACGCTCCATATTAATGCCGAATACCGTGTGGCGGATAGACGGAAACACGACATCCTCGCTGTTGTTGTCCTGGCGATATTTGGCAATTTCGATGGCGCGGATGGCCCGGTCGCGGTCGGTGCTATCGGTGGTATTGTGCGTTTTGCGGTAGATTTCGAGCACTTCCACGAGTTCCCGCAGCGATTTTTTGTCAAGCTCGTTGCGCAGCTTTTGGTTGCGAGGCACATCGTCGAGCAGATAACCCTGAAGCACAGCTTCGAGATACAAGCCGGTACCGCCGCACATCACAGGAAGTTTTTCGCGTTTCACAATATCCTCAAACACGCCTAAAAAGTCGCGTTGAAATTCAAAAACATTATATTCAGTGCCTGCCTCTACTATGTCGATAAGATGATGTGGAATTTTTTTGTCATCCACAGTATAATCTACATAATCTTTGCCGGTGCCCAGGTTCATGCCACGATACACCTGGCGCGAATCGGCGCTGATGATCTCGCCCTGCAGTTTGTCAGCCACACGCGCGGCAAGTTTCGTTTTTCCGGTGGCAGTTGCTCCCAGAATAGTAATCATCATCGGAGGAGTTTGGTTTTCTGTCGCCATAGTTTTTCGTTTATAGTTAGAAAATCTCTTATTTTATTTAATTGATCAACTGTAGCCGTGCTGAAGTTGAAATATGTTGGATGGACACCTTGTACGATGGTGTCGTTGGGATAAAAAGCAAGCAGGAAATCGTAGAGGTTTTGTTCGTCGGAGGCATTTTGCTGTTGATGACGCCACCTTAGAAACTGCAAAATGCGCAATGCATCTACTTTTTGAAAAGCAGCACGTGCAAATCCTGCTGCATCGCGGTTGTTTTGCCGCAGCGCATTCCAGTGGTCGTGGCCAAACTTTTCAGCGAGAAATGCGGTCATGGGAAGTTCCACATCACCGCCGAAGAGTTCATCAAACCGGTCGAACGTAGTTTTCACTTCATCAAAAAGATGATAGTTGTATATTGGATAAGAACTCCAGTCGCCGGCATCGCCACGAATCATTGCCGGGCCGGTGCCAAAGAGCACTCTGTCGCTAAAGCGTGCTGCCGGAAGCGCAGCAGCATTGGTATGAATGAGTATGGGTGTATATTTCCTAAGTTTTTGAATAAAATAAAAATCCTCGCCACTGCGGTGAGGAGTTATGCCGCCCACGGCCCGATAGGCTTCACGGGTGCATGCCATAGCCGATCCTATCGCCGTAAAGGCATAAGGATTTTCGATGCGCAACATATTGAGTGCATAGTAGCGCATGTAAATTTCGTAACGCAACACGGCTCGATCGGCAGCCTGCTCACCGGTGAGGGGATGATAATACCATTGCGCCGCAGCGCCCGCCTGCTCGTTGTCAGAAAAATCGTCGGCTACAGCCTGCAAAAAATCGGGATGGTAATGTGTGTCAGCGTCCATGGTTTGGAGTAAATCGCCAGCTTCGGACTGTCGCGCCGCCTCATCCATGGTAGTTTTGCGCGCCCAGCCTACTCCCTGATGTTTGGCGTTCCAGCCATTGCCCGGCGAGCAGCGATCGATAACCTGTAGCTGCGCATCCGACTTTTCCTGCAGCAGCTCAAGGGTGCGCCTGTTGCTTTCGCAGATGGCGCGACGCTCCGGGTCGTTCCACCATTGGTCGGGCTGATTAACACAAAAAATAGCTTTGTAATTGGGATAGGATTGCTGCCGGATGCTGTTGAGCAAATCAGGAATTTGTTCATACTCATCCATGAGTGGAATGGTTAACAATATTTTTGGCGCAGCTTTCACAAATCTTTATCTCACATTTTTTTCTGGCTGCAAAGGTAGTGGATAATGATGATTCACAAAAGAATGGTTTGATTTTAAATTTTAATCCCGCGAAAAAATAACATGGACAGAATCCAATACTCATTCATTGTCTGATTATCATTCATGGGCATTTCAGAAACATGGCCGTGCATCTCTACTTCTGTTTCACGTTAATAATTCCAAAATAATCAGCGTGGCGATTCTTTGGTGGACAAAACCATTATTTTTGGCAATCTGCTATTTTTATTTATTCAAAATAAAAGCATTGTTTTTATGGAAATGAATCATGTGCTCGATAAGCTCCCCCGGTATCTTTTAAATCTGGTCATCGACCAGCCTTACAATAGTTACACGCCACAGGATCATGCGGTATGGCGTTATGTGATGCGCCAAAACATAAAATATCTCAGCCGCATGGCGCATGGCAGCTATTTGGAAGGCTTGCGCAAAACGGGCATCTCCATCAATGAGATACCGCATATGTACGGCATGAATCGCATCCTGAAGGAAATTGGCTGGGCGGCGGTGGCTGTAGATGGCTTTATTCCGCCGGCAGCGTTCATGGAGTTTCAGGCCTACAATGTGCTGGTAATCGCTGCCGACATTCGCCCCATCGATCAGATAGAATATACTCCTGCCCCCGACATCATTCACGAAGCTGCCGGACATGCGCCTATCATCGCCGACGCCGACTATGCTGAATATCTGCGCCTTTTTGGCGAAATTGGCGCCAAAGCCCTCTCCTCCGCCAACGATTACAAACAGTACGAAGCTATTCGCCATTTGTCTATCCTCAAAGCCGACCCATATTCGAACGTTGACGCAGTGAGGCTGGCAGAGCAAAAACTCGAGGCTATCAATGCCAATTTGGGCGAGCCGTCGGAGATGTCGCTGATTCGAAACCTGCACTGGTGGACGGTGGAATATGGCCTTATCGGCGAATTGGAAAACCCAAAAATCTATGGCGCCGGGCTGCTCTCCTCCATCGGCGAGAGCTTCAGTTGTTTGCGTTCGGATGTTAAAAAACTGCCCTACACTTTAGATGCTGTTAAAACAAATTTCGATATTACAACCCGCCAGCCACAGCTATTTGTTATACCTGACTTTGCGCATCTTACCGCAGTGCTCTACGAATTTGCCGACACCATGGCCCAGCGGAGCGGCGGCACACAGGGGTTGCAAAAAGCCGTTAAATCTTCACATTTGGCTACAGCCGTTTACGCTTCGGGATTGCAGGTTTCGGGAACCTTTTCTAAAATAATTACAAAACAGCAACAGGCTATCTATCTGCAAACTTCCTCCCCTACCCAACTCTGCTATGCTGATGCACAATTGAGCGGACACGATAAATCGTACCATAAAGATGGATTTGGTTCGCCCATCGGGAATTTTAAAAATAGCAACACTCCTCCCGAAAATCTTGACATAACTCCACTGGAGGCGCTGGGCGTACGCTTAGGTGAGCATTGCCTGCTTGAGTTTGTTTCAGGCGTGGTGGTAGCGGGCAAGCTGCGGGGCATCCTTCGCCAGGAAGGGAGAAATTTGATTTTTTCTTTTGATGAATGCACCGTACGCTATCAGGATCAGGTGCTCTTTGAGCCACAATGGGGAATTTACGATATGGCCGTAGGAAGTAAAATTGTTTCGGTCTATTCCGGAGCCGCCGATCCGGAAGCGTATCAGATGAAATTTGCGCCTCCCGAAGAAAAAACCCATAAGATCACTCATTCAGACGAAGCCCGCCGATTGCATTCGCTTTATCAGGAGGTGCGCGATGTACGGGAACAAAAGCAATCTGCTGATGTGCTGCCCGATATCTGGAAAACTTTGCAGCAGGATTTCCCAAATGAATGGTTGTTACCGCTCGAAATATTGGAAATCGCCAGAGAAGGCGACTCTTTTGATCATTTGCGCAAAGCAATCACCGATTTTTTAGCTGAGCTTCAAAAAAGAAAACAGGAGCTGGCGGATCTTATCAATAACGGATTGAAGTAGATTCATGAATCGAAACCTGCACTTTAAAGGGTTAATGTTTTGATCTTGCTTTAGCGAAAAATTTGTATTTTG
The DNA here is from genome assembly GCA_035647615.1 of Bacteroidales bacterium. Classification (NCBI taxonomy): domain Bacteria; kingdom Pseudomonadati; phylum Bacteroidota; class Bacteroidia; order Bacteroidales; species Bacteroidales bacterium. Next base: position 3,765 of record DASRND010000036.1, on the reverse strand, counting down.
TCAATCACTTTTAAAACTATCTGCAATGAGTAATTTTCTGGAAGAATATCTGAAAGAAAGATTCCGGCAGGACGAACTTAAAAAAGAAGTTCCCGGCCCGGTGGTAACTCTTTCGCGCGAATACGGCTGTGAAGCAAACATCATTTCAAAAAAACTCGCCAAAAAGCTCAACACCAACTATCGTGCTTTCGGCCAGAAAGGCGACTGGAGGATTATTAGCAAAGAGGTATTGGAAACCTCGGCGCAAGAGCTGAAAACCGACAGTAAAAAACTTGAACACATCTTCGAAGAGAGTCGCACAAGTATCGACGACTTTCTGATGTCGCTCGCCGAACGGAAATATTACAGCGGCTGGAAGATAAAAGAGGTCATAAAAAAAGTAGTTCATGCTTTTGCCGTCGATGGATATGCAATTATCGTCGGACGCGCTGGAGCTCAAATCACCAGAGACATTGAAAAGTCTTTGCATGTGCGCCTCATCGCCCCAGTTCAGTGGCGCGTGGATCACATCGCCCATAAACATAATCTCTCACCCAAAGAAGCCAGCAAGAAAGTTAAGGAGATGGACGAAAATCGCCGGCAACTTCTCGATACCTTCTCAAAAGATCGCGGCTGCTACCAATGTTACGACGTGCACTACAATTTGAAATTCCTCAACACCGATCAAATCGTCTCGGACATCATCCACATGATGCAGCTCAAGAAGTTGATCTAAATTTCTAAAAGCAGTTCTACCGCAAATTTTGCCAAAGAATTCTGGCCTCTGTCGATTGCTTCCCGATAATTCCAGAAGTTTTTCGCTTTGTGATTTTTAGAAAATAGAACACCGCACGCCAAATATCTTTTACTTTTGCCAGCCTTACAAACATTCTTTAGCCACCAAATGCTTCAACTAACTATTTCATGAAAATAATCTGTATTGGCCGCAACTACATGGAACACGCTCGCGAACTTAACAATCCGCTGCCCCAGGAGCCGGTGTTTTTTATGAAGCCCGACACTTCGCTGATCATCCGAAACCGGCCTTTTTTCTATCCCGACTTTACCAGTGATTTGCACTACGAAGGTGAGCTGGTGCTGAAAATTTGTAAAAATGGCCGTCACATCGTAGAGAAATTCGCCCATACCTATTACGACAAGGTCGGTTTTGGTATTGATTTTACAGCGCGTGATCTGCAGCAGCAGCAAAAACAAAAAGGCCTTCCGTGGGAAATCGCCAAAGCTTTCGATGGCGCAGCACCAATTGGCACTTTCCTGCCCGTCGATTCGTTTGAGGATGTCAACAACATTCCCTTTCGCCTTATTTTGAATGGCGAGACCGTTCAGGATGGCAACTCTTCGCTAATGATTTTCAGCTTCGACAAGATCATCTCATACATTTCGCGCTTTGTATCGCTAAAGATGGGCGACCTGATTTTTACGGGAACACCTGCCGGCGTTGGGCCCGTCAAGATTGGCGACACACTCGAAGGATACATCGGCGAGCAACAAATGCTCCGGTGCATGATCAAATAAAATGTGAGGCAGCAGAACCTGTCAGGATGAAATTATTTTGGCGGTCACTTTTTTAATGATAAAAATAAATTACTTTTGCAGCCGTCTCAAAACAAATCGTTCTTTGTTAGTAACGACGACATAAATTGGCTCCGTAGCATAATTGGATAGTGCACCTGACTACGGATCAGGAGGTTCGGGGTTCGAATCCCTGCGGAGTCACTTACAAATCAGCCACTTACAAAATTATTTGTGAGTGGCTTTTTTTAATTCCGCACACAGTTCCGCACACAAAAAATGCTTTCACAGGCATATTACATGAAAACACGCCGTCAGAAATTACGAGAACCCAACAGGGCGGCGTAGGGTTCCATCATCGCGCCACTTGACTATACCGCACAAAAAAACCGCTAACCGGTATAATATCAACCAATTAGCGGAAAAAGCGCAATAATGAGGCAATTAATTAAGGAGATAGACGCCTTTTTTGGTAATTTCAATGCAGAAAAGGCAAAGTAGGCACGGCCTATTACTGGCATAGCATCTCATCCAGGGCTTTCATATTCTCATCCCAAGCCGCCAAATCAAATTCAAATTCCGACCGGCATAGCAACTCATCCAGGGCTTTCATATTCTCATCCCAAGCCGCCAAATCAAAATCAAATTCCGACCGGCATAGCATCTCATCCAGGGCTTTCATATTCTCATCCCAAGCCGCCAAATCAAAGACAAAGAATGAGTGCTCCATGGGGCGCGCATTCATTTCAAGGTTCCATTTTAAAGAAACTCCTTGCCCACCCGGTTTACATTTTCCATAAAAGAGGATGGACTGTTTACGGGAGGTACCGGAGTCGCCAAGCTGGGAGATATTTTTTTTGGTGCAGGAGTTGCCGCACCTGGTGAAAGAATTTCTACCAAAGCTGTTACTGACGCCATATCCCAAAATGGTTTGTTCGGGTGCCGTCTGCTCGATTCTGCCACAATGTATTTTGCAATGATACGGGCGCAATTTACCTTCGTCACTTCTTCAATGCCGCTCAAGCCTAAATTTTGGTTAACCTCGATAACAAAACTTTTGCCTTGTGTAGGGCTTCCGGGTTGTTCATCTCGAATTATATCAACGCCACTAATCCCGGCACCAACTGCCTTTGCCGCTCTGATAGCGTCCTGGCGTTCAATATCGTTTAACGTGATAGGCCGCCCGGATTTGTGAATACTAAAATTTGAGCGTGTATCTTTGTTTTCACTGATACGCTCGTAAGCCACAATTTGAGGATTTACCGTTTCCGGGCCGACAACCAGGGCGCGAATATCTGAGCGTTTGCCGACCTTGTTTTTATTAATATCCCGCTGAATAATTAGCGGAATGGAGTTGAAACTTTCCATAATTTGATTCGCAGATACTGGCTCTGTAAGCTGAAAAACGCCGACGCCTTTGCTCCCCCTAATTTGCTTAATCCAAACGGGAAAAGTTTTGTCCACCATCTCGATCAACTCACCAGGGTTTTTTGAGTGCCAACTCAAATTCTGACGTGGCACCGGTACTTTTGCGCGGCTCAATAGCTGGCTTGTTCTAAACTTATCGGTGCAATTTTCAGCAGCGAAGGCAGGGCAGGAAACAAATATCCCTAAGTTTTCAAATTGGCGCAGGATGTACATTCCATAAAGGAAAACGCTTCCGCCAATCCTGGTGACAACGCCTGCATAATCTTTGGCAATTAGCCTTTCAGATTTTTCGCTTTCGACATCTCGAAAATAAAGCCGATCATGGCCGTTTGCATCTGAAATAAACGGCACAAAGTGCATAGGGTTTCTAATCTCGGCTTCATGGCCTAAATTTTGAATCTCCGCTTTGATACGCTGATTGCTTTGGGAATTTTCATCCCCCGTTAAAATTAGAAATTTACTCATGATTTTTTAATTTAGAATGATTATTGATTGTGATTAATTTCAAGCCGTTGGCGCAAATACTCTGAAACGGAAATTCCTGCCTTTCGCGCGGCCTGTTTTATTTTTTGATAATCGTATTGGCTTACCGTTGTGGCAACCGTGCATTTAATTTTAATTGGCAATTCGTTTGGATTCATGGTTAATGTTTTTTGTTATCGTTCCGTTCCATCGGAAAAACGGAACGGGTTGTTCCTGGTTCCGAAAGTGGAACGGAACGATTTATTAAGGCTTTTTAACATTCGTTCCGTTCCGGGATACCGGAACGCCAGCGGAACGATAAATAAATAAAATATGATAAATAATTGATATACAGATAGTAAC